>CAXMSJ010000024.1:0-26561 GCA_964196305.1 uncultured Acidimicrobiia bacterium
AGCCGGGCGTTTTCAGCCGCCACTGTCATCTCGGCCTCGTCCAAAAGGTTTGTGAAGGGAACACCGGAGACTGCGGCCCGGCTCTGCAGCGGCACCATCTCGTCGCCGTGAGAGCCAATGACTATCGCATCGGTGGCGGCGCGCGATACTTGGGCGGCTTCGGCCAAGTAATAGTTAAACCGTCCGGAATCAAGGAGACCACCCATGCCGATCACGCGCTCGGTCGGCCCGCCCATCTCCAGCCACGCCAAATGAGTCATGATGTCGAGCGGGTTAGTGACGATCATTAGAAGCGCCTCTGGAGCGTATGTCTTGACGTTAGCGACGGTGCTTTTGATGATAGCGGCGTTCTTATGAAGTAGGTCGATCCTGGTCATCCCGGGTTGCCGCGGTAGACCGGCGGTAATGACGACGATATCAACCCCGGCTAGAAGGGAAAAATCATCTCCGCCCGTAACTTTAGTGTCGTTGCCGATGATCGCCAGCGACTGGCTCATATCCAACGCCCGACCCTCGGCCAAGCCCTCGACGATATCAAGCAGGATGATATCGGCCGTCCCGCTTAACGCTGTGAAGAGGGCGGCGTTTGATCCGACATTGCCGCTGCCAATAATGGCGACTTTCGCTCGTTCGATACTCATAACGACGCTTATTGTATCACCCCGCGAATCTGAATTCTGGGGAGGTACAGTTAGCTTAAGCTTTCTTGGCTTTTTTTCGGTATTCCGCTTTCGTCGGACACTGCGGATCCAAGCAGAGTTCCCAGGGACGTCGACCCTTGCTGACGACTTTTATCTGCGGCGAGCCGCACTGATCGCATTCGGTCCCCAAAGCAATGACGTCCCCAAACTGGGGCAACGGATAGGCTTTCTTGCAGTCCGGATAGTTCGTGCAACCGACAAACCGCTTTTTTGATTTCTTGGCCCGGATTATCCGTAGTGGCGAGTCGCATTCCGGACACGTGCCGACGGTCCGGCTTTCCTGGATACCTTCGCGGATCTCTGCTCCGACAGCTTCGACGTTCTTCATTAATTCTGCCATGACTTTCGTTAACATCTTCCGCGAGCTATCGACCACCTCGTCGTGAGTACTCTTCCCTTCAACAATGCTGTCCATCGCCGCTTCCAGCTGCGCGGTCATCTCCGGCGACGAGATCGCCCCGGCATGCTTCTTTAATGAATCGGCCACAGCCATCCCCATCTCGGTCGGAACGATCGGGTCGCTATGCATATAGCTCCGGCTATAGAGGTTTTGGATGATGGCATGCCGGGTGGCCTTCGTCCCTAAGCCCAGATTCTCCATCTCTTGGATCAAAGCACCCTGACTGTACCGGGCCGGGGGTTGCGTCTCTTTCTCCTCGACGGTGTGCTCGACCAGAGAGACCTGGCCGCCTTCTTGTAGGTCGGGGAGGATCTCGTCTTTCTTCTTCGAGTACGGATAGTAGCGTAGCCACCCGTCTTCGACGACCCGCGAACCCCGAACAAAGAAGGGCTCCCCGTTGACCTCGATGTCTATCCGCATCGACTCCGACTTGGACTCGGAAGCAAGCGTGGCCATGAAGCGGTGGGCGACCAGTTTGTATACCTTCCAATCGAGATCGTCCAGGCTGCCTTTTGGCGGCACAGCGGTCGGGTGGATCGGCGGATGATCGGTAGCAAGCTTTTTGCCTCGGGTCGGCGTCAATTCTTTCAGAGCGGCCAGCTCTTTCGCCAACGGGCCGACAGTATCGGCCCCGCTGATGTTGTTAAGCATTTCCCGCAGATCCAACGACTTAGGGTAGACAGTATTATCGACTCGCGGATAGCTGATATAGCCCCCCATGTAGAGGCCTTCGGCCACGCGCATCGCATTAGCCGGCGACACACCCAAAGAGGCGGCGGCGAGCAGAAATGAGGTCGTGTTGAAGGGGGCCGGCGGCTTAGTGGAGCGGGCCGTCCTTTTAACGGTCTGAACCGTGCCCGCAGACGGACTGCCTCCAGCAGCCAGTCGAGCGACCACTCCGTCTACTTCGTCTTTATCCCAGAATTTCTCAGACTTATGGGAAGCGGTAAAATGCTCACCATCGGCGTCAAAAAGTCCGCTCAGCTGCCAATAGGTCTGGGAGACGAAAGCCTGTCGCTCTCTTTCGCGATCGACCACCAACGTCAAGGTGGGGCTCTGAACCCGACCGACAGATAAGAACTGATTGCCGAGTCTGGTCGAGGCCAGCGAAATAAAGCGGGTCAGCGTGGCACCCCAGATAAGATCGATATCTTGGCGGCTCTCGCCGGCATTAGCCAAGTTCTGATCGAGGACATCGAGATTGTCGAAGGCTTCCTCGACTTCGCCCTTAGTTAAAGCGGAAAAGCGCGCCCGCTGGAACGACATGTCGGGCATGACGGTCTGAATCTGCTGGACAGCGTCTGAACCGATCAGCTCACCCTCCCGGTCGAAGTCAGTGGCGATGATAACGTCGTCCGCGACTTTGGCCTGCTTTTTCAAGGCCGCGACTAGATTCTTCTGGGTTGGCACCTTGACGATCTCTGCATCGATCAACTTGACTGGTTCGACCTCTTGCCAATTAGAGTACTCATCGGGAAAGTCGACTTTCAGGATGTGCCCTTTTAGACCGATAGCGACAGCATCGCCATCGCCATACTTGAAGCTGTAGATATCGATATTATTGACTTTGCTGTTCTCTACCTTGCCGCCGACGGCCAAAAGTTGGGCCAGGCGGCGGGCGGCAATGTTCTTCTCGCTAACGATTAAAGTTTTCAAATAGACCTCGCGCTTTTCGGGTTACCGGGACAGCACACTATATAAGGGCTACCCGGCGCTGATTTAACGGACGTAATATTAACACAAAGTGGTAACTTCTACTTTTTCCAGAAGCGCGCAGAGAAGAGCGTGGCTTCATAAAGGATGATCATCGACCCACCCAGGATGAGCATCGGCGGCAGGCTCCAATCGGGAGTGGCCATAGCCGCCACGATTAAGATGACCACGTAGGCTATCCGCCAATTGGCCCTAAGGGTCTCCCTTTTGACAATACCCAGGCGCATCATGATCGCCAACACCAGCGGCGTCTCAAAAGCGACACCGAAGGCAAACAGAAAGAGGGTTACGAAGTTGATAAAGTCGGAGACGGTCAGAATCTGTATCAATTCCAGCTCAGTACCCTGACTAAAAAGCCAGGTCCAAGCAAAAGGCAGGACAATGAAGTATCCCAGGGCCGCGCCCATCGAAAAGAGCAGCACCATAAAAAAGACCATCGGATAGAGAATTCGCCTTTCCGTTCCCTTGAGGGCCGGGGAGAGAAAAGCCAGCAATTGATAGAAGATCACCGGTGTGGCCAGGATCAAACCGCCGATCAACCCCAGTTTGAACCGAGCCATGAACGGCTCCATGATATTTCTGTAGACCAGGTTAAATTTTGGGTCTAGGCGAGCAGTCAGGATATTTAGAATGTCATGAGAAAAGATAAAGCCGACGACCCCAGCCAAGATTACCGCAATGACAATTTTCGTCAGTCGACTGCGTAGTTCGTCTATATGCTCAAAGACCGTCAATCTTCTTTCGGCCACGGGTACTCCTTAAGGCGTCAAATACGGGTATGATACCAACTCGCGGTCGTTTGAGCAATGGTGCCGAAGCGCTTATGCGCAGTTAACGCTAGCTATCTGACTAGATTCCGGCGACTGCCGCGGTCTCTTCCTCGAAGATAGGAAAGACCTTGACCAGTCCGGTGATGCGGAAGATTTTGAGAATGTTCTCCTGGGTGCAGACCAGTGCGATAGCCCCATCGTGAGTCCGGACCCGCTTCAGGCCGCCGACTAGAACTCCCAGCCCAGAGCTGTCCATAAAGTCAACTTTTTCCAGATTGACCACTATCTTGAAGTGACCCTTGTCTACCAGATCGACGATGGTGCTCTTCAATTTCGGCGCTGTATAGACATCCACCTCACCTTGCAAACGGATAACCGCCTGCCCTTCGTTCTCTTCAATTTCGACTTTTAAATCTACCATGCACCTCTACTCCTTCTCTCTAGAAGCTGTCAAACAGTCCGCTGCTCTCTAACCGTCGCGACCACTTCCTCGTCGCTCACTTGCGTAAAGTCCTCGTAAAACTGACCAACGGCAAAAAATGGCTTCGGGGTCAAGAGGCAGACCACGTCATCCACTTCCTCGCGTAATCGCAAAACGGTCTCGACCGGGCCAACTGGAACCGCTAGGACTATCTGCTCCGGCAGAGCCGCTTTTATCGCACGAGCAGCCGCCAATGCAGTGTAGCCTGTAGCCAGCCCGTCATCAACTAATAGTATTGTCTTTCCGCGGAGCGCCGCCGCCGGTTTTTCTCCCAGATACAGCCTTCGTCGCCTATCTACCTCTCTGTTTTGAGCCGCTACCGCTTGATCCAGGTAATCTTGGGGGATGTCCAGCTCGTCGATCAAGCGATGATTCCAAACGACCAGCTGCTCCCCGGCGGTCGCTCCAATAGCCAGCTCCGGATTGCCGGGTGCCCCGATCTTGCGCAAGATAACCAGGTCGAGCTCACAATCGAGCGCCGCAGCCACTTCAGCTGCCACCACAACTCCGCCCCGCGGAATCCCCAAAACCACCGGCCTCAGACGCCGGTAATCCTGCAACGCCACCGCCAGCCGACGACCGGCGCTCACCCTGTCCTGGAACACAGCCCTCCCTCATTCTTCACTGCTTTCTCGTATTCTTTCCGAAATCTGAAGTGACCAAACCAGGTGCGCTCCGATAAAAGGTTGATTTTGGAGCAGTTTTTGGGAATAAACAGTCATACAGGAAGAGGTGCTTTTAATTGTCATTCAATGTCAAAACCAAGAAGCTAACCAACGTGACCGTGGTCAAAGGGGACGGAGAGATGGACTTTCATAACTTCCGCCTCCTGCGGGACTCAGTAGAGGCAGCCTTGGCCGAGGGAGATCGCCGAATAATCTTGGATTTCTCTAAATTATCTTACCTGGACAGCTCGGCTTTGGGGTCGCTTCTCTATAGCCAAAAGCGTGTCCTGGAAGGGGGCGGACAGATGTTGGTGGTCGCCAGTGACCCAATGATGGACATCCTCAACCTGACCCATCTCGACAACCACTTCAAGATAGTGTCGTCAGTGACCAAGGGCTGTAATAAGTTTAGCCCTCAGAGCGAGGCCCAATAAAAATCAGCTAGGACTGGAAGTCCTAGCTGATTTTGTGTTTTAAAGCTTGCTGATCAACGTGAATGGGGCTAGCGTCGACCGCCCTTTTTGCCGATCTTCTCAAAGAACTCGACACCGTGGCGCGCCTTCGTCATTTCGCCGCCCTTTTTGCCGATCTTCTCGTAGAAATCAGCGCCGTACTTTTTCTTGACAGCGTCGCCGCCCTTTTTGCCGATCTCCTTGTAGAAGTCTGAGCCGTACTTCTCTTTGACCGTCTGGCCACCCCGTTTTGCCTGAGGCGTCCCTGGTTGAGGTCCTCGTTTTGCCATCGCCTCTCCTTTCCGTATTCCTTCATTCGCGCCAGGGGTTGACGCGTAAGTTACGCAGCTTGCCCGGGGCGGTCAACATTTCTACGTTAAACCTTCCCGCTTGCGCTACTCTTAAACATTTAACCACCAAACAAGCGAAAAAGCAACCTGGCCACTATCGGCGGCGTGTGCTAATATCTGGTCGATTTAAGATTATGTGAGGGGTAAGGATGCTAGACAAAAAACAAGCAAAAACATGGGTCAAGGTAGTAGCGTGGACTTTAGCGGTTGTGTTCGGCACGAGTTTTAGCTTCCTCTTCTTGCTGCCTTCGCCGACGACCAAGACCAGTTCGAGCCCGGCTCCAGGCACTATCAATGCCACCCCTCAGGAGCAAGCACTATCCATGGTCGGCCAAGCAGAAATCGCCCTCGACAATGAAGACTACAACCAAGCCATAAGGTTTTTCGAAGAGGCCCGGGCGCTAGACCCCGGCAGTGACGAGATTGTCACTGGTCTAGCCGAGGCCTACTACAACCAAGGGGTCTCATCCCAAGATGATGACGTTACCACCGCGATTGCCGCTTTCAACGGCTATCTGGAGACTCTGCCAAACGGCCCCAAGGCCAATGAAGTCAAAGGACTGCTGAGCGATATCCAGTCCGCCGACACCTCGCCTGCCGACGATCTCGAATAACTCCTAGATGTTTCCCAGAACCACCTTGTTTAACCGCTGATTCGCGATGTCACTAGCGGCCTGCATAACCGTTGCCGTGGTCGAGGGGATGGTGGCCTGACGCGAGGGAAAATATCTGGAAAAATGGAGTGGGGTGTCAGCCCCCAGCGAGTCTGCGACCCAATCAACCAGCGCGGAGATATCGGCTTCAGCGGTATTCATCTCTGGAACCAAGAGATTTGTCAGCTCGATGTGGGCCGACTTTTTCGCCAGCTCGGCGGTGCGGATAACCGCTTCAAGTCCTCCGCCGAGGCGCCGGTATACTTGGTCGGTAATTCCTTTAATGTCGATATTAAGAGCATCGATGTACGGCAGTAACTCCAAAAGCGGCGCTTCGCTCACATAACCGTTGGTGACCAAGACGACCTTAAGCCCCGCCTCCTGTAGCGCCCGCGCTGCCGCCAGCACGTATTCAAACCAGATAAACGGCTCATTATAGGTGAAGGCGACGCCGATGTTCCCGACTGACTGTAGGCGCAAAGCTTGGGCGAGAAGCGCCTCGACCGTCAGCTCCTCGGTCAAAACCGCGACCGCCTCCATAGGGTCGATATCCATTACGTCTTTTGGTTGGGCTATCTGCCAGTTCTGGCAGAAAAAACAGGCCATATTGCAGCCAATCGCACCCACGGAAAGGATCTTCGAGCCGGGATGGAAAAAGTGAAGCGGCTTTTTTTCGATCGGGTCGAGTTGCGTGCCGCTAACTCGTTCATAGGTTAGCGCCACTAGGCGCCCGTCGTCATTGTAACGGACGAAACAAAGGCCGGCCCGGCCCGGGCTGATCAAACAAGCATGAGGGCAGAGCTGACAACGGACTTTTTTGTCGCTTTGCTTCTCGTAATATCTAGCCTCAAGCACACTTTCAGTATACCACCGTCAAACGACGGCTAAGCGCTATTCGAAGTTCTTCATATGAAAGAGAACATGACGGTAGATCTCTTTTAGGTCTTCATCGCTGAGCGGACCGTCGTTGCCCAGCGATAGCCGGGTCAGGATCTCCTGCTCTCTTTGAGAATCAAAAAGTGGTAACCGGGCGACGTTCTTTAGTTCTCGGATTGACAAGACGATGTGTGCCCGCTCATTCAAGCGTTCAGCGATTACATTGTCTAGGTCGTCAATTTGTTTGCGGTAATCAGCAAGTTGCTCTTCCATCTCTCTCCCTATGTCCTTGGCCACGCTCGAATTATAGCGAAAGTCATCAGGAAACCCAACTACTCCCACTCAATCGTACTGGGAGGCTTGGAGCTGATGTCATAGACGACCCGACTGACCCCCGGCACCTCGTTCATAATGCGGCTCGACAGGCGAGTCAGCACTTCGTAGGGGATCCTGGCCCAGTCGGCAGTCATGGCGTCGTCGGAGGTGACAGCACGGATGGCTATCGTCGAACCATACGTGCGGGCGTCCCCTTGGACTCCCACGCTTTTCAAGTCGGCCGGTAAGACCGCAAATGATTGCCAAATAGACCGGTAGAGCCCGGCCCGTTTGATCTCCTCGGTCACTATTTCATCGGCCTCGCGAAGCAGGTCGAGCCGCTCCTCTGTAACCTCACCGATGATCCGTACCGCTAGACCCGGCCCTGGAAATGGCTGCCGCCACACGATCTCCTCAGGGAGACCAAGCTCCTCTCCGACTGCCCGGACCTCATCCTTAAAGAGAAGTCGTAGCGGCTCGACCAGATCGAACTGCATATCAAGCGGTATCCCGCCAACATTGTGATGGGTCTTGATCTTGGCGGCATCACGAGTGCCGCTCTCGATGACATCGGGATAGAGTGTGCCTTGGACAAGATAGTCCACTTCCTTCATCTCCGAAGCCACCCCCTCGAAGACCCGGATGAACTCTTCCCCGATGATCTTGCGCTTTTTTTCTGGATCAGTTACCCCGTCCAGCTTGGATAGAAATCTATCCTTGGCTTGAGTGTGGACGAGGTTGATCTGAAAATGTTTGCGAAAAGTAGCCTCTACTTGCTCGCCTTCATTCTTGCGCATCAGACCATGATCGACAAAGACACAAGTTAACTGATCACCAACGGCCTTATGCACCAGCAAGGCCGCGACAGCCGAGTCGACGCCGCCGCTTAAGCCGCAGATGATCTTGTTCCGGCCGACTTGAGCCTGAATGGCAGCGATCGCGTCCTCGATCATCGAAACAGATGTCCAGGTGGGCAAGGCGCCGCATATTTCATAAAGAAAATTCTTGAGCAGATCTGTTCCGGCCGGCGTATGGACCACTTCGGGGTGGAACTGGACCCCATAGAGATCACGATCCGTGTTTTCGAAGGCCGCCGTGGGCGCATGTTCAGTGCCGGCAACCGTCCGGAAACCTGTGGGCAACTGACTGACACTGTCGCGATGGCTCATCCAAACAGTCTGCTCTCGAGGGAGCGTCCGGAACAAAATGCTGTCGGTCTCCGCCGACATCGCTGTCTGGCCGAACTCCGAGACGTCAGTACGGGCGACTTCTCCACCCAACGAGTGTGTCATCAGCTGCATCCCATAACAGATACCTAAAACCGGTATCCCTAAGTTAAATATTTCTGGGTCACAGTAGGGGGCATCATCGATATTGACACTGGCCGGGCCGCCGGACAAGATCAGGCCCTTGGGGCGCCGTGCGGCGATCTTCTCGACTGGTTCATCGAACGGAACTATCTCTGAATAGACCTTTAATTCCCGAACACGCCGGGCGATCAGGCGGCTGTATTGCGCCCCAAAGTCAACGACCAGAACAGTCTGGGTCTCCTCGTGGCTCAACCCATCCCCACGCCTTGCTCGCGTTGCAGCGTTTTTCCTTCTGTCTTTAGGGCCGGAGCTACCATCAGCTCGGCTTTCTGAAAAGCTTTGATATTCTCATAACCGCACGTGGCCATAGAGGTCTTTAGCGCCCCGAAAAGATTGAGTGTGCCGTCGTTCTCCCGGGCCGGACCGAGCAGTATCTCTTTAAGCGGCGCCTGTTGGCCCGCTTTTACCCTGGTGCCGCGAGGCAATTCCGGATGGAAAGTGGCCATGCCCCAGTGGTATCCCAGTCCCGGAGCTTCTGTGGCTCGAGCGATTGGGGAGCCCATCATGACAGCGTCGGCGCCGCAGGCTATCGCCCGGGCTACGTCGCCACCTACTCTTAAGCCGCCATCCGCAATAACCTGTACGTAGTCACCGGTCTCATCAAGGTGACGGGTGCGAGCCGCCGCCGCGTCGGCAATAGCCGTGGCCTGAGGTACGCCCAGTCCGAGAACCTGCCTGGTGGTACAGGCCGCCCCCGGGCCGACACCGACGAGTACGCCGATGGCGCCCGTGCGCATCAAGTGAAGGGCTGTCGAATAGGAACAGCACCCCCCGACGATCACTGGGATGTCAAAAGAACGGATAAATTCTTTGAGATTGAGTGGGGTTACTTTAGTACTGACATGTTCAGCACTGACGACCGTTCCCTGGATAACTAAAATGTCCAGCCCTGCCTCGACCGCCGCTTTATGATATGTCGTCACCCGCTGTGGCGTGAGTGACGCAGCGGCGATAACTCCGGCTGCCTTGATAGCCTTGATGCGTTCGGTTATCAGTTCGGGCTTGATCGGCTCCTGGTAGATCTCCTGGAGTCCGCGAGTGGCCTCTTCTTTCGAAAGGCCGGCGATTTTCTTCAGAGGTACTTCAGGGTTTTCATAGCGGGTCTGCAACCCCTCTAGATTGAGGACACCAACGCCACCCAGTTTTCCCAGAACCGTCGCAATTTTGACGTCGACTACACCATCCATGGCCGAAGCCATCACCGGCAATTCGAAATCATGTCCGCCGATCTGCCAGGAGATATCGATGTCCTCCGGGTCGCGAGTTCTCCGGCTGGGGACTATGGCAATGTCATCGAAACCGTACGCCCGCCGGGCCATCTTGCCTTTACCGATCTCGATTTCCATGATGCCTCCGAGTTAAAATTCTTTCCGGTCGAACCGGTCTCCTGATACAAAAAACCCCGTCCGGGCCACCGCTTAGGCTCTGACGGGCTTCACGATATTACTGGTGCCGAGCACCCCTTCAGGGAGGTGGTCAATTCAGGTTATCACCGCGTATTTTTAGTGTCAACCGGCTGTTCTGCCGCTAGCCGAAAATTCCAAGCCTTCTGACTCTTCTATACCGCCGCTGACAGAACTCATCAGCGTCGTAAGCAGGGCTGGAACGAAAGCATCAACTACCTCCTGGTCGAATTGACCCCGCCGACCGGTAACCAATTCCGTGATCGCCTTATTCTGGTCTAGCCCTTTTCGATAGGGGCGATCGCTGGTCATGGCGTCGAAGGTATCGGCGACAGCGATGATCCTGGCATCTCTCGGAATATCGTAACCGACCGTCCCATCCGGGTAGCCCCGCCCGTCGAAACGCTCATGATGCCCGCGCACCCCAGGAATGACATCCCCCCAAGGGAAATCGATGTGCCCCAAGATATCGGCCGCGATAGCCGGGTGGGCCTTAATCAGCGCCATCTCTTCGTCAGTCAACCTGCCGGCTTTATTGAGAACGCCGTCAGGCACCCCGATCTTTCCGATATCGTGCAAATAGGCCGCTGCCTCGATCCGCGTAATCTCGGCGGTAGACATGTCCATTTGTTTGGCAATCGTGACAGCATACTTGGCCACCCGCTCGGAATGTCCGTGAGTATATGGATCCTTGGCATCGATGGCGGCGGCCAAAACTTTAATTGTATTGAAATAGGCATCTTGAATATTGTCGATCAGAGCAGTATTGGCAATGGCGGCGGCCACTTGCCCAGCCATAGTTGTAAAGTAACGTAAATCACTCCGGTCGAACTGCCCCCGCCCTTTTTTATTGGCGTTAATCACGCCGATAATCTTTTCGCCGGCGATCAAAGGTACGGACATGGCGTCTGTGGAAGCCCGTTTTCGCGACACTTGTGAGTCCTTGACCCCACCTTGGATTATCACTGCCTCGCCGGTAGCGGCTACTTTCCCGGAGACCCCTTGGCCCAGCTTGACTCTGGTGTTCTCAATGGTTTCTTGGTCAAGACCTCTAGCTGCACTGATCTGCAACTCCTGACCGTCCTTGGTCAATAGCATGATCGAACCGGTCTCGGCCCCCATCAATCTCAAGGCCTGGCCCAACACCCGAGCCAGCAGACCGTCGATGTCCAGAGAAGCGCTGATTTCCTTGCTGATCTTATATAGATTACTTAGTTGAGCGTACCGCTGTTTTTGCTCTGTTTCCGCCGTCTCCAAGTTGACGGCCATCCGGTTGAACTCCGCCGAAAGAGCAGCCAACTCGTCGGTGCCGGACACTTCAAGACGGGCGCTGATCTTCCCGCTGGCAACTTTGCCGACACCAGCCCGGATCCGGGCCAACCTGATAAAGATGGTCGAATAGGCTAATAGCCCCAGAGCTAGAGAGACCAACACAGTGATACCCGCTCCCACCCAGGCCACCAACTGAAAGCGACTACTCTGACGAACGGCAGCACTCTGGAGCGCCACTGACTCGCTGCTCCATCCGTCGATAATCTGATCCAAGTCCGCGCCGATGTCCGTGCCGACTGCCACCGCCTCACCTAAAGCCCGGCGAGCTTGGGCCGGCTTGGCCGCTGCAAAGACAACGGCCTGACGAGCCTCGAGGTTATTCAACAGAGAAGCCACTTCGCCCTTGACGTCAGTCAACGACCTGAGATTATCAACCCGCCCGACTGCGGCCCGCCAACGACTCCGGCTACCGTCATCCTGACGAGCGACAAAATCAGCCGTCTCCAGCGTGGTCGCCGCAACAGCGCTCTTTAACGCCTCAAAGTGCTGGATGTCATCAGAAACAGCTCGCCGCTGACGCTCGATCCGCGTAGAGCCGGCGGAAACCACGCTTAAGCTCACAACCAGTAAGATCGCCACCATAGCCAGCGCCGTAAACCCACCCATTAACCGAGTGCGCAGAGTGAACCGCCGCTCAATACGATCCAGCAGGTTCTTAATCCTTTCCATATGGATTTTATCGGCTCAGAGCCGGGCAATCTATAGTCAAGCAGGCGCGCTTTTGCCGACCCGCCGGACAGGAACGTTGTTTTTTTCCAGATAGTCCTTAACCTGGCTGATAGAGAGTTCGCCGAAGTGAAACAGCGAGGCGGCCAAAACTGCGTCGGCATCGGCCTCGATAATCACTTCCAAAAAGTCCTCTAACCGCCCGGCTCCGCCGGAGGCAATCACCGGAATGTTGACAGCGTCGGTGATCGCTTTGGTCAGGGGAACATCGTATCCATTTTTGGTGCCGTCTCGGTCCATGCTGGTCAACAAGATCTCCCCAGCTCCGAGAGACTCCATCTTTTCCGCCCAGGCCACCGCATCGATCCCGGTCGTCACCCGACCGCCGTTAATATATACTTCCCAGCCGCCGGAGGCTTTCTGTTTAGCGTCGATAGCTACGACGATACATTGATTGCCAAACCGGCGTGAAGCGCGCTTGACGATCTCTGGGTCTTTAACGGCCGCTGAATTGATAGAGACCTTGTCGGCGCCGGTCGATAGGAGAGCCCGGATATCTTCAATGGAGCGAATGCCGCCGCCAACGGTGTAAGGGATAAAAACCTGCTCGGCCGTGCCTCGGGCCACATCTAGGATCGTATTGCGATCCTCGTGCGAAGCGGTGATATCTAAAAAAACCAATTCGTCGGCGTTCTCGGCGTCATAGACGCCCGCCAACACGATCGGATCGCCCGCATCCCGCAGATCAACGAAGTTGACACCCTTGACGACCCGGCCACAGTTAACGTCAAGGCAGGGAATGATCCGACGAGCAAGCATTACTCCCGGCCCGCCGTCACAGCCTCGGTCAAGGTGAATTCTTTTTCATAAATAGCACTGCCGATGATGACGCCTTCAATTTCCGGCGTGATCTCGGTCAGCTTCCGAATATCGTCTATCGAAGAGACACCGCCAGATGCGATGACCGGCACGTTGATCGAGCCGGCCAGCTTGCTTATGGCTTCAATGTTTGGTCCGCGACGAGTACCGTCTACCATGATATCGGTATATATGACCCGCCCGACACCTCTTTTTGCCAGCTCGCCGGCGAGTTCGACGACGTCGGTATCAGTATCTTCCCGCCAGCCGGCAATGGCTACTTTTCCTTGCTTGCCATCCACCCCGGCCACTAAATATTCACCGTGAGCATCGATCGCCGCCCGGGCGAAAGCCGGGTCGGTGATAAGTGTCGTCCCGAGAACTACGCGACTGACACCGATATCGATCAGCCGTTTTAGGTCGGACTGTGAACGGACACCGCCGCCACACTGCACCGGAACCTCGGTCGCGCCGACGATCTTTTCGATAGCCGACAAATTGACAGCCCGTCCCTCTTTAGCCCCGTCGAGGTCGACAACGTGTAGCCATTCGGCCCCCTGGGCCGCCCAGGTCTTAGCCATCTCGCTCGGATTTTCGGCATAGATAGTGACTGCTTCATAATTGCCTTGATGGAGCCGGACACACCAGCCATTGAGAATATCGATCGCAGGGAAAATAATCATGGCCTATATTTATACTTGATTAGCCGGCACTCGTCTAATCTCCGCTCTTAACTGGAGGACACGGACCATTGGCCGAACTGCTTTAAAATGGTCAGACCAACGGCTCCGCTTTTCTCTGGGTGAAACTGGAAAGCAACGACGTTGTCGTGAGCCACGCCGGAGACAAAACCGCCGGCATAATCCGTGGTCGTGGCGATGATTGCCGGATCTGTCGGGCGAACAACATAGGAATGCACGAAATAAAGATCCGTCCCGTTGGGGACATCCGCCAAAACGGGCAGCTCTTGTTTTTTCTCCACCTGGTTCCAACCCATATGCGGCACCTTGACACTATCCGGCAGCCTAGTGACTGATCCACCAAAGACCCCCAGTCCCTCATGTTCACCGTCTTCGAACGAGCGCTCGAAAAGGAGCTGAAGCCCAAGACAGATGCCCAGAAAGGGACGGCCCGACCGGACGGCGGCTAAGACCGACTCGGCCAAACCACTCTCCCGGAGATGGGAGATAGCGTCGCCAAAAGCGCCGACACCCGGCAGAACCACGCGCTCGGCCGCAGCGACTGCCGCCGGGTCGCCGGTGACAAAAGCGTCTACTCCCATGGCCTCAAAGCCCTTCTCAACACTACGGAGATTACCCATGCCGTAGTCAATAATCGCCACCTGTCCTGACACTAAAGCTGCCCCTTGGTGGACGGGACGCCGATAACGCGGGGGTTGAGTGCCGTAGCAGCGCTCAGTGCCCGGGCCAAGGCCTTAAAGACCGCCTCGACAATGTGGTGGGCATTGCCACTTCGCATCAACCGGACGTGTAGAGTCAGCTGAGCATTGTTAACAAAAGCCTGGAGAAACTCCACGGTCAAACTAGTGTCATAGGTCCCGATCATCTCGAGCGGCAGTTCGACATCGTAGGCCAGACCGGGACGACCGGAAATATCGACAGCCGCGGCCACCAACACTTCGTCCATCGGCATCAAACAATCACCGAAACGGTTGATCCCGGATTTGTCTCCAAGAGCCTCGGTAACAGCCTCGCCCAGAGCGATCCCGATATCCTCTACGGTGTGGTGGGCGTCTATCTCGAGATCTCCGCGAACCAGCAGTTTGAGATCGTATAAACCGTGGCGGGTAAAAAGCTCGAGCATGTGGTCGAAAAATGGGATGCCGGTATCGATATCGGCCTGCCCCGACCCATCCAGCTCCAGAGTCAGCCCGATCTCAGTCTCTTTTGTTTTTCGTGCTATCTCAGCTTTTCGTCCCATATCGCCTCTTTCTATTACAGCTTAGGACAGCCGCCCTAAGGCCTCAATCACAGCGTCGTTCTCTTCAGGACGCCCAACCGTTATCCGCAAGTAGCCGTCCAGTCCCGGCAGACCGTCCAGATTGCGGACAAGAATGCCCTGATCTATAAGGTCGCGCCAGACGCTCTCTCCCGGACGCGAACACCGGACCAAGAGAAAGTTAGCGGCCGACGGGTAGACTTGATAGTCCCCGAGATGCTCAATGCCGGCAGCCAACCGCTCTCGCTCGGAAACGATCTGAGCTATTACCGCTTCCAGGGGCTCCGGGTCACGTAAGAGCGCTGTCGCTGCTGCCTGGGAAAAGACATTAACATTATATGGCAACCGGACTTTGTTGACGTTCTCGATGATCCCAGCAGCGGCGATCAGATACCCGACCCGTAACCCCGCCAAGGCGAAAGCCTTAGAGAAAGTCCGCAGCACGGCCAGATTACGGTGCGCCCCCAGTAAGCTTAGGGTCGTCTGCTCGCTAAATTCCTGATAGGCCTCGTCGATAACGATCAGACGCTCTGTGTCCGCCGCCAAAGCAGCGGCCGCCTCAAGCCCGATGACATTCCCGGTCGGATTGTTGGGACTACAAGCAAAAACAAGCTGCGCTCCGTGTGCCTCAGCCAGCGCACCGGCGTCATCCGGGATACTAAAATCACTATCGCGGTCCAGGCCGACGAAGCGCGTGCCGGTGATCGTCGCTAATATCTTGTACATCACAAAAGTCGGTCCGAAAGCCGCCGCCGTCCGGCCCGGTCCACCGTAAGCCAGAAGCAACGCCTGGAGCAACTCGTCGCCACCGTTGCCGACCGCCACTTCTTCAACTGCCACCCCATGGCGCTTGGCGATCTCGGTGCGCAACTCGGTCGCCGCCGGGTCCGGATAACGATTGAAGTCCAGACTCTCAGTCAACAATGTCAGCTGATCCCGGGCCGACCTAGGCAAGCCAAACGAATTCTCATTAGCCGACAGATTGATCCGCACGTCATGGTGTTGCGGGTCATACGCCCGCAAACCGGCGACCGCCGAGCGTGGCCCTATTAAGCCGCCCGTCACTGCGGCTCCTTAAGCCGAAGTTCAACCGAGCGCGCGTGACCATCAAGGCCCTCGACCTCTGCCAGAATCACCGCCGCCGGACCGATGGCTGCCATCGCCTCCCGACTGAACGACAAGACACTGGTCCACTTCAGAAAATCATAAACGCCCAGGGGCGAATAAAAGCGGGCTGTCGAAGCGGTCGGCAGCACATGGTTGGCACCAGCCACGTAATCCCCCAGCGCTTCCGGAGTATAGGCGCCCATAAATACGGCGCCGGCATTTTTCACCTTAGGCAGTAGCTCTTCCGGATTGGCGGTCATCAACTCTAGGTGCTCGGGCGCATAACGATTAACGAAGTCCATAGCCGTATCAAGGTCGCTAGCGACCAGCACCCGCCCATTGGCAACCAACGACTCCCGGACTATCTCCGAGCGAGGTGACGCCGCTGTCTGCTCTGCCAGCTGTTCGAGCACAGCGCTCGGCAGATCAGCATCGGCAGTAATAAGAATAGCCGCCGAAAGCGGATCGTGTTCTGCCTGAGCGATCATGTCGGCCGCGATAAACTCGGGCGGAGCTTGACCGTCGGCCACGATGACCACCTCGGTCGGACCGGCGATCATGTCGATATCGACCTGGCCAATAACTAGTCTCTTGGCGGTGGCCACGTAGACATTTCCGGGCCCGGTGATCTTGTCGACGGCTTTGATCGTCTCCGTTCCGTAGGCCAAAGCCCCGATCGCCTGGGCGCCACCGATCATGTAGATCTCATCAATACCGGCAATCGCTGCAGCGGCTAGAACATACTGACTGACCTGACCGTCTTTTCCGGGGGGTACGCAGAGCGCTATCTCTTCCACTCCGGCTATCTGAGCCGGAATGGCATTCATCAGAACTGAAGACGGATAGCTGGCCCGGCCACCCGGAACATAGAGACCGGCCCGCCCGACCGGCGTCACTCGTTGTCCGAGACGGGCTCCGTTGGCTTCCATCATCCAAGACTCCGGCAGTTGCCGGCGGTGGAATTCATAGATCCGCTCAGCCGCCAATTCCAGTGCTTCTCTTACCTTAATCGGGATGTCGGCCAGGGCGGCCTGCGTCGCCTGAGCTGGAACGCGAATCTGTCCGAGCTTCAGGTCGACACCGTCGAACCGACGCGTATATTCCAACACGGCTCCGTCGCCCCGCTCGGCGACCGCGCGCAAAATATCACGGACCGTCGCCACCACTTTCTCGTCCAGAGCGGCTAGACCCCGACGACCGAGCATTGCCTCCAGATTTTCCGGTGTCAGGCTTTCTATCTTTAGCATGCGTTTTTCACTTTATTTACCAGCTCGTTTATCGCAGACGATTTCATTTTATAACTGACATAGTTGGCAATCAGGCGACAGCTGACCTCAACTATCTCATCTATGACGACCAGGCCGTTGTCGGCTAACGTCCGCCCGGTAGAACTGAGGTCAATGATCTCGTCGGCCAGGCCGACCAAGGGCGCCAATTCCATCGACCCATAAAGCTTGATGATCTCGGCCTGACGTCCGCAGCGCTCCAGATAATCCGCCGCCACTTTTGGATACTTGGTGGCCACTCGTTGCAACCTACCCGGAGCCGGCGCCGCCCCCGCCGCCTCAGCGCGACCCGCCAATACGAAACGACACTGACCGATAGCCAGATCGAGCAATTCAAAGACGTCGTAATCCTCTTCCATCAAGATGTCGCTACCCACGAAGCCAATATCGACGGCCCCCCACTCGACAAAAGTGGGCACATCCACTGCCCGGGAGATAACGTACTCCACTTCAGCCGTCTCTAGCTGCAACCGTCGTCCCGGATTACGTAGCGGCTCAATGTCAAAACCGGCGGCCTCCAAGCGCTCGATGACGGGCTCCCAGAGGGATCCTTTAGCGACGGCGATCCTCAGTTTGTCCATCAAACGACCCCGCCGGCTGCCAAGGCCCGTTCCAACCGTTCCAGTCCCACGGCAAACCCGGCGGCCGGGGCCTGGTAGCCAAATTCCGCCAACAAGTCATCGTATCGCCCGCCGCCACCGATAACCGCCCCTAATGACGGAGTGTAGGCTTCAAAGATCATGCCGGTGTAGTAGTCGAAGTCTCGAACGATCCCCAGATCCAGGATGATCCGCTCGGCGACACCGGCCTCGGCCAAGCCGGCGTAAACCTGACGAAGCTCAGCGACGACTGCGGCCGCTTCCGTCCCCGCGGCCAACTCTGCCGCCCGATCCAGCACCCCGGCGCCACCGCTTAAAGCGGGTAGCGCCAGCAAGTCGTCCCGGGCTTCCGGCTCCAGAGCCAGACCTAAGACCACGCGCTCATATTCAACTAAACTACGAGAGGCAAGCGCCCCGCGCAGGCTTTCTTCATCGGCCCCGGCGATATCAAGCGTACCGAGAATACCGCTGAGAAAATCTATCCGACCCAGGCCGACCTTAAAATCTTTCAGACCGGCGACCGTCAAGGCTTCAATAAACAGCGTGACGACCTCAATGTCTCCAGCGACCGTCCCGCCGCCTATCTGCTCTACTCCTGCTTGCCAGAACTCGCGCGGTTGCCCCCGTTTCGACGGGTGCTCCCGAAAAACGTTAGCGACATAATAGAGCCGGTGCGGCTCGTCTTTTGGGTCTAGGCGCTGGGCGGTAACGCGGGCGATCGCAGTCGTCATCTCGGGTCGCAAAGCCAGTAGTCGACCATCGGTCCCCATAAACCGAACCATGTCGCCCTGGATAGAGGTTCCGGCCTCGACCGCTAAATTATCGTAATACTCAAAAGAAGGACTAATCACTTCGCCGTATTCACGGCGCTCGAACGCAGCCCGCAGCCGACCCTCCAGCGCGCGCCGCTCGGCCGCTTGGGCCGGCAATATGTCCCATAGCCCCCGTGGAGCTGCTGGTGTTTGAATTGTTGGTCTATTAATCTTCATGTCATCCTTTAATACTTTAGCTCATTAAAGCGCTAAACTATAACCATCTTACTCATGAAGAAAATGATGTCAAGCGGCCGGGGCGCCGCCCTTAGGTCACAGTCACGCAACCGTCGCCCAAAAGCCCGCTCAGCTCCCCAATGATCCGCCCAGTGCCGGCCACTCTAAAATCACCAGAGAATCTCAACGTTGTCAGCTTGTCCCCCTTGTCGAGGCGGATGAAGACTTCGGCCTCCCCAGGGTATGAGCGGAGCACATTTTGCAGTTTGCCGATCAGATCCTTGCTGAGCCGGTCGGGCACCACCTGGAGATAGATAGCCTGGGGGTCCGCTGCGTCGGTGACCTTGAGAGCCTTAATATTCTGAGCTATCAACTTTTTCTCATCTTCTTTGATGTCTAGCCGTCCTTTGATCTTCAAGATCGCATCCTCGGTGATAGCCTCGCGCTGCTTGCTAAAAACCTTGGGAAAGACAACGACCTCGATCGACCCCTCTAGGTCTTCCAGGGTGATAACACACATACTGTCGCCTTTGCGCGTGGTAATCCGCTTGATCCCAGCGACCATGCCGCCCAGGGTGACCACGTCTTTATCTTTTTTCTCCCGGGCCTCGCTGATCGGCGTAGTGTGCGCCTGTAAAACGTGGGCGAACTCCAAAAGCGGATTGTCGCTGACGTACAGGCCCAGCATCTCTTTTTCTAAAGCCAACAGGTCTGCCTTGTCCAGCTCATCCCGCGCTTCCGCCGGCCAATCAGGCTTCTCGCGAACCGCCTGCTCTTCATCAGCACCGCCCCCGCCAAAAAGACTAAACTGCCCTGATTCCAGCTCTTGCCGACGCTTGTTGCCGGCCTCGATACACTGCTCAAAAGTGCGTAGCAGGTATTTGCGACTCGCACCCAGCGAATCAAAAGCCCCGCCTTTTATTAGACTCTCCAAGGCCCGTTTATTCAGGACAGAGCTATCGACCCGCTCACAGAAATCGATCATCGAAACAAAGGGACGCTCGGTGCGGGCTTCGATTATTTTTTCAATAGCGCCGCTACCAACATTGCGGACTGCCGACAAGCCGAACCTGATGTGCCCCCCGACAGCGGTAAACTCATTGAAGCTCTCGTTGACGTCCGGCGGCAACACTTCTATGCCAAGGCGACGGCACTCGTTTACGTAGAGGGCCACCTTGTCCTTGTTATCCATGATACTGGTCAGAAGAGCCGCCATGAACTCTTCGGGGTAATGCGCTTTTAGATGGGCGGTCTGATAGGAGATGACCGCGTAGGCCGCACTATGGCTTTTATTGAAACCATACCCGGCGAAATGATTGACCAGATCGAAGACCTTACCGGCTGTCCGCTTGTCAATGTCATTAGCTTGGGCCCCGGTGATAAATTTTTCCTTCTGCTCGGCCAGTACCTCCGGACGCTTCTTGCCCATGGCCTTGCGCAAAATATCGGCTTCTCCCAATGAAAACCCGGCCATGTCGGTCGCCACCCGCATTACCTGTTCCTGATAGACGATGATGCCGTAAGTATCTTTCAGGACCGGCTCGAGCGTCGGATGCGGATACTCAATCTCTTTACGCCCGTGCCGGCAGTCGCAAAAGTCCTTATTCATCCCCGCCCCCAGTGGACCCGGACGGTAGAGGGCGAGCAAGGCCACTATGTCTGTAAAAGCAGAGGGCTGCAGATCGCGGATGAGCGCCCGCATCCCCGAGCTTTCCAGCTGAAAAAGTCCGATCGTCTCGGCCGAACGAAGCAGTTGGTATGTCTTTTCATCGTCTAGCGGTAACTTGTCGACGTCCAAGTCCACCCCATGGTTACGCTTGATATTGACCAGAGCATCCCCGATCACGGTCAGCGTGCGCAGCCCGAGAAAGTCCATCTTTAATAGGCCGATGTCGCCGATTGTGTCCATATCAGCTTGGGTAACCACTTCAGTGTTCGGCTTTTTCTGGATCGGGATATAGTTAGGCAAGGCCTCCTTGGCAATAACCACCCCAGCGGCATGGATAGAATCCTGCCGGATCGCCCCTTCAAGCGCCTTGGCCGCATCGATCACTGTGCGGGTCGTCTCATCGGCGCCGTAGGCTTCCTGAAGCTCGGGCGAGTCCAGCGCCGCGTCGAGGGTTATTTCCAGCACCTCAGGGACCATCTTGGCGATCTTGTCGACCTCTCCATATGGGACCCCCAGGACTCGACCGGCATCGCGAATAGCTGCCCGCGCCGCCATGGTGCTAAAAGTGATTATCTGGGCCACCTTGTCGTCGCCGTATTTTTCCCTCACATAGCGCAGCACCTCGTCGCGCCTTACATAGCAGAAATCAATATCAATATCAGGCATGCTGATTCGTTCCGGGTTAAGAAAGCGCTCGAAAAGCAGGTCGTGCTCCAGCGGGTCGAGATTGGTAATACCAAGCAGATAGGCCACGATGCTTCCAGCGGCTGAACCACGGCCCGGGCCGACCCGGATGCCATTCTCTTTGGCAAACCGGATAAAATCCCAGACGATCAGAAAATAACCGGAAAAACCGGTCGTCTTGATCACCTCGAGCTCATACTTGAGCCGCTCTTTGATAGCCGGAGTGATTTCATCGTACCGCCCGCTTAACGCGTCCCGGCACAGCTCCTCCAGCCGGCTATCGAGCGTCTTCCCTTTGGGGACATCACATTCGGGCAGCAGTATCTTGCCCAACTCCAGCTCGACGTCACAGGCGGCCGCGATAGCCACCGTGTTAGAGAGAGCTTCGGGGTGGTCGGGAAAGACGGCAGCCATCTCCTCGCCCGTCTTTAGATAAAACTCCTCCGTGCTGAATTTCATCCGATCTTCATCTTGCAGGGTCGATCCCGTCTGGATGCAGAGCAACATATCGTGGGAGACGCTGTCCTCACGCGTCAGATAATGGATATCGTTGGTGGCCGTCAAGCCGAGACCAAGCTCATTGGCGATCTCGATCAGAGCCGCGTTGATCTGCTTTTGCTCTGGAATACCGTGATCCTGAATCTCAATATAATAGTTGCCTTCTCCGAAGAGCTGCGCATAAGCTGCCGCCCTGGCCTTGGCCTCATCGTGTAGCCCGGAGAGCACTAACCTGGACAGCTCACCGGACATACAGCCGGAAAGAGCGATGAGACCCTCGTGATACTGTTCCAGTAATTCCCAGTCCACCCGGGGCTTATAATAAAATCCATCGAGAAAAGCGTAGGAGACCAAGTGCATCAGATTGCGGTAACCTGCCTTGTCCTTGGCCAATAGAGTCAGGTGGGCATTGGTCCCATCTTTGCTGGCGCTCCGGTCGAACCGACTCCTTGGCGCCACATATACCTCGCAACCCAAGATCGGCTTAACCCCGGCTTTCTTGGCGCTCTTATAGAAATTGACACAGCCATACATGACCCCATGGTCGGTCAGAGAGACTGCTCCCATGCCCAGATCTTTAGCCCGCGCTACCAGCCCGTCAAGCCGGCACGCCCCGTCGAGCAGGGAAAATTCAGAATGAGTGTGGAGATGGACAAAATCGCTCACTAGCTAGACCTTGGCGCGATCAAGGACAAGACGGTAGCCGTCGGCGCCATAAGTGAGGTAACGCTTGACCCGACTGATCGTGGCCGTACTCGCGCCGGTTGATTCAGCTATTTCGGTGTAACTGGCTCCTTCGTCAAGTTTGCGGGCTACATCGAGCCGCTGAGTTATAGACTTGAGCTCTGTGATCGTGCAGATGTCCTCAAAAAACCGATAGCATTCATCTTTGTTGTCTAGACTCAAAATCGCCTCAAATAGGGAGTCTACCGCTGGTGATTTGAGTCGGTCGTCCACAGAGTCTCCTTCGCAAAGCCGGGGAAAACTTGGTGCTACTATCGCTCTCTTATTATTGAATCCGGCGATAGCTTAGTCAAGAAAAAAGGACGCGATTTCCAACCTGATTTCACCGTATAATAGCCCGATGAGATTCTTGTTATGGCTGCCAGCGCTGGGCTGGATGAGCCTCATATTTTACCTATCGTCAAAGACCGGGCCGGGTGGTCCGGAATGGCAGGCAGTCGTCTTCCATCTGGTCGCCTATGCCTTGCTGGCGACCTGGTACTGGCTGGGATTGCGCGGGACAAAGATTCCCCCGCGATATCTGGCCGTGGTCGTTGTTATTCTAGCCATGGTCTACGGGATCTCAGACGAGATGCACCAATCATTCACGCCCGGACGGATGGCCGACCCCATGGACGTGCTGGTGGATACGGTCGGGGCAGCCGGGGCAGCCGCACTCTTGTACTTGGTCACTTGCCGAAGCGACCTTCGAGATCTTGGAACTTAGCGTACTCTTCCAGGAAAGCCAGCTTGACGGTACCGGTCGGGCCATTCCGATGCTTACTGATAATGACCTCCGCTATCCCTTGGTCCTCGGTGTCCGGATTGTAACGTTCGTCCCGATAGATAAAGATGACAATATCTGCATCTTGTTCGATCGCCCCGGATTCGCGCAGATCAGCCAGGCGTGGCCGCCTGTCGTCTGTCCGGTTCTCAACTGCCCGTGACAGCTGTGAAACCGCGATCACCGGGATGCCCAATTCGCGCCCTAATACCTTGAGCGAACGGGAGATTTCCGATATCTCCTGTTGCCGGTTTTCCGCCCGACCACCACCGTGGATCAGCTGCATATAGTCGACCACAATCAGTCCGAGGTTTTCCCGAGCGACCAGCCGCCGAGCTTTGGCCCGGATCTCCATGATGGTGATATTGGCCGTGTCGTCGATGAAAAGTCTGGCCTTGGAGAGACGCCCGCTAGCCGCGACCAATCTTTCCGTCTCGTTGTCTGTCAGCCGGGCCGGGCTACGAAGCTTTTGGCTCGACACCATCGCCTCGGATGAGAGTAGACGCTGGGCTATCTGTAGTTTCGACATCTCCAGACTAAAAAAGGCTACCGCCTTTTGTGACTCAATAGAAATATTTCGCGCGATATTCAAAGCAAAGGAGGTCTTGCCCATAGCCGGGCGAGCGGCGATCACTATTAGATCGGAGGGTTGGAGCCCAGAAGTATATTTATCTAGATTGACGAAGCCGCTGGAAACTCCGGTGATATCGGAATTGCTCTGAGCCAGCTTATCCATCAGCTCCCAGTTCTCGGTGAGCAGATCCTCGAGGACGCTAAACCGTTCTGATATCCGCCGTTTGGAAACGTTGAAAATAAGTGACTCGGCCTTGTCGATCGCCCCCTCTAGATCATCCGGGGATTCATAGCCGATAGAAGCGATGTCGGTCGCCGCCCGGATCAAGCCGCGCAGCAGTGAATGACGTTCGAGAATCCGGGCGTAATGCTCGGCATTGGCCGCCGTCGGCACAAAATTGAGCAGGGTGTGGATATATCCCTTGCCGCCGATGCGCTCGAGGACGCCCCTCTGCGACAGCTCTTCGGCTACGACAATGGGATCGCACGGCTCGCCCGCACTGAAAAGCTTGATGATGGCCTCAAATACATGGCGATGGGCTTCGCGGTAGAAGTAGTCCGATTGTACGTGTTCAACAACCTGACCGGTGGCCTCCGGTGACAGTAACATTGCCCCTAAGAGGGACTGTTCGGCCTCCAGATTATTTGGCGGGACGCGCTCGAAACTGGTTGGATCGACCGCCTTGCGGTCTTTGGCGCTCATGCGACCCGCCGACCGTACTACTCGGTCGCTTCGGTGTCTTCAGGAGCCGGCTCTTCCGCGGCCTCTTCGATAGAGCCCATGCCCTCAGCTTGCTCCGCCACGACCTTGACCCCCAAAGAGACTTCGACATTGGCCTGAAGTCTGATCCTGACAGTCACCTCACCGGCTGCCTTGATGGGCTCAGCCGTCAGGATCCGACGCCGATCGATTTCGACACCCAATTCTTCTTGGATAGCGGCGGCAATATCTTTGACCGTCACCGACCCATAAAGTCGGCCCTCTTCACCGGCCTTAGCGTTGATCGTCACCGACTTATCATTAAGCTTTTTAGCAAGCGCCTTAGCATCGGCCTGCGCTGCCTCGAAACGCTTTGCGATAACAGAGCGCTTCTGTTCCAGTTGCTTGAGATTGCCTTTGGTCGCTCGAACGGCAATTCCTTTAGGTATTAAGTAATTACTGGCGAATCCGCGAGCCACAGTGACAACATCGCCTTCATGGCCCAGGGCCGTAACTTCTTCTTGTAGAATAATCTCCATTTTGCCTCCAAAAGTCGCCGAGACCGAGGTTGCTTAGTGGGTTAGCGCGCGGTCGGCGAATCCAAGGGAATGTGCTGTCTCCCGGTCAAATATTAACACATCAGACAGTTCTTACAACACGGCAGGGTGACACTTAAGCGCACGGGCAATAGCTTTCGCGCGCTCAACACCTAAATTCACTCTGTTATTCTCTATGGCAGAGATGGTTGATTGAGGAATCTTTACCAAATCTGAAAGCTCATTTTGACTCAAATCTTGAAGCTCTCGGATTATACGTACCGATTCACCAACTGACACATCAACGGTCTTCTTTGCCTTGCGATACTCTTTTAGGTTCATATGACTACCTCCTTCGATAATCATGCGCTGTTATGTCGACAACCAGCACAACGACCTCTTGAGAAACCACCTGATAAATCAACCGATATTGATCTCCCAACCTGGAAGATCGATGTCCTTCCCATTCACCCTGTAAAGCCTCATCGCAGAAACCCTTGATGAGTTTGAGTCCTTCCGGTCCTGTCGTTCTTACAATGTCTTTCCATTTTTCATAACGCTTAAGAATATTAATGGGTAACCGCTTCAGTCCTTTGACAACACGGCGGTGCTCATAGACTTCCCACATACCATTAATGTACTATATCTTAATTGGTATGCCTATAGGAAGACCTCGCGAATGTGCCTGTGTGGAACACATTGAAACCTGTCCATGCCGCCGCAAAGTTCGTCGCATCTGCCAGAAATCCAACAAAAAAGGGGCGTTGATTACCTCAACACCCCTTCTGAACTTGTGAGCCGTGAAGGGTTCGAACCTTCGACAACCGGATTAAAAGTCCGATGCTCTACCAACTGAGCTAACGGCCCATGTATTAAATAACGGGCAAAATACAAGCGCAATTATGTTATGGGAGGGGTTGTTTGTCAATCGCCAGGCAGCACTTGGTAGGGGTCGAGAACCTCGCGATCCTGACCGAAACGAGCTATTTGTGGGTGGTCGGCAATACTGGTCAGTGCCTGGCGATCGGCATTCCGAAAAACCTGCCAGCCTCTCTGTCTACGCTTTCGGATAGTATTAGCCCGGTCGAGCAGGTGTCCGGCTAGATCTTTCTGCCATCCCTCTAGGGCGGGGTCGATGGCGTCTGCCAGAGCGGGGACAGCGTCATCTGATAGCTTGGTCAAATAATAGACATCCAGCTGGCTAGTCCGTTCCCAGCGCTCGATGTTCTGCCGGGCGACATAAAGGTCGGGGTTGGCAATGTTCAGAGCCAGCAGCCCGACCAGGGTGACAATAAAAGCGCCGGCAAGAAAAAGCCCGTCGCTGCGATCGATAATGATCTTGATCGCCAGCAGCACCAACAATAGGGCCAACCAATAGAACCAGGAGTGGACGTAGAACCGCAGGGTGGTGAACCCAAAAGCGTCCTCGTACAGGACCAGTCTCTTCAG
>CAXMSJ010000025.1:0-2820 GCA_964196305.1 uncultured Acidimicrobiia bacterium
GGGCGAAACTGGGACTACCGCTTTGCTTGGCTGCGGGATTCAGCCTTTACCGTCCAGGCTTTTCTTAGTCTTGGCTCAGCCCGAGAGGCATTCCGGTTTCTGGAGTGGGTGGTCGCACTCTGCAAAGAGTCGCTCCCCAAAGACCTGGCGGTCCTCTACCGTCTTCACCCGGAGGTCTCCACCGACGAGCAGGTTTTGAGCCACCTTAGTGGCTATCGGGGCATCGGACCGGTTCGTATCGGCAACGGCGCTGCCGGACAGAGTCAGCTTGATATCTATGGCGAGTTAATGAGGGGAATCGCCCTTTTTATGGAACATGGCGGGGAACTGGAGGAAGCGGACTGGCCGATCATCGTTGGCCTGGTCGACTACGTGACCACCATCTGGCAGGAACCGGATTCAGGCATCTGGGAGATGCGCGGACCGGTCCGGCATCATGTTCACTCAAAAGTCATGTGTTGGACGGCAGTCAATGAGGGGGTGCGCCTGGGAGAGCGCCTTTTCCCGCAAGAAGAGCGATTGCCTCGGTGGCGGACGGTTCGAGACGAGATCCACCGGACTGTTTTAGCCCAAGGCGTCGACTCGGAAAAGCAGGTCTTCGTTCAGTATTTCGGGTCAAAAGATGCTGACGCCGCCACCCTAGTTATCCCTAGGACCGGGTTTCTGCCCTATAGCGACGAGCGGGTTATCAACACGGTCAAATTCGTCCAGGACGAGCTGGGCGCCAACGGTCTAATCAGCCGGTATTTAGCCGACGACTCGCTGGCCGGTAGCGAGGGCGCGTTTCTGGCCTGCAGCTTTTGGCTGGTAGATGCTCTCGTTGGCGTCGGGCAGCTAGACGAAGCGTATAAGCTTTTCAACGTGGCGGTCGGTACGGCCAATCACTTAGGTCTGTTCTCCGAAGAGTTCGACCCAGTGACCGGCCAGGCTCTCGGTAACTTCCCGCAGGCCTTTACTCACTTAGCTTTAGTCAACAGCGTGGTCACCCTGACCGACGCCTTCGTCTCCCGAGACGGCCCGGGGATCATCAGTACTTTCGAGCACCCGGAAACCGACGGTAGCTAGCTCGCCTCACCAGCGCCGCGTTTCAGGGCCGCTTTAATCCCGAACCACAGGCCGAAGAGGAGAGCGAACGGTCCTAAGTACCCCAGCAGAACTATCAGACCCCGTAATGTATTAGTGAAAGCCATGATCGCTATGGTGACCGTCTCTTGTAGTCCCCACGGATCGACCGGAGCCACCGTGGCTCCCGGCTCATGGATCGACACGGACAAAGTAGAGAACGATGTCTGGTCTTTCAAGTATTCAAGGCGGCCGGAGATCTGCTCGATCTCCAACTGGATCTGAGACAGTTGCTGGTGGATGGTGATGCTCTCCGTGATAGTGTTGGCTTTCTCCATCAACCCCAGCAGCACCCGCTCTTGCGCTCGCCAGTGGCGGAGTCGGCTTTTTAGGTCGACGAATTCCGTCGAAACATCCAGGGCATTGATATCGATAGCGGTCACTTCGCCGAGTCGGCGCAGTTTCGACAACGCTTTCTCAAAGTTCTTACTGGGTATACGGATAGAGATGGTTCCAGAGACCGCTTCGCCGGAACCGCTAGAGCTGTTTGAGGCGGAGACATGCCCGCCGTAGGTTTGGGCGGCTGCGATGACCTTGTCGAATGTCTGGAAGAACCGGCCTTTCTTGACCTTTAGGCTGATCGAACCGGCCTTAATGATCCGGTTCGATAAAGCCGGCAACGTCGCCACAGAGTCTAGCCCGTCCATTACTAGGCCGGGCACACCCTCTGCCTCCATCGACTTTTCGGCGACGCTCATATCTTCATCGACGGCGATATTGGGCGCGTTCTGAGAAGAGCGGGTGCGCACCTGGTTCTGCGAGTCGGAAAAGAGCGCCGTCCCGGTCAGATTACCGGCCGCGACGAGAACGGCCAGGGCGAGCAGGACGAGGGTGGTCTTGGAAAACTTCGATCGTAAGGCGCCTAACATGATGACTCCGTTTCTACTGGTTGTATTTGAGGATCATCCGTATGACGCGCTCCGCCAGGGGAAAGTTCCCGGGTGATTTCGTTCCTGTCGGCACCGGTGATATTATTTGTCCGGTGTAATGAATACAAAGACGATGACTGACATAGACGACCGTGAGCTAGTGGACCAGTATGCCGGGGGCGATGGAGATGCCTTTGCCGAGCTGGTCCGACGACATCGGGGCCTGGTCTACAGCGTCTGTTATCGGGTTGGCGGTCCGGCTGAGGCGGAAGATCTAACCCAAGAGGTCTTTATCCGCCTTCTCGATAAAGTAACCCTGTGGCGGGGGGAATCCAAGCTCAGTACCTGGCTCTACCGCTTGACGCTCAACCATTGTCGTGACGCACTCCGTCGCCGCCGACCTGATACCGTAGAAGTAGATGAACGGATCGTCGACCCCGGGCTACTTCCGGATCGGGCGGTTGAATCCGGCGAGATCGCCGATAGGGTGACGGCGGGGTTACTGGCATTGAGTCATGATTATCGATCCGTGGTCTTTCTCCGCGATGTCGAGGGCTTTAGCTACGGGGAGATCGCTGAGATTCTCGAGATAGAATTGGGTACCGTTAAATCACGTTTAGCCCGGGCTCGAGCCCGATTATGTGAGACTTTGGAACCAATCCGGCCTCTAGGGCATCAAAGAGTATAGAAGACATGTTGATGGGTGACAGAAGATGAATTGCGAAGATTGCCAAGAAAAACTATCACAATATCTAGATAATGAGCTGACGGCGGCCGAGCGGACCGAGCTCGACGGCCATCTGGCTGACTGTCCCCAGTGCGCCGCTGA
>CAXMSJ010000026.1:0-6924 GCA_964196305.1 uncultured Acidimicrobiia bacterium
CGCCAGCCTTTTGATCTGGCGACGGTTCGGAAAAGAGTATTCAGTTGGTTTCGACGGTCGTTACTACCGAGAGCTGCCCGCCGAGTATCCCCCGGCCATTGCCGGTTTTCTCTGGGGCTTCGGCTCGGTGAGCATGGAGAATCTCACCGCCACCTTGATGGATCTGGGGCGCCGCGGACACCTGAAAATCGACGAATCTCAAGAAGTGAAAACAGGATTCCTAAGAACCAAGGTGATCAAGGATTACACTCTAACGCTAACGCCAGACAATAATGACGCTCTGTTTCCATTCGAAGACCAGTTAATCAACCTGCTCTTTACTAAGATCGGCAATGGTTCTTCGGTATCGATAGAAGAGCTGAAAAAATACGCCCAGTCGCACCCCACCGCATTCCAAAAGTTCTTAACAGAGTGGCGGAAATCCGTTAAGCAGACGGCCAAAAAACACCACCTCATTGAAGAGACCGGCGCCAAGATGATGGGCGTCAATATCGCCCTTAGCGCTGTTGTCGTACTGCTGGGCATCGGTCTGATATCCCAGGCTATGATCACCGGTTTCTTTTCTCTACTCATAGGGGCCGCTTTAGCCGCCTTTTCGCCGGCGTTCAAGCGCCGCAGCTGGCAAGGGGCTCTACAGTTCCAAAAGTGGCAAGCTTTCCGCCGATTCCTCAAAGACTTCTCTCGCCTCGAAGAGGCTCCGCCGAGCTCCATGGTGATCTGGGAACACTATCTGGTCTATGCCGTCACCCTCGGTGTAGCCACCGAAGTTATCGAGCAGCTACAAGTGATCATGCCGCAACAAAATCCTGAGTGGCGCGGCTACCATGGCCCAGCTTGGTATCATTCAGCCTCCGGCTCCGGTGGGATGGATGGCCTCAGCTCTCTAAATACCGCGTTTTCCAGCATGACAGCTGCCGCCACCAGCGCCATGAGCTCGGGCAGTGGTGGCGGTGGCGGGTTCAGTGGTGGCGGTGGCGGAGGCGGAGGCGGTGGCGGTGGCGGCGCCGGTTAAAAACCGTTTCTTGATCGCAAAATATCATGATGCTCGCTTGATGAAAAAAGGGCCACCCATATGGGCGGCCCTTTTAACTACTATGAACAGCGGTCTGGCTAAATTACTTTAACTGCCTAGCCAAACCATCGATATCCATCCGCGGCCTGCCCGGCGTGGCCAGGTTCACGAACTTGATGATATGTGTGCCATCGGTCGGAAAGTTAATGTTCCAGACAGCCTTGCGGTACTGGTTGGTCGGAGCAAACAAGTCGATCGTCTTGACATGGACTCCATCCACATAGATCTTGGCTCTCGACATATTCGGACCCCTGGTGGAGATGAGGCTGAAGCGCCGCCCTTCTAACCGGTAGCGGATAAAGTCGCCGCGTGTTCTTGATGTCAACGCCGTATCCATGTAGTAGCTGGTGTTGTGGCGAGCGCCAACAAAGAGATTAAATCCTGATTTCGCCCGGATCAACTGTGAGCTGAGCCCATCGTAAGGCACCATGGTCATCGAAGCCCGAGAGAGACGGCTGACGTTGCCGGCCGCATCTTTAGCCCGAACTCTAAAATAGTAGGTGTGGCCGCGGTCACCATTAAACATGGAGTGACGCAAAGAGGTCCAGCTTACCCACTTCTTGTACTGTCCGGTTCCACCGCGGCGGACCCACACTTCGTATTTAAGGTCATTTGAAGACGGAGCCGGATCGACCGCGCTCCAGATGACCCGAAACTTGGTGTCATTGGTGTGCTGGGTCGAGTAGCGCGGTGAACGACCACGCGGGGTCGGAGCCACAACATCAAAATTGACCTGCTCTTCGTAAGCACCCATGTCAACTCCACCACCGGTAGGCCGAGAGTTGCCGTCAATATCAATCTGTGGAGCCCCCAGCAAAGAGCCGGTATCGATTGCAGGCGAGTGCTTTTTCAAGTGGTAATCCGCCATAGTCGCATCGGTAAAGTGCTCATTGGTCGAATCGACGAACATCGGGTCAGCGCTGATATTGCCCGGGCCGTAGCCGACGTGAGCGGGCGACGCTGAACCAGCAGACACGTCGAAAGGAACGATCACGGGAAGCTCATCCGTGAGAACGCCAATATCCGAATAGGAAATAGATACAATGTTAAGGAGTACCTCGGCTTGGCTCTCGATATCTCCAGTCGCGTCCAAACCAGATGGATCGACATGAAGGTCATTCGGTGTCATCGGCGACTCAAAGGGGTCACTTCCCAGATTGCCCCAGATGATGCTATTGAAAATATCGACTGTTGCTGTCGTGGAGACCGGCACTTGGGTCGCACCGGCATCGTCCTCAGAGGCGCGCAAGTCTCCGCTCCCGCCAACAAAAAGGCCGCCACCCCGACCGTAAGGCGAACGGAGGCCACCAGCTGTGTTGTTCGCTATGGTCGCATTGAGCAACCGTAAGCGCCGATTGATGACCGGAACTCCATTAGCCGTCAAAACTCGCACATCTCCGCCAACAAAGAAGATCCCGCCACCATTAGCGTCAGCATGATTGCCGGCGACTATAGTATTGGTCACCGCTACATCGCTCATGTTCACATAGAGGGCGCCACCATTCCCGGGACCAAAACCCCCGCCCCGCGCATCGTTGTTGATCAGGCGACTGTTTTTGATCATGACATCCGCCTCATAGGCGTGAATGCCTCCGGCTAAGCCCCAGCTAGTATTGTCCTTGACTGTACTGCCGATGAGCGTCAGCTGACCGCGATCAACAGCGATACCCCCAGCGACCATACCTGGTGAAGCAATATTCAACGAATCTGCCCCCGAGCCGGCAATGCGGAGAAGACCGCCAACTTCATTACCGGCGATCTTGCTGTCAATGATGGTCAAGTCGCTGTTTATTGACATGACCCCGCCAACCGAAGCGCCGCCGGCACGCATGATCCGGCTGTTCTTAACGACGACCTTGGAGTCACAAAGCCAGAGACCTCCGCCCGCACCAGTAAAAGGGTCAGTACCAAAACCATGACTGAGCGTCAGGCCATCCAGGGTGACGGTAGAATCATCAATACTGATAACGCTGGCGCCCATAATCCCGATGATCGTGGTCACATGCTTTCGGCTGCGAGTCGTAAAGTCTGCGCTCCACCCGCCCTCGATAGTCAGATCCAGAGCCGTCGGCTCCAACCCTAGGGCGACCTCGTCGGTATCGACGGTCGGACCGATTTCAATGACATCACGATAAGTACCTGTCGCCACCCGGATCTTGACCGTATCGGTGGCAATAGCAGAGGTTCTTTGGATGGCGCTGGAGATAGAGCTGAAGTCCGCGCCGCTCGGCGCTACATCGACTACCGTCAGCGCCTGAGCCTGTCCAGCGAACGCTAATAGCGCTATTAGTAAAAAGAATAGTAGTGCCCCAATCACTGAAAAAGCTGACCGGCGCTGCCCGACAGTTACTTCCATGTTGCCCCTTTGATCCCGTTTGACACTTACTTTCGTTCACGCCGACCCTCAAAGAGATCGGCCTCTTGAAACAGAAAATGACTGCTGCGTCAGTGAACCACCTAATTGCTGGGCGGTCAAGATGAGCTGGACTTTCGTACACGAAAGACTGGCTCAAGGAAGCAGGCGCCCACGATGAGGAGGTACCCAGGATGCCCCTCGCGGAGTGGATGCAAGAAAGCCAAGGTTGAGCCAATGGAGCGTACGGTTGGTACGTGACCGCCGGCGCAAACGCCGGCTGAACGCGGTAGACGCCCACGAGGGGCGTCCTAGTGGCGGGACCCAGAATCGAACTGGGGACGCAGGGATTTTCAGTCCCTCGCTCTACCGACTGAGCTATCCCGCCGACGAACAAAGCGATTATAGATTAACAGCCAGAGCCTGTAAATCAGAGTAAATACACTTGCAGTGCGGGCTCTGCTTCCATACAATGCATTACTTGGGTATCATAATGCTCATGGGGGCGTAGTTCAGTCGGTTTAGAACGCCGGCCTGTCACGCCGGAGGTCGCGGGTTCGAGTCCCGTCGCTCCCGCAAGTCACCCCACACGTGGGTGAAGAGCAAAATCATGTCTTTGTGCGGTTGAACGGCAACATTGTTGCCGTTCTCTGCATATATACGACCAAATATCCTCAATCTCATCCTTTGAAACTTAGTTTATATTGCTTGACTAAATGTATACTAAATGTCAACATAGTTTATGTCTTAGGATTGAATGGAAACTAACCATGGAAATAGAAATCGGCAAGTGCCGGCTACAAAAAGAGGGATTCTCAGCTTTCGCCCCGTCTGCATTCCCACCCAAAGGCATCTTTGATTTTTCTCAAGAAACTCAAATCAAGGCCGCTGAAGCTGATCGCCTGATCGGAAAGCTTGACGGAATCACCCACACACTTCCCGATGTCGATTTCTTTCTCTACATGTTCGTAGCAAAAGATGCTGCTTCTTCCGCTCAAATCGAAGGGACACAAGCAACGATGGTTGATGCCATCGAAATGGCAGCGGGCGTTCCCACTAAACAAACTGACGCAAATGATATTCTGTATTACATAAAAGCTCTTAATTACGGCACGGATCGACTCAAGAAGTTCCCTCTTTCGCTTCGACTCACTCGTGAGATTCATTCACAACTTGTTAAGGGAGCAAGGACTTCACACTTTGCGGACCCTGGGCAATTTCGTCGCACTCAGAACTGGATTGGAGGCACTTCTCCGACCAATGCCCTATATGTGCCGCCGACTGTCGATGATATGAACCAAGCTTTGGATGATTTCGAGAAGTTCTTGCATGCAAAACTACAAACCCCGCCTCTTTTGCATATCGCTCTTACGCACGCTCAATTTGAGACCATTCACCCTTTTCTAGATGGAAACGGCCGAACCGGCAGACTCTTAATAACTATGTTGTTGTGTCACTGGAACCTGCTTGAACGACCGGTGTTGTTCTTATCTTCATATTTCAAGAAACATCAGAAAGTCTATTACAGCAAATTGCATGATTATCATGAAGGTCAAGTCGAAGACTGGATTGATTTCTTCTTAGACGGTGTTATCGATACCGCCAACGAATCAATCAGCATTTCTAAACAAATAACAGAGCTTCGTGAAGCAGATATGACAAAGATTCAGGCCCTGGCCAAAAGAGAGTCAGGAAGCGGTGTTTTAATCTTACGCAAGCTTTTCTCCGTGCCCATTGTCAGTACTAGAAACATCATGGAGTGGACTGGTTTCTCCCGAGCGGGTGCCCAAAAAGCGATTGACCGATTTGTTAAACTTGGGATTCTTCAGCCGAGAGAAGAAAAAGGAAAGTATGATCGCTCGTATGCATACCACACGTACATAGATATCTTTTTACAATAACTGTAACGACCGTCGGCCTGCAAGATCTACTCAACCAGAGAGAGCGCCAACAGAGCCACGTCATCAAAGAGAGCGTACTCCTTTTGGTCGATCAGGACTCTTACGATCTCTTGAGGTATCTCGCCGACTGTAGCGCCCTGCATGTCGGCGACTAATTCCCGGAATCTTTCTTCTCCAAGGAACCCCTGGTCAGACTTTGCCTCAGTGACACCGTCAGTATACAGGACTAAGATATCACCCTTTTCTACCGTCGCATGGAGATCAACAAACTTGAATTCACTGAACGCTCCCACCACCGGAGACCCAACCTTCAGAAAGCTCGTCTCCCCTGACGGCCTTTGTAAGATCGCCGGAGGGTGTCCGGCCGCACAATAAGTAAGGTCACCGGAGGATTTATCTAAGATGCCGAAAAAGAGGGTCACAAATGAGCTTACCCGGGGTGTCCTCAGTAGAACACTGCTGGTCATCTCAATGATCTCAGCCGGGGTGCTGTGCTGATACGCATAGGCTCTAATCGTATTCTTGACCAGGGATGTCAGAGTGGCTGCCTCCAGGCCCTTCCCGGACACATCTCCAATCATCAGGCCGATCTTGCTGTGTTCCAGCTCAAAGAGATCATAAAAGTCGCCTCCGGCCCTACCAGGCTCGGTCGTGGCGGAACGATACAGGTAACTAAACTCAACACCATCCATCTTTTCAGGCATCTTCAGGAGGGCCTCTTGGAGAGTGTCGGCAATATCTCTTTGGGTGCCATACAATCTAGCGCTCTCCAGGGCCATTGATGTCGCCGCCGAAAGTTTGCGGGCAAAATCGATTTCGGTCTCGCTCAGAGCTGAATGCGCAGTGTGGTGGTAAAAATCGATCACCCCGATAACCTCCCCTTTGATAATCAGCGGCACGGTGATAAAAGAACGAAAACCTTCTTTGGCTAGAGGTCCCTGGTTGATCCGATTTTCCATATCATCGGCGTCACCAACAAAAACTTGTTTCGATTTTATGGTTTCCGTCGCGCAAGGGGCGTCTTTGTCGGCAATCTGCGTCCCAACGTATGTTTCCGGGAGACCAAATACATGTGAAAAAACCCAGTGGCCCTCGCCACGCATTATTACGGCTGAGGCTTTGCAGTCGAGTTTCTTGGTGGCTTTCGTGACCACCATCTCCGCGATCTGATCGAAGTCGACCATGGTGCTGATCTCGGCGTTGATCTCGTTTAGGGTATCACTTAAGTCCTTGGCTCGTTCGCGCTCCTTCGCCTGGGTCTCGAGCTGTTTGTTCGTCAGCTCAAGCTCCGCTGTACGTTCCCGTACTTGTGTCTCCACGGAAGCCAGCGCTTCCTCCAGTGACTCTTGGGCCGACTCTCGTTCCTTAAGTGATTCCGACAGCGGACGAAAAACCAAGATATATAGAACTGGAAAAAGCAGCCCGGCCAACATCACGCTGTCCAAGAGCGAGACGGACAAGATTGACAGATTGGAGAGAACGCTCCCCAGCAAAACCATAATGGCTAGCTCTACTGCAAAAATGATCACTGTGAGCGCTATGAATAGGCGAGCGGCTAAGTTTTTTGATTTCACGCTATCATTATCTATCGGGCCGTC
>CAXMSJ010000027.1:0-7366 GCA_964196305.1 uncultured Acidimicrobiia bacterium
TGACCATGATCATCGTGCTCATACTTAGACAGATCGGGCTCTTTCCAAAACCAGAATAAAGCGAGCACTGGATAATCTTCCATGATGCCAAGATACGAGTGGATCGTCGCAATCAGAACCATGATCCGCATATTAACGTTGTGAAGTAGGCGCATCCAGGCTGCTAGATCGGCCGGCCCGCCGGCAAGAGAGGCCAACGGCCCGCCTATGGCCGGATTCCAGATAATAAAACCAGTAATGGCCTGAAGCCCCAACAGAGCCCAGATGGCCGGATAAGTCGGTCGTTGAAGCACGTTGAATTTCTTTTTATGCTCGTACGGAGGCCCGATAAAAGTGTAGTACATCATGATCGACGGCGCCTGCTTGATATCATCAAGGTCGAACTTTAGATAGTCGGCCCAGTCTCCCGCAATATATAGATATATGAACCGAAATATAAGATTGACGGTAATGATGTACATGAAAATATAGTGGATCAGGCGCATCAACTCGCGTCCGCCTTCGAACCAGGGATAGCGAATATACAGGCCTGAGATCAGCAGGAGAACAAAAGAGACAATATTGATCCAATGCCAGACGCGGACGGGTTTTTTGAAGTCCGGCCCCAAAGGTTGTTTGTAATGATAGGTGTGGGGATCGTGCATCCGGTGGGCCAAGGGATCCCAATAGTCGTCAACAAAATGTCGCTTGACGCGTCCGGTAACAATGCTGCCGATGAAGTGCGGCAACAGAAAACCAAAAAATACGCCCGCAGCCACCACAAAGCCAACGACATCAACCCAGACATTCAGGGTTTCAAGCACTAGCCGCTCCTGCTCTCACCATTGACGACCAGTTCGAATCATAAGGTTTTTCACCCAGAAAATGGTACAGGCAAAAGCAAACAAGGTCAAGCTGTTGCAGGTCTTGAGCTGGCGATAAATCCTGGTTGGTGAGCCTCAAAGCAAGCTTTCATCTGGGACAAGCGGCCCACTAGTATCCAAGTGACCGCTGATCGTGTCTACTTTCGCCCCTTCGACTAAAATGATCACCCGATCGACCTCTTCCAGCTCGCAAAGGGTGTTGACCAGAGAATACACGGTCAGTCTCTCGGCGCTGCTGCCGCCAGGGTGGTTCTCTATCAGCTCACTGGAAAGATCGACCGTGGCAATATTAGCGTCAACCACGATACCGAGGAGACGGGTCTCGGCGGGCATCGTCGGTTGATTTGGCGGAGTCGGGCTACCAAGCAACGCCTCGACCGCCGCAGTCGGTGTGTCAGTTGAAGGCTCAACAGGCCGCGACTCGGCCACCAGCTTGCTGCCGTTCTCATCGCTGAAGTAGACCGTGAATAAACCGGTGGACTCCAACCCTTCATCGGGGCTATCAGTAGAAGGGTCGATAGTGGCGGTAGAGTCTGCGCTCAGAATCTCACCGGCTCCGTTTGTCTGCGTGTCCGCCGAGGTAGCGCACCCCGCCAGCGCCACGCCGGCAAGGAGTGCCAAAAGCATCACAAAAAACTGTCTGTATGTCTTTCTAGGGAGCAGTGGTCGGCCCGGGCCTAAGCATGAACATCAGCTCGGCTGATGCCACCAACTCGCCGTCGACTGTCGCTTCAGCCACGGCCTTGCCGAAGGTCTTTCTGGTCCGGGTCAGCTCGGTCTTAAGTATCAACTGGTCCCCGGGCCTGACCTCTTTTTTGAAGCGCACCCGGTCAATCCCAGCAAAGAGAACCAGCATATTTTCGTGCCCCGGAGCGCTCATGGTGGCCACCACGCCCACCTGCGCCAACGCTTCAATGATCAGCACTCCCGGCATGACAGCATAACCAGGAAAATGTCCCGGAAAAAACCACTCATTGGCGGTCACGTTCTTCACGCCAACGGCCGACAGGCCGGGCTCACATTCAGTGATCCTGTCGACTAGCAGGAACGGATACCGATGGGGGATTATCGCTTGTATTTCTTCGATATCCACGCTACGAAAGTCTCGCTTTCGTGTCCGAAACTTCTGAGACCGGTACTTCTGATGTCGGCGCCACGGCCTCCATCTTCACCACTGTGCCATCATCGACCACTTCGATCTCGGCGCCAAGCGATCGGAGCCTGCCAGTGAGGTCTTCATAGCCCCGCTCAATATGGTGGATATCCGATATCTCAACGTCCCCATGAGCTGCCAGACCCGCAATAACCAGACCGGCGCCGGCGCGTAGATCGGGGGCTTTGACCTTGCCTCCATGAAACTGCCGGTCGCCTTGGATAACAGCATGATGGTCACTGACTTCGATATCAGCACCTAGTTTGGTGAGCTCTTGAACAAAACTGAATCTATTCTCGAAGACATTCTCGGTAATCACGCTTTTACCGGCTGCCGTCGACAGCAGAGCCATGAAAGGAGCCTGCATATCCGTGGGGAATCCCGGATATGGCAGCGTTGATATATTTATCGCTTCCAGCGACCTGCCTTTGACGTTGATGTCCTCGGCGCCAACCGTCACTTCGCAGCCACTTTGGCGGAGTTTCTTGATTATCATGCCAAGATGCTCTGGGCGGACCGAGCTGACAGTAACGTCTCCACCAGTCGCGGCAGCAGCCACCATGAACGTGCTGGCTTCAATGCGGTCCGGAGTCACAGGGAACTCTACTCCAAATAACCGGTCGACACCCTCAATAACCAGATCGGACGAGCCGGCGCCACTGATATGCGCCCCCATCTGGTTCAAGCACTGTGCTAGGTCAACTATCTCAGGTTCCCTGGCGGCGTTCTCGATGACCGTTGTGCCTTTGGCCAGCGTCGCAGCCATCATAATGTTCTCAGTCGCCCCCACGCTGGGGAAGTCCAGCGGTACGCGAGTCCCGATCAACCTGTCGGCCCGCGCTTCAATGGACGCCTGGTCCACATCTATCCGCACTCCAAGCTTCTCCAGGCCGCGAATATGGAGATCTATCTTGCGCATACCGATGTTGCAGCCGCCGGGCATAGCTACGCTAGCCCGGCCAAGTCGTGCGACCAGCGGACCCAGTACGATAATCGAAGCACGCATCTTGCTTACTTGATCAAAAGGAGCCTCATGGCCGAGCGTACCGCCAGTGATCTCCAGGCGATCTTTTTGACGTTCTACCGACCGGCCTAGACCCCGGAGCACTTCGCTCATCACTTCGACATCCCGGATGGCAGGTACGTTGGTGAGAATAACAGGCTCTTCGGTCAACAATGAAGCCGCCATGACCTTTAGGGCGGAATTCTTGGCCCCTACCACTCGAACCGAACCGAGAAGTGGCCGGTTTCCTTGAACTACGATCTGTCGCAAAGAGCCTCCATATACATTGTCTTCGCTCTCATCGATTAACCTGTAAAGCATAGCAAAGAAACGAGGTGAGCGCTAAGGGCGTCGACACTGCTGCGCTCGCTCAGCCGCGATCCGCTCCAAGCCCTCCTGCGCCACCAGGTATTTTTCCGCAGCACTAGGCATATCAAGACAACGCTCAAAAAACTTGGCCGCAACCGAGAGCTCTCCGGCGGCCTCATTGATCCGTCCAGCCAAAAAAAGCAGGTCTCGATAATCGTAAAAGTTCTTGGCTTCACGGGAGACCCGCTTCTGCGCCGCCTTGATCTCCCCGGTTTCAAGGAGACACTCGCAAATACGCAAAGCCAGCAAAGCCCGGTGTGCGCGGGCGCCTCCCGGACAGAGCCGTTCAGCCTGGAGGAATGCCTGTAACGCTGCCTCCAAATGACCCGTCCGCCGGAAATCATCACCAAGATAATAGTGGAGCAGGAAATCCTTTTCGTCATGCCGGATAGCTTTCTCGAGCAAGACACGGTTACGATCGCCCTTTGCTTGCTGTCCCGGCCCCGGCAGATATCCCCAATGAAGTATCTGTAATCCCGACCAGGCTGTCATCGGCGACTTTTCAGGTCGAAAAACAGGAGTCTCATGAATTATCCCCTGGTAACGCCAATCATCCCGACGGAACAGACGGTTGGACCGCTGGCTGATCGCCCCAGCCACAGTACCCTCTTGCGCTAGGTTGAGTAGCTCGAAATAGAAGGCGTCGACCTGCTCATGCTGGACAAGCTCGTCCAAACGCGAAACCGGAGCATGTAAAGCTTCGTCCGCGTCGAGCTGAAATACCCATTCCGACTTGGCCTGTTCGAGAGCAAAGTTCCTGGCGGCACCAAAATCATCGGCCCATTGATAGGAGATAACCCTAGCCCCCAGCTCACCAGCAATATCCCGGGTCCTGTCGGTTGATCCGGTATCGACAAGCAGCACTTCACCGGCGATCTCGCTCACGCTTTCTATGGCACGCTTAATATTCTGTTGTTCGTCTTTGGCTATTATGCAAACGGAAATGGACGACATTTTCGAGAAGAGGACCAGTTATTGCCTAGTCCCGGCGCTCTTCAGCCACCTTGAGACGATTAGTGATCGCTTCGAGCTCGTTGACAGCCGCAAAGAACTCTTCGCTATCGGGAGTTAGGGACTCCACTTTGGCTTCAACCTCAGCCTTGATCCGGCTTAGGGCGCTCACATCGATCTTTGAAGCATACTCTGCAGCGTCCGCCAAAACGGTTACTTTATCTTCGCGGACCTCCATGTAGCCACCATCAATGGCGATATAGTCTTGCTGGTCCGGACCGTGCTTCAAGCGAATCTCCCCAACCTTAAGGGTCGTGATCAGTGGCATATGTAAGGGCAAAATGCCAAGTTCACCACCGACACCTGGGGCGACGACCATGTCAACTTCACCGGTGTAGACGATCTTCTCCGGCGTGATGACTTCGCAGTGTAGTTTGCGATCAGACATACTGCTAGCTGTTTTCCTTGGCTATTTCCGCGGCCCGCTCGATAACCTCATCGATGGTTCCGACATACGCGAAAGCCTGCTCAGGCAAATCATCGTGCTTACCCTCAACAACTTCCTTAAAAGAGCGAACCGTGTCGGTGATAGTCACATAACGACCCGGCGTCCCCGTAAACTGCTCGGCTACGAAGAACGGCTGCGAGAGAAACTTCTGTATTTTGCGCGCGCGCTGCACGGTTAACTTGTCCTCTTCTGAGAGCTCATCCATACCCAAAATTGCGATGATGTCCTGTAAATCCTTGTACTTCTGGAGGATCTCCTGAACCGCTGTTGCCACCGCGTAATGCTCCTCACCGATGTACTGCGGATCGAGCACCCGTGAACTCGAGTCTAGCGGGTCGACCGCCGGATAAATGCCTAGCTCGGCAATCTGCCGGGAGAGCACGGTCGTGGCATCAAGATGCGAGAAAGCAGCGGCCGGCGCCGGGTCGGTCAGATCATCGGCGGGAACATAGATGGCTTGGACTGAAGTGACCGAACCCTTCTTGGTAGAAGTGATTCGCTCCTGAAGCTCACCCATCTCCGTGCCGAGAGTCGGCTGGTAGCCAACAGCTGAAGGCATCCGACCAAGAAGGGCCGAAACCTCGGAGCCGGCCTGGGTGAACCGGAAGATGTTGTCGACGAAGTAAAGGACATCTTGTCCCTGGTCGCGAAAGTACTCAGCCATAGTCAACCCCGAAAGGCCGACACGGAGCCGAGCGCCAGGCGGCTCATTCATCTGCCCGTAAACCAAGGCAGTCTTCTCAAGAACCCCGGACTCTTTCATCTCCAGGTAGAGGTCGTTGCCTTCACGTGTCCGCTCGCCGACACCGCTAAAGACCGAGTAGCCGCCGTGCTTCGTAGCAATATTATTAATGAGTTCCATGATAGTAACGGTCTTGCCGACTCCAGCGCCCCCAAAAAGACCGGTCTTGCCGCCCTTAACATATGGGGCCAGTAAATCGATGACCTTGATGCCGGTCTCATAGATCTGGATCGTCGGATCGAGTTCGTCAAAGCGGGGCGGCGGACGATGGATCGGGTATCGTTCCTTGACCTTAATCGGCTCTCCGTGATCGATCGTCTCGCCAAGAACGTTGAATATACGCCCCAGGCTCTCTTTGCCGACAGGCACCGTGATCGGCTGGCCGGTGTCAACAACATCAGTGCCTCGGACCAGACCATCGGTCGATGACATCGCCACCGCCCGGACCTGATTGCCCGGCAGATGCTGCTGGACCTCCGCCACTAGATCTATCTGACCGGCCGCGGTCGTCGTTGAGACCTTTAAGGCATTGTATATGGCCGGCAAGTTGTCGGCCTCGAACTCAGCATCAATAACCGGTCCGATGATCTGTACCACCTTGCCGATATTCTGTGTAGTCGCTGTGCTCATCAATATCTCTCCTCTAATCCGCCTCGACCAGGGCTTCAGCCCCGCCGACTATCTCGGCTATCTCTTGGGTAATCGCGGCCTGGCGCGCCCGGTTGAAAGAACGGGTCAGCAACGCGATCATATCAGTGGCATTGTCGGTAGCCGCCTTCATAGCGGTCCGCCTGGCCCCATGCTCGCTCGCCGAGGCCTCCAGCAGGGCTCGATAGAGCAGCGCCTCAATGTATGTAGGCAGAAGCCGCCCCAGCACTTCTTCATTTCCCGGCTCAAATTCGTATTCCGCCGTCGCCCCACGGGCCTCTTCGTCTTCGACCGCCTCCCGTTTGATCGGCAGAAGTATGTGCTCCACGGGGACCTGCTCCATGGCTGACTTGAAGTGGTTAAAAAGCACAACGACTTTGTCGATCTCCTTCTTTTGGTAGAGCTCGATCAACTCGGAGCCTATAGACTTGGCGTCACTAAACTTGGGGTTGTCGCTAATCTCTCGTCGCTCATCGAGAATGTTTGCCTCGACATAGCGGAAGTAGTTGATCGCCTTACGCCCGATAGCAAAGATATCTACCTGAGCTCCGGCCGCCCGCTCGGCCGTGGCCAGGTTATCGGCCCGGCGCAAGATATTAGCGTTGGCTGCGCCACAGAGACCTCTATCCGAAGTGACTGTCACGAGTACCGTCCGCTTCGACGGCTCCCGGACCTCAAGGAGCAAATGACTGGAAACCTGGACGTGTTGGGCGACATTAGCCAGCACTTCCATCATTTGCAACGCGTAGGGGCGAGCCTGCTCTATCCGCTCTTGAGCTTTGCGGATCTTAGCCGCCGCCACCATCTCCATTGTCTTCGTGATCTGCTTGGTGTTGTCGACACTCTTTAAGCGACGGCGTATCTCTCTGGTTCTTGACACTAATTAATCACCAAATGATTTCTTGAATTCCTCGATGGCCGAGAGCAGCTTCTGCTCGGCCTCGGCCGACAGAGCCTTATCGGTCTCCAAGGTCTTGATGATGTCTGGAGCCGACCCGTGGATGTACTGGACAAAGGCTTCCTCGAAATCACCAATCTTCTCGACCGGAATGTCGTCCAAATGACCGTTAACCGCCGCGTAAATGGCCACGATCTGAGTCTCTACAGGCACCGGCGCGTACTGGCCCTG
>CAXMSJ010000028.1:0-29434 GCA_964196305.1 uncultured Acidimicrobiia bacterium
CAGTTCTCCGCCAAGAACGACAACCGCTTTAATCGCCGAAGCTCTCTCTTCGCATGGCCCGCAATAGAGCGTAGACAAGCGGAACCGACAGTATGATTGAGACCGACATATATGAGCCGTTGTAAAGTGCCGAGTAAAGCCAGGGGCTCTGGCCCTTGGGAGCGTACTCAGCAAAAAATATCACGCCGCTAAAAAAATGCGCCGTAAACCGGAGTAAGCCGGCCAAAACGGTTCCCAGGCCAATGGCGACCGGGCCACGCCCTCTGATGAATCCCGCCAGCCCGAGAAGCCCAAAGGCCAGTGGATAGTCTAGGAGCAGCTGCGCCGGATGCACAAAGAACGGCGCGAGCAAGTAATCTATAAAGCCATAAATTACCCCGGCCAGGAGACCGGGGCGGACTCCCCGATAAAAAGCCAGGAAGATGATCGGCACCATATCCAAGGCGACACTCCCGCCCTGAGGCATCTTAAAAAGCGGCACGAAATTGAGGGCTGCCGCCAGGGCCACGGCCACAGCCACATAGGTGATCGTGCGCGTGTCGAACCCGACCCCGCTTGAGCTATCCGGGAGGCGATCATCCGGTGCGTGAGCCCCCTCGATAGCGTCTATTTTCATATCGTCCATCAGTCAACTCCCCCAAAAGAAAAAGCGCGCCAGCGGCGCGCTGCTTACCGACTTCCCTGCGCTGGCATTATCCAACAGGTTCAAGCGGTCGTCTGCACTCAGTGCAAACCTCTCAGCCTTGACGGGCTCCCGCATTCCTTATGATCCGAATTATGCTTCCTTATATAGCGTGAAACGGAGGTTAGCGCAAGAGTCGCTCCCTATTAATTCAGAGAAAACAAAAAGGCCCCGCAGTCACCCACGACGCCTTTTTGTTTATAACCGAAAGAGAAGCTAGCTATCTCGTCTACGGAGGAAGGTCGGAATCTCAAACTCATTGGAGTCGAAGACAGACGGTTGCTGCTCCTCTTTGGTGCCTGGTACGTCGAATTCAAGTTTTTCCTGTTTCTTGGCCTGATCGAAACCTGTGGCGATCACTGTCACTCGCACCTCATCACCCAGGGAGTCATCAATAACCGCACCAAAGATAATGTTGGCCTCAGGGTGGGCTGCGTTAGCAATGATCTCCGAGGCTTCGTTGACCTCGTAGAGCCCGATATCGGAAGGGCCGGAGATATTCAAAAGGACACCCTGCGCCCCCTCAATCGAGGCCTCAAGGAGAGGGCTGGAGATAGCCGCCTTAGCAGCCTCCGCGCCTCTATTGTCACCGCTGCCAACACCGATCCCCATCAAAGCCGACCCGGCGCTAGCCATGATCGTCCTGATGTCTGCAAAATCAAGATTTATAAGACCAGGCACAGTAATCAAGTCTGTAATGCCTTGTACACCCTGTCGCAACACGTCGTCAGCTACGCGAAAAGCATCGAGGATGGAGGTCTTGCGTTCAGATACTTGCAACAACCTGTCGTTAGGGATGACTATCAAGGTGTCGACTTTGTCACGCAGCTCATTGATCCCCTGTTCGGCCTGGAGCGCCCGTCGTCGGCCTTCGAAACCGAAAGGACGGGTCACGACGCCAACAGTCAAAGCGCCCAGTTCCCGCGAGATCTCAGCCACCACCGGAGCAGCACCCGTGCCTGTGCCACCGCCCTTACCGGCCGTGATAAAGACCATATCAGCCCCTTTCAGGGTTTCCTTGATCTCTTCGCGACTTTCTTCAGCAGCCTGGTATCCGACCTCAGGGTCGGCACCGGCGCCAAGTCCTTTCGTTAAATCGGCACCGATCTGTACTTTATAATCAGCATCCGACATCAAAAGCGCTTGAGCATCAGCATTCAGGGAGATAAACTCAACACCCTTGAGTCCGGCCTCCACCATGCGATTGACAGCATTGTTGCCTCCACCGCCAACGCCTACAACTTTGATAACGGCCAGGTAGTTAGAGCCGGTTTCCACCACGTGCATCCCCCTTGTGTGCCAATACCTAAAGCTCAACTTTAGGTATGACCTGCCAACCTTCGGGTTAAACCTTAACTTAATGATGGGGTAAATGCAAGTGGTTCTTAGCTCTTGAGCTTACGCACGACTGGGTTCTCAGGGATGGTCACATTGATGTGAACAATATCGTCCGAGGCGGTCTCCAGGATCTGATTGATAACATTATTCTTACGCTTGGCTTTCGCCGCGTCACCATAGATGATCTCGATGTTGTCGCTTGTATGAAAAGCCAGCTTGTCCAACGATGGGACTGATATCCAAACAACTTTGTCTCTAATCTCTTTGGTGAGACCAGCGAGGCTCTTTAGTGAGCCCCTTAGTAATGCCGACCGGGTTCGTTCTCCAACGACCAGTCGACCTACCTTGATCTCATTAATAACCGGGACATCATCAAATCGCGGGTCATCTCCAACCTCCAACACATAGCCCCTCTGATCAAGGGTAAACAGCTTGTTGACTTGTTTGACCCGAGCAAAAGGGAGTCGCTCGGTCACGGCAATCTCTAGTCGGCTTGGCAGGTCTCGCACTACCACCACCCGAGCCACCCAGGGATCAGCCTCGATCGATGCCTCAATTCTGTCCTTGGCTACTTTCATTAGGTTCGTCTCTCCATCCAATCCGGCCAACTTGGTGATCCTCTCGGCTGACAGACGGGTGTTCCCTGTGATAGAGATGGTCTTCAGGAGCCATAGGTCTGAGTTAAGCAGATAATAGACGCCCGCCAGAACCAACATGACCGCCAGAACAGCCCCGACCAAAACGAGTTTTTGACGACCCCGCGTGGTCTTCAGTTTCTGCTCCCGCTTCCGGCGGGCCTCGGCAACTTTAGACATCGGACCAGTCACCCACCAGGCGCACCTCTGTCTCTAATTCGACCCCCGCGCTGTCCCTGACAACCGCTTTTACCTTATTGATCAGTTTGCAAAAATCGGCGGCGCTAGCATCACCCACATTGATAAAAAAATTCGCATGCTTTGTCGACACCTGCGCTTTGCCAATCTGGTAACCCTTGAGACCCGCATCCTCTATCAGTCTGGCTGCATAGTGGCCCTCGGGGTTCTTGAAGATACTGCCGGCGCTGGGTGAATCAAGCGGCTGGCTGTTCTTCCTTCGTTTCCAGTTGCTCTCCATCTCATGCTTGATGGCATCAGGTTCGGTCGACTCAAGTCCGAGTCGAACCTCAATGATCACTGCGCCGGCCGGCAGCCGGCAGCTCCGATAGGAAAACTCCAGGCTCGCCCCGGTGGCGGTCCGCATCTCAAGATCTCGGGAGTAGTAAACAATCTTCTGGGTGATAGCGCTCATATCCCAATCATGAGCTCCAGCATTGACGGCGACTGCCGCACCGATCGTCCCGGGGATACCGACCGCAAAAGCCATCCCGCCCAGACTGTGACGTAGCGCCGTCTGCACCGCTTTGCCCAGCGAAGCTCCCCCGCCGACCGTCAATTCTGTGCCGGAAACTGTAAGGTGCTTAAAGCTCTGGCCAAGACGCATAGCGATTCCAGGAAAGCCAGTGTCGCTGACCAGCAAGTTGGAGCCTCTCCCTAACACCAGAAAGGGCAGTTGATAGTCTTTTACAGTCTGCAGGGTCAAACGAAGATCAGTCAGCTCATCAGCGTTGACCAGAATAGCAGCCGGGCCGCCGACGCGCATTGTCGTATAATTACTAAGAAGCACATCTGCGGTAACTTTACGTCCCAGGAATCGCTCCAGGCGGCTCCTGGCCATGATAAGGCTACGGCTGACGGCTACGGTTGACATCGTTTTTAGCCGGCTCCCTTTAGTCTCTCGGCCAGCTCATGCCCAACGCCCCCGATATCCCCGGCCCCCATCATTATCACCAGGTCGCCGGGGCGGACTCGCGCCCCTAGATAATCAGCCAACTCGCTCCGCTCCGGAATGTAGGCCACCGGAATTCTCGGATGTCTCCTCAGAACCTCGTCAACCACAAGCTTGCCGCTGACTCCAGGGATAGGCTCTTCTCCCGCATTGTAGATATTGGTCAAAATGACCTGGTCTGCTGCCGCTAACGCCTCACCAAACTCCTCGGCAAGTAACTGGGTCCTGGTGAAGCGATGGGGCTGAAAAACACAGATGACCCTCTGGCGCCCGCTGGCGCGGCCGGCTGCGATAGTCGCCGCTACTTCCGTTGGGTGATGCGCATAGTCATCGATCACTGCCACGCCACCGCCCTCACCCAGTAGTTGAAATCTCCGTCGTGCGCCCTGAAAGTCCGCCAGAGCCCCAGCGGCGGCCTGTAGGTCTACCCCAACCTCACAGACCACACTCAGGGCAGCCAGGGCATTTTGGATATTATGCTCCCCGGGCACCTCAAGTCGGACCGTGACCCGCTCGCCACCAGTAGCTGCTGCCACTTCAAAATTCGACCCAAAGCCGGAAAGGGTCATGCTGAGCAGGGCCAGGTCATTATGGGCTTCTTTGCCAAACGTCCGGTAAGCCGGCGCCGCTGCCACGGCAATGGTCTCTGCAATCGAACCATCACCAGAGACAACTGCTCGCCCGTCTTCAGGTAAGTCAGTCAACCACTGCTTGAAGAGCGCTGTCAGGTTCTCAAAGCTCTTGTGGTAATCGAGATGATCCCTGTCGATATTCGTCACCACGGCGATCATCGGCTTAAGATGAACGAGGGAGCCATCGCTCTCATCGGCCTCAACTACACAGAACCGACCGCCACCATGTCGAGCATTGCTGCCACTGTCGTTAAGCTCACCGCCGATTAAAAACGTGGGGTCAAGACCGACGCGATCCAGAATATGGGCGATCATCGACGTAGTCGTGGTCTTACCGTGAGTTCCGCCAACGGCGATTCCCACCTGGTGGTTACTGAGGATCTCCCCCAGCATCTCCGCCCGCCTGACAATGTGCAAACCACGCTCATGAGCCGCGCGCAACTCGAGATTGTACTCTGGTATTGCCGAAGATATAACGACCACTCCAGCCTCCGGGAGGTTCTCTGCGCCGTGACCGATAGCGATCGCGGCGCCTGCCGCGACTAATGAACGGGTATAGCGGCTCTCCTTAAGGTCGGAGCCACTGACCGCCACGCCCATCTCCAGTAAGACCTTGGCGATAGCACTCATGCCGGCCCCACCGATACCAATAAAATGGATTGGATTTGTCCCTATCAGCTCGTGCTTCGATTCCATCAATCCCATTCCTATCGCTAAGCGCCCTGATTGGTCTGAGCCGTCTCCAGCACCAAACGGGCCAAATCATCTGCCGCCTGCGGCCGTCCTAACTTTTGGGCCGCCTTTGCCATCCCCGCTAAGACATTCGGTCGATAGGCAAATCCGGAGACAGTCTGCCAGAACAACTCGGGGCCCAAATCTTGATCGGCAATGATGCGGGCCGCACCGGCTGCCTCCAGCCTCCGAGCGTTAACCGCTTGATGGTCGTCGGTAGCATATGGATATGGGACCAGCACACTCGGCAACCCAACCGCAGTCACTTCCGCAACCGTGGTAGCGCCGGCCCGCGAGACGACCAGATCGGCTGCCGCATAGGCCGCCGCCATCTCCTCAATATATGGCAAAATGAGATAAGCGACTGTATCGTGCCGGCGTCTCTGTTCTGCCAAGCGTTGCTGAAACAAGCTGTGTTCCATCATACCGGTGACGTGAATGACCTGCAAATTTTGCGCATGTCTAAACATGTCATAGGCTCCCAGTACCGCTTCGTTTAGTTTCCGCGCCCCCCGGCTGCCGCCAAAAACGAGGATCGTCACCGCCCGATCCTCAAGTCCGAGACGAGCCTTGGCTTGTTCCCTATCGGCCGCCAGCACGTCGGCCCGAACCGGATTTCCTATTACGGCCACGTTGGCCTTACGCAGCTGATTCAATTCATCAGGAAAGGTGAGTGCAACTGTATTGGCCCAACGAGACAACCATCGATTGGCCAGACCAACGACAGCATTCTGCTCATGCAAGACCACCGGACACCTGGAAAACCCGGCCGCCGCTACCGGCGGGAAACTGGCAAATCCGCCCATGCCGACTACGATCGCCGGACGTCTCTGGGTTATGAGTCGTCTCGCTCTGATGATACTGCCGACCAGACCAGCCATAAACCGGAATTGATCAACTGACGGGCGTCTAGGAAAACCACGGATCGGTAAGGTGATGAGCTCATAGCCGTGCGCTGGGACGACTTCATTCTCCAGGCCGCGCTCGCTCCCCACAAAAACGATCTCTATTTTTGAGTCTAGCTTTTTAAGCGCTGCGGCCAGGGCGAGGCCGGGATACACGTGCCCGGCCGTCCCGCCGCCGCAGATTAGAATCATCACTGCCGACGCCCCTCTTTCCTCCGTTGTCGGTCTGCGCGAGATTAAGCAAGACCCCGATCCCTGCCATGGTCACCAAAAGCGACGTGCCGCCTACACTGATCAGCGGTAACGTAACACCAGTTAACGGCATGATCCCAGTGACTCCACCGATATTGATAAACGCCTGGCCAACAATCATCACACCGATTCCTGCCGCCAAAAGCTTACTGAATAGGTCCTCAGAAATCCTGACAACGTGAATAACCGCCAAGGCCAACATGAAGTAAAGGGCCGCTACCACTACTGTCCCCAGCAAACCCATTTCCTCGCCGATAACAGCGTAGATGAAGTCTGTATACGGCTCCGGCAGATAGCCGAACTTCTGACGGCTCATTCCCAAACCAACACCCGTCCACCCACCGCTGCCGAAGGCCATCTGAGCTTGGACAAGCTGATAGCCAGCCCCCTGTGGGTCGGCCCATGGATCAAGAAAAGCGATGATGCGGGCCATCCGATAAGGAGCAGCCGCCACAGCCGCGATCCCGGCAGCCAGGCCCAACGAGGCCATCACCCCTAACTCGGACAGACGAATCTCTGCCAGATAGAACATGAGAAATACTGCGAACACGATGATGACCGTGGTCCCCAGGTCGGGTTGACCAAAAACCAGAGCGGCGACAACGATCAACGGCAACCCCAGGGGAACCACCAGCCCCCTCAAGGTGTTTGAGTTAGCACGCTTGCGACTAAGGATATCAGCCGTGAAAAAAATGGCAGCAAGTTTGGCCACCTCCGACGGTTGGAATCGTAGCCCCGCAATATCCAGCCAGCGTACAGCTCCACCAGATTCTTCGCCAAGGACATAAACCGCTATCAATAGTACCACCGAGGCCCCTAAGCCCAGCGGAGATAACATTCTGAGGGTGCGTCGGCCTAACTTAGACGCGATAATCAGAACCACAAAGCCGACAGCCGTGAACCCGATTTGGCGCCAAAAAAAGTGGAAACTGTCCTCATGCTCCAGATAGGCGAGTACCCCGCTGGCACTGGTACTCATAACCAAACCAATGCCGACCAGGGCAGCAGCAATGGCCGAGATAATGTAGTAGATAGATGGCTTAACCAACGCTGCTCGCCATCCCAGCGACCAGCCGCTTGTACCGCCTGCCCCGCGCTTCGTAATCCGCGAACATATCAAAACTGGCGCAAGCCGGCGAGAGGAGAACCACATCGCCGGCGCGTGACTCGCGGCGGGCTGCCGCCACGGCCTCGTCCAGGCCTGCGACCGTTTCAACGGGCAAGCCGACCTCGGTGAAAGCAGCAGCCAACTCGGCAGCCGCCTCGCCAAAAACTAGGGCCACCCGCGCCCGCTGTGAGGCAATGTCGGCCAACTCGGAAAAATCGTTTCCCTTGTTGCGACCCCCAGCCAATAACAGCACATCCTTAGGAAAGGCAGTCAGCGCCTTGATGGTCGCGGTCGGGTTAGTGGCCTTAGAGTCGTTGAAGTACTGGACCCCAGCCTCTTCGGCGACCAACTCCAGCCGATGCTCAACGCCTTTGAAAGCGGCGACCGCCGACGCGATGCGATCGTTCGAGACTCCAAAATCTAAGGCCACGGCCACGGTGGCCATCACATTGTCTAGATTGTGCCGCCCGATCAGCGATAGGCTATCTATCTCAACCACCTGTCGGGGAGCAGTAAATACATCCTGGCAGATCCAGCCCTGCTCGACAAAGATACCAGTGTCTCCGCCAAAAAGGATAGATCGGGCCGTCAGCTCGCCGACGACCGGTCCTAACTCCGCTTGAATAACTGCCAGATCGCCCTCGCCCTGGGCTTCAAATATCCGCAGTTTAGCGTGGCGGTAAGCTTCAAGGTCGCGGTGCCAGTCAAGATGGTCCGGTGTCATATTTAAGGCCACAGCCACCCGCGGTGCGAGGTCTTTGGTGTATTCAAGTTGAAAGCTACTGGCCTCGACCACCAGAGGCCCGCGACCGGGACCGTTCACCGTGTCTATCAACGGCCGTCCGATATTGCCGGCCAACTCTGGTTCGAGCCCCGCTGCGGCCAATACCTCGTTGATCAGTGTAACTGTCGTAGTTTTTCCATTGGTACCAGTAACAGCAATGATGGGCCGATCGGTAAAGCGGGCGGCCAACTCCATCTCACTCATGATCGGGATACCACGCTCCGCCGCCGCCTGCAAAACAGGCCTGGACGGAGAGACCCCGGGGCTCGGAATGACGAGTTCGATACCCTTGGGAAGCCTGTCGGCCGCTGGACCTAAGATGATTTCGACCCCAGCCTTTTTCAGCTCCTCGATCGCCGCCCGGTCGGCCACATCCGGCGAGCTCTCCACCGCTGTCACAGCAGCTCCCTGTGCTACACAAAATCTAGCCGCCGCCAGTCCTGTTCGAGCTAACCCGATGACAGCACAGCGCTTCCCTGTCAGCCGCGGTCGCGTCATGTCACCGATATAAAATAGAGGGCAAAACCAGCACCGGCTAAAACGCCGGTGACTATCCAGAATCGAATCATCACTTTCGTCTCGCTCCATCCCAGCATCTCGAAGTGGTGGTGGATTGGGGCCATCTTGAATACTCGCTTGCCGGAGAATCTAAACACGAGCACTTGGATGATGACTGAGAGGCCTTCAATAACGTAGATACCGCCGATCACGACCAGTAAAGCCTCCGTCTTGGTCGTGATCGCCATAGCCGCCACCGCCCCGCCGAGGCCGATCGCCCCAGTGTCACCCATGAAGATATCAGCCGGGTAGGAGTTGTACCATAAGAAGCCGATGCATGACCCACCAACAGCGGCAGCGAAGATCGCCAGATCAAGGTGATCCTGCTGGAAAGCGATGCCGGCGTAAGCCAACATGACGATCGTCACGGTCCCGGCCGCCAAACCGTCCAGACCATCGGTCAGATTAACAGTGTTGGTGGTCGCAGATATTAGCAACCCCAAGAACGCTAGATAGAGCCAGGGAACCACCAGCGTCGTCCCAAAAACCGACAGATTGCTGGTGTACCAGCCAAGATCCAGAGATATCTCCGTGAGGGGCAACGACACTTGCGTTGAAAGTTGACTGTAATTAACGGCGAGTAGCCCCACAACTATGGAGATCACCGCTAACAACAGCATCTTGTGTCGAGCCGCCAAGCCTAAGGAGCGATCCCTCAAAACCTTGCTGCTATCATCGAGTAGCCCCAAAAGGCCACAACTAACCGTGGTCACCAGGGCCAGCACCGCCAGCCGGTCGGCGGTCCCAAGAAGCACAAAGGTGACCACCAGCGTTGTTAGGATCAGCACCCCGCCCATTGTTGGGGTTCCCTCTTTTAATAAGTGTCCTTGAGGCCCATCCACTCGGACGTTCTGACCGATACCTCGTGACCTCAAGAACCTGATCCAAAAGGGCGCCAGAATAGTCAGCATTACCAGCGAAATAAGCGCGGTCAGAAAAATCGTATAAGTTGGAAACCTCAAAGCGCTAACCCTCCCCCCTCAGGCCGGCAACCACGTCTTCCAAGCCGACCACTCGTGAAGCCTTGACTAGAACAGTGTCGCCACTCCTGAGGTTTGCCTGCAACCAAGTGAGAGCCCGTTTCTTGGTATCAAAGTGTTTATACGTCCCAGCGGGGCGACCAGCCCGAACAGCCGACTCTACCAGAGTGGCCACATCTGTCTCCACGCCAATCCCGATTAACATATCTACCGAGAGGTCGGCAGCCTGAGTGCCGATCAGGCTGTGCTCCCGTTCGGACACGACGCCCAACTCGGCCATCCATCCCACCACAGCGATGTGCCGCGTGGTCGGCTTGATCCGCACTAGAGTGTCGAGGGCTCCAGCCATCGAGGTAGGGTTCGCATTATAGACATCATCGATGACTGTAATACCGGTTCCCGTCTGAAAAACATTCAGTCGCATCTCCGAGAATTCAGCTCCGGCTATTCGCTCTGCGGCCGCGGTCATAGATATTCCAAAATGGTGCGCTCCGGCCAGGGCTGCCAGAGCATTCAATACATTGTGTCTTCCCGGCACACTCAATCGAACTATGGGCCCTGGCTGCCCTTTGATCACCAGGCGCCATGTCGGTCTAGCCATATCATCAAAGGTCATCTCAGACACACTGAAATCAGCTTGAGCATCAAAACCAAACGTCGTCACCTCCGCCACACTCTGTTCGGCCAGATAGCCCGCCCACGGATCACCCACATCGACGATAAGATGACCGGTCTTTGGCAACGCTGCCGCTAACTCGCCCTTGGCCTCGGCAATTGCCTCGACCGACCCCAATATCTCGATGTGCGCGAGGCCAATATTTGTAATGATCCCGATGTCTGGCCTGACCCACTCGGCTAAGGCCGCGATCTGGCCGCGTCCACGCATCGCCAACTCGACCACAATGGCCTCAGTCTTTGGCGTGGCGCCAAGCAGAGTAAGCGGCACGCCGATCTCGTTATTATGATTACCGACGGCTGCTACAGTCTGTAATGACCCGGACAGAATAGCGGCGAGCATGTCCTTAGTGCACGTCTTGCCGGTGCTGCCGGTCACGGCAGCCACTAACGCCTGAGACTTCTGTCGGACCAGCGACGAGATCTGCCCAAAAGCCTCGCTGGTCTGCTCGACAACGATCAAGGTCAACCCCGAAGCCGCCGGAACACCGTCAAAGCCGGCCCGAGCCGCTCCCTCCCAGCCCTTCTCGACCAGAAAAACGCCGGCACCGACCTCTAGAGCTGCTCCGAGAAAATCATGTCCGTCAAAACGCTCTCCACGTATCGGCACGAAGAGGTCGCCCCGTTTGATTACTCGAGAATCGATCGATACCCCGGTGACAACTCTATCTAAGTCACCAGCGACCAGTCGGCCACCGCAAGCACCAATTATCTCCTCAACGGTCAGGTCGATCATGCGCGCAACTTTCTTAACGCCTTCTGGGCCACCAACCGGTCGCTAAAGGGGAGTATGTCGTCCTTAACCAGCTGGTAGTTCTCATGTCCCTTGCCGGCGATTACCACTACATCTCCACAGCGGGCCGCCCCGATCGCGCCCACTATGGCACTCTCACGCTCAACTTGAACTTGAGTATGCCCTAAATCATCGCCCGTCACACCGGACAGAATGTCATCAATTATGGCCCGCTGGTCTTCACTCCGCGGGTTATCGGAAGTGATGATCGCCAAATCGCTCAGCGCCGCGCCGATCCGGCCCATGATCGGTCGTTTGCCTCGGTCTCGATCGCCGCCACAGCCAAACACGGTGATCAGGCGATGTTTACCGGCCAATTGCCTGGCAGAAACCAGTACCTTTTCAAGACCGTCGGGAGAATGGGCATAGTCGACTAGGACGCGGAAGTCCTGGTCACACTCTACCGACTCGAACCTGCCGGGCACCTTACTCACACCGGCGATACCGCGAATCACAGTATCCACTGAGATCCCCAGCTCAAGAGCGAGTGCCGCCGCGGCAGCGGAATTGCTGACATTGAACTCCCCGAGCAGCGGGCAATCGATATCAATCGACTCTTTGGGCCCGATTAGCTTGTAGGTCATGGAGCGCTCTCTAGGATCGATATTGGCTATCCGGTAATCGGCCGCGGGGTCCGCCCCAAACGAAAAAGCCGGGATACTTGCCAGCAGGCGCCGTCCATACTTATCGTCAATATTGACCACACTGACGCCGGAGCCAAAATCGGACTCTCTGAAGAGCCTAGACTTGACAGAAAAGTAATCTTCGAGGTCAGCGTGGTAATCAAGGTGGTCTTGGCTAAGGTTTGTAAAAACACGCCCGGCAAACAAGCAGCCTTGCACACGCTCAAGGTCTAGAGCATGCGACGAAACCTCCATCACTACCACTTCGACCCCGGCATCAACCATCGCTGCCAACATCTGCTGCAAATCAAGAGATTCCGGCGTGGTCCGCTCTGACTGATAACGCTCACCGTTGATCCGATGCTCAATACTGCCGATCAGGCCCGTACGAAGACCTGCCTGCCGAAAAATGGACTCCAGAAGATACGCCGTGGTGGTCTTTCCGTTGGTGCCGGTCACGCCGAGGAGCTTTAGTTTGCGACTGGGGTGATCAAAAAAACGATTAGCCATCACCGCCAGGGCCGACCGACTGTCTGCCACCACAACTTGCGGTACTGTCAATTCTGGGATTTCTTTTTCAACCACGACGGCCACTGCGCCAAGTTTGACGGCCTGATGGACAAAGTCATGACCATCAGCCACTGTACCGGTAACGGCCACAAAGAGGGAGCCCGGACGAGCATTTCGAGAGTCGTAAGCTAAAGCCCGGACCTCTGGATCTTCATCAATCCTGGCCCCGACGCGCAAATCCGCTGTTAATTCTGAGAGTCTCACCAAATCGATTATGCTAATAATAACACCGAAAGCTCCGAAAAGCGCTCAAGGTGTGATCTTCAGCCGTTGTAGGGCATAGCCCCCAACCGCAGAGAATGCCGGACCGGCCACCACGCCGCCATAATAAACACCCTGTGGCTCGTCAATCGAAACCAAGATGGTCACGCCCGGCTTGTCGACCGGGGCAAATCCGACAAACGAGGAAATATACTTGCCGGGCACGTATCTGCCATCCTCGATTTTCTTAGCAGTGCCCGTCTTGCCTCCGACGCTAAAACCAGCTATCTGACCACGCTTCCCAGTCCCTTGCTCAACCGCTCTTTGCAAGATCTCCGCCATGATGCCTGCTGTTCGCTGTGACAAAACACGTTCAGCCCGGCGGCCCTGTTTGCTTATCGTCCCGGAAGTCTCGCTTGAATCGGAGCTAGAGAGCACCAGCCTTGGGTCGATCAACAGCCCGCCACTGGGAATAACGTTGACCGCTCGAACCATCTCTAGTGCGGTCGACGAGATCCCTTGACCATAGGAGACAGTCGCCAAAGTGCTGACAGACCAGTCGTCAGGCGTGGGCATATAGCCTTGGGCTTCTCCGGGAAGCTCGATGCCGACCGGGCTGGTCAACCCAAACGCCCTGGCGTAATTATACAGACGCTCCTTGCCTAGAGCTTGGGCCAACGTGACCGCCCCAATGTTGCTCGATTTTTCCACAATTTGGGAGAAGGTGAATACTTGAGTGCCGCGCGGAATTGCCTCCCCTATGGTATATCCGCCGATCCCGAGAGTGCCCGGAAGGGTAAATACTGACTCCGGCACATATAGCTCTTCCTCCAATGCCGCCGCCGCTGTGACGATCTTCATGGTTGAGCCCGGCTCGTAGACATCAACCACGGCTCGGTTCCGAAAAAGAGACTTGTCGGTCTCGGAAAACTTATTCAGATCAAAATCCGGCTCACAGGCTAAAGCGAGAATGTCTCCCCCCAGGCTGTCCATGACGACAATCCACCCGCCGGCCGCGTCAGCCGCATCAACGGCCTTCTTCAGCTCCGCCTCAGCTTTATACTGTATTTCCTTATCGATCGTCAGGACAAGATCGTCGCCATGCGTTGGTGGGTTTGAGACCAGCGGCGTGCCCGGAATCGGTCGCCCATAAGTGTCCTGCTCCATTTCCATACTTCCAGGACTACCCCGGAGCTGCTTATCGTAGACCATCTCCAGACCGGCCAACCCCTTGTTGTCCAACCCGACAAAGCCGATCGTATGGCTGGCAATAGAACGACCAGGATAGAATCGCTCGCTCTCAGGATAGAGCCCGATGCCGGCCAAGCCAGCTTCTCTTATCTGTGTAGCCACGCCTCTTTCAGCCTTCCGCCGCAAGTATTCGAATCCCGTCGGCTTAGATAGTTTCTGATAGATGCTCTCCCAGTCTTCATCAAAAACTTCGGCTATCTTCCTAGCAGTCGTCTCCGTCTCCTCAACAAAATATGGGGTCACAAAGATCGTATCCTTTTCAATACTCATGGCCAATATCTGACCGTTACGATCAAGGATCGCCCCCCGATCAGCTGAAACCTCGATCGAACTGGACCTTTGCGCTCGAGCTTTTTCGTAAAGCTGCTCAGCCTGGACCACTTGAAACTTGACCAACTGGCCGATCGCCGCGATAAAAATAAAAAAACTGACTAAATAAATAGCAGGAAGTCGCTTGCCCAACTTCCTGCTCTCATTTTTACTCTTCTTCTGGGGGAATCTGAGGATATCGCTCACTTAATTCACAAGCAGACTCAACCTGGACACCACTCGGCCCATTACTGCCGGCTGGGATAGAGAGGATATCTCGCGAGCCAACTCCGTCCGGTCTGCCTCCACCGCGGGCGCCTCGGCCGGCACCTCTATATATGTGACTCTTTCCGGCTTAACCATCTCCAGGCGCTTGTTGGCCAACTTTTCTATTCTAGCTGGAGATTTCAGTAAGGTCGCCTGAGCGCTTAAGACCTGCTCCAAGCGTTGCTCTTTCTTGATTTCGCTTTTCAGCCTGGCGATGTCAATCCCATTTTGAGCGATGAGTATCCGTTGTGACACTACCGCCATGCCGGCCAGTACAAACAAGGCCAATACAATAAAGAGTTGATTGAAGGCAAAGCGTGGCCTGGCTACCTGACGCGTAGCCGGACGCCTGGCCGGAAAATCTAGGACCAGTTCCTGGAACTCAGGAATTATCTGTCGTGCTGCTTCCATCTGTCACTCTTTCTGCCACTCTCATCTTCGCGCTTCTCGCCCGGGGATTAGCGGCGATCTCCGCTTTTGTCGGAACAATTGGTTTATTCGTCACAATCCGTAGCGTCGGAGTCTGCCCACAGACACAAACAGCAATCTGTGGCGGACAAGTACATCCAATGGAGGCGTGCTTGAAACTCTGTTTGACCAAGCGATCTTCCAGCGAGTGATAAGATATCACCACGATGCGACCTCCGGGTAACAACCATCTTGGCATCGCGACCAGAGCGGCACTAAGAGCCTCAAGTTCAGCGTTAACCTCGATCCTCAGCGCCTGAAACACGCGCCGGGCCGGATGTGGTCCGGAGCGTCTCGCCCCTGCCGGCACGGCGGCCTTGATCACCGCCACCAATTGCCCCGTCGTTCTTATCGGAGCTTCCTGCCGCTCCTGCTCAATGAAAGCCGCGATACGACCTGCCCACCGCTCTTCACCGTACTGCTTGAAGATCGAGGTCAGGCGCTCACGGGTGTATTCATTGACGACCCGCTCAGCGGTCAAGTCCCGGTCGAGGTTAAACCGCATATCGAGCGGGGCGTCCTGTTGGTAAGTGAAGCCACGATCTGGGTTGTCGAGCTGAAGAGAGGAGAGTCCGAGATCGAGAAGAAAACCATCGACTCTACCCACTCTTGCCTCGGTCAAAATCCTGTCTAAATCGGCAAAACTGCCGTGAGAAAGTAAAAAATGCCGGCTGAGGCGCGTCAAGCGAACTCGGGCTGCGACTATTGCTGTATCATCTTGATCGATTCCTAGTAGAAAACCTTCTGGTATGATTTTTGCTAATATCTTTTCCGAGTGTCCTGCCCCGCCTAAAGTGCAGTCAACTATGGTTTGACCATTACTACATCTGAGTTCACGCAGAACCTCAGCCGGCAAAACGGATTTGTGCGAATATTCCCTTTTCAAAGTGCGTGAGCCTTAAACTTTATTGGCCGTCTTGGTGGCCGACCGCTCCTGAGTCTTCTTAGCTTTCACCTTTTGGGCCCCGGCCAGATATTCATTCCAAATCTCTCTTGGCCAGATCTCCAGGTGTGTATAGTTTCCGGTTACGGTGACATCACTGCCCTCTGATACGACTCCGCGCATCTTCCCGGGAATGACAACCCGGCCGCCTTTATCTGGGTAAACATTTTCAGCACTGGCAAATACTTCCCGGCGGATCGCTCTTTGCTCCGCATCGAAATCGTCCATCTCCAAATACTTAGCGGCCACTTTCGGAAATTCGATCTCAGTGTATAGACCGAGCGATCCATCAAATCTATTGACAATAACGGCACCATCGACAAACTTGTCCGCAAATTTGGCTGGAAGCTTAAGTCGGCCCTTATCATCGATTGAGTGCTGAAATTCGCCTAGGAACACTAGCTTTCTCCATCAATATCCGCCCCAGAACCCTGAAGCCCTCCGACACTGAGATCAGCCATAAACTCATGGCACTCTCCCTGCTCACAGGGGGAGCCGGACTGAAATAATTCTTGATTGGTAGTCCAAATCTATTGATCATCTTGCACACTCTATCCCATTTCGTCCCATAATGCAATCTTTTTATACCATTTTTGTTTTATGTGGCGACACTTCGCCGAAATTCCTTAACTTTTTCAAACTTTTTCCGTTTTTTGGGTGAGCTGCATGAATACTCCACCTCCCCGTTTTCCCACCCCGATGTGATAAAGTTGACGGCATGTCCATCACTCAATGGCTCCCAGTCTTTATGCTGGGCTTGGCGATCGGCGGCGCCCTCTCCTGGCTCTATTTAGCGGCGACTAAGCCCGTCAAACACGGAAGCGACCTTGAGGGGCTGCGCCTGGAGAAAGCGGCTTGGACGGAACGTGAAACCCACCTGACCGCTCAAATCGACCAAGCTCTTGCTAAGCAATCTCTGGCCGATGAGCGAGAGAGCGCCCTGTTGGCTGAGCAGACCGGCCTACATGCTGAAGTGTCGGAACTAAAGACTCGCCTTGAAGAGGAACGCAAATCAGCTGTAGAGAAGCTGGCTCTACTCGAAGATGCGCAACAAAAACTGTCCGACGCCTTCAAGGCTCTCTCATCTGATGCACTTAAAAGCAACAATCAGGCTTTTCTGCAATTAGCTCAGTCATCACTGGAAAAGTTCCAGGCGGGAGCCAAGAACGATCTCGAGACCAAACGCAAAGCTATTGATGAGCTAGTCAAGCCATTGGCCGTTTCTTTGGAGAAAGTTGACCTCAAACTAGCGGAGATGGAAAAGGACAGAACCACGACCTATACTTCCCTGACTGAACAGCTTAAATCACTGGCAACCTCTCAGGTCCAACTTCAGTCGGAGACCGCCAACCTGGTGACTGCGCTTCGAGCGCCACATGTCCGCGGACGGTGGGGGGAGATCCAGCTTAAAAGAGTAGTCGAGATGGCCGGGATGGTGGAGAGATGCGATTTCACCACCCAGGAAACCGGTGAAGGAGATGAAGGGCGTCTCCGACCGGACATGATCATCAAGCTCCCCAACCAGAAGAATGTGGTCGTCGACTCAAAGGCGCCGCTCCAAGCTTATCTTGAGGCCGTTGAGAGCAAGGATGTTGATATCAAGCAGGCAAAACTTCAGCGGCACGCGGCCAATATCAGGACGCATATTGAAAAGCTCAGCGCCAAGTCGTACTGGCAACAGTTCGACCCCACCCCAGAGTTTGTCGTCTTGTTTCTGCCGGGTGAGACCTTTTTCAGTGCCGCCTTAGAGCAAGATCCGGGACTAATCGAGTTAGGTGTCGAGCAGCGGATCATCTTGGCCACGCCAACCACCTTGATCGCGCTCCTGCGAGCAGTCGCCTATGGTTGGCGCCAGGAGAAGTTGACGGAAAATGCTCAGGTCATCAGCGACCTCGGTAAAACACTCTACGACAGATTGCGCACATTGGCCGGGCACTTTGCCAAGGTTGGCCGAGGATTGGACACGGCCGTCGATACATACAACAAAGCAGTCGGATCGCTAGAGGGACGGGTACTGGTGACAGCCAGAAGATTCGTCGAGCTTGGTGCGGCGGCCGATCAGTCGATCGACCCAGTGGAGACGGTCGATAAGTCGACTCGCGCTCTACAGGTAGACGGACGCGACTAAATCAAAAAAGAGTCTCCGGTTTTTCAGTCTTGGACTTAGAATGACGGCCACCGCCCAAATATAGGAGATCTCCGAACATCTGCTCGAAATCACTCCATTCTGTCCCCTCTTCATATTTCCTGACAATCCTCTGCCAACCGTTGACCTTGGCATCGACATTGTCCAGAAGATTGAGGATAACGGCCTCCAACGTCTTGGGGCGAACGGCAGCCCCGTATTCCGGCTCGCCATGATGGCTGAGAATCAAATGCGATATCTGGGCCTTCAATATCTCCGGGAAACCCTTGATGCTGTTGGCGACCTTCAACACCAGCTCGTTGCCTAACACAATGTGCCCCTGAAGTCGGCCGGCGGTCGAATAATCTATTTTCGTAGAGTAGTCGAATTCAGCGATCTTGCCGATGTCGTGCAAAAGCGCTCCGGCGATCAACAGTGAGCGATCGATGTCTGGATATTGGGTAGATATAGCTAGTGCCAGCTGGGCGACTGACACCGAATGCTCCAGCAATCCCCCCAGATAGGCATGGTGAAAACCCTTAGCAGCCGGAGCAATATAAAATGCTTCAGCAGTTTCCGTATCTTTGAATATCTTGTCGAGCAATTTTGTAATATAGGCCTCTTCGACTTTGGCCATGATCGCCCCTAGCTCGTCCCGTAGCTCATCGATATCGCGCTCGGTCTGAGGCAGAAAATCACCGATATCGAGTACGTCCGAAGAGACCACGCGCAGACTGTTTAAGACCACCTCGACCTTGTTGGTGTATCGATTGACATGAGCCCGACCGCTAATGTCAATGAAAAGTCCGCTCCGAAGCCCCCCGGCGTCTGGATTCTTCTCGATTGTTTCGTCCCACATGACCGACTCAATCTGGCCGCTTTTGTCTACCAGAACTAGTTTTAGATATTCCTTCTTGGCTTTCGTGAAACGACGATGAGCGGTATCAACCAAAAAAGCGCCATCGACTTCGGCGCCTTCTTTAATATCTGTGACAAATGTTTTTGACATCTGAAAAGAATAGCCTATTGGCCAACGGTAATACAGGGGGTTCGCACTAGAAGCGACGCTTGAAGTCTTTAATCTGAGCTGCAGTGCCCATGACCACTATGTATGAGCCCTCAAGTATCTCTTGGTCCGGCCCGGGGTTCGGGCAGAAATCCTCGCCGGGAACTAGGCAACCCACAACAGTAGCTCCGGTTCGCGACCGGATGTTGAGACTGCCGATCGTCCGGCGAATCAGCCGTGGCCCGGCAGGGACCGTCAAAACCTTCAGCCCTTCGGCCAGAGTGACGATGCCATCACCAATGAGCATCTCGGCCAACATCTGCCCGGCGATCGTCGATAGTGAGAAGACGAAGTCGGCCCCGGCCTGATAAAGATGGTCGGTCGTGGCCCGCGAATTTGCGCGAGCCAGTATATGTAAGTCAGGATTGAGACGACGCGCCACTAAGGTGCTAAAAATATTATCCCGGTCAAGATGGCTGGCAACAATAAAGGTGGAGGCATCATCAATTCCGGCTTCAATCAAAGTCGCCTCATCGGTCGCGTCTCCCCTAATGTAGTCCCCGCTCGTCTCCCGAGGGTCGATCGTCTTGCTCTGGACCCCTCGTTTATCCAAGACCTCCTTGACAGCCCGCCCAACATCTCCGAGACCAGCGATAATATAATGTCGTTTGATTGTCAGCTCCGGAACCTCAACAGTAAATGTCAGTTGCTGCAAAGTAAGTAGCTGTTCCTTGGTGCCCACGGCTACCAGCACGTTCTCAACCGAAATACTGCTATCTGGCCCCGGCTCGATCTCCAGGTTGCCCCGATGCCAGATGCCGATCGCCTGGGCGCCTGTGCGCTCCGGTATCTTGGCGTCACGGAGTTTGAGCCCATCTAATGGAGAGCCAGGGTAAATGGGTAGTTCGACCACATAAATGCCGCCGACCAGCTCGACTGCCCCGTACAGCTCGTCTTGCCACGAAGCCGCTGCCTTCTGGGCCAGATAGGTACCTAAAAGCCGCTTTGGCGAGAGCACTTGATCGGCTCCCGCATAACGAAAATAATGAGCGTGGGATAGATTGTCGATGAGAGCATAGATTGAGGCGGAGCTCCGGGAAGTGGCGCTCAAGACTACCTTGGCGTTGTCCTCCTCGTCGTCGAGGTTAGCAATAATATTTTTGGCCTCAGCCGCGTTTGCTAACTCCATCGCCTCATCCTCGGTTGGATCGGCATGTATGGCCGCCAGCCCTCGCTGCTGCAGACGCCGGATGGTTTCTAGGTCGGCATCAACAACCACGAACGGATGAGTACTGGCGGCTAATTCATTGACCAGTGACTCCACTACTGGACCGAACCCAAAGACGATCGTGTGCTCGCGCATCGCCCCCACCGGTGAGGGCGCGCCGGTTATCCGTCGTTCCAATGCCGGGATGATAGCCAGCGGAAAAGCAGCAAAAATAAAGGCCAAGCCAGATATTTGGATAACGATAGAGAGAGCTTCGATCGGCATGGTGGAATACTGAAGTTCCGGCGGCAGTTCCCCGGTCGTTGAGAGGCGGTTCACCGTCCAAAATATAGAGTCCCAAGCCGAAACGACTGTCCCCTCTAAGGCGGGCATCAGAAAATAGAAGATTGTCGAATACACACTGATCACGCCAGCGAGAACACCCATCAATACCTGAACAATGTATCGTCGCCGGATCACGCGCAACCAGGTGCGGGCTGTCACCCAAGACTCGTTCATTGTTCCAGGCCCCCTTGGCGCATCCGGCCCAAAAGGGCCTTAAGCGCCTGAGCGCGATGGCTAAACTCGTTCTTACGATCTGGCCCGAGCTCAGCCAGGGTCTGATTAAATCCAGCGGGAATAAAGATCGGATCATAACCGAACCCACCTTGACCGCTGGGCTCGACCACCACTCTGCCCTCACAGAACCCACTAGCAGTCAATTCGCGACCGTCAGGCCAAGCGAGAACGATAGCCGCCACAAAGCGAGCTGGTGAGCCGGCCAGACCCTTGGCCCGGAGGGCCGCCCCAACCGCCTGACAGTTGGCAGGATCTGTGGCAGACGGGCCGGCAAAACGAGCGGACCGGATCCCCGGACGACCGTCTAGCGCCTCGACCTCTAGGCCGGAGTCATCGGCCAAGGCGGGAACGTCCAGCCACTCCGCTACTGCCCGGGCCTTAAGGCGGGCATTCTCCAGGAAGGTCTCACCGGTCTCTTCAATCTCCGGCCAGCTTTCAGCCTCTTCCCGAGCTAGCCAATCAATGCCCGAAGAGTTAAGTATTGCTTGAATTTCTCGGACCTTGCCCAGATTGGTAGTAGCCAGCGCGATTCTCATCCCAATATAGACTGCTGCATGGCAATCAGATCAGTTATTCCCTGCTCACCCAAGTCTAGCAACTCATCCAACGCGCTCCGGCCAAAAGATCCCCGCTCGGCAGTCCCTTGTATCTCTATCAGTTCGCCATCGGAATTCATGACCACGTTCATGTCGACGTCGGCCTGTGAGTCCTCTTTGTAGTTGAGATCAAGACAAGAAATGCCATCCAGAATCCCGACACTGATGGCGGCAACAAATCCTGTCAACGGCCAATCCCCACTGAGGCGACCGGCTGCTTTCAGTTTTGTCAGCGCATCGTGAAGAGCAATAAAGGCCCCGCTAATAGAGGCTGTCCGCGTGCCGCCGTCCGCATTGATCACATCACAGTCGAGAATGATCTGGACCTCACCGAGCTGGTCGAGATCAACGACCGACCTGAGCGACCGACCAATCAGTCGCTGGATCTCAGAGGTACGCCCCTTAGGCCGCCCAGCCACCACCTCTCTCGTAGTGCGGGATTCAGTCGCCCTGGGCAGCATCGAATACTCAGCGGTCACCCAACCTTGACCGCTACCGCGCAACCAACCTGGGACTTTCTCTTCTACCGTAGCTGAGCAGATCACCCGGGTCTCACCCGCCTCAAATAAAACTGATCCTTCTGCAAAAGGCAGATAGTCCCGGGTAATATTAACCGGACGCGCCTCTGCGGCCGCCCGGCCATCAATTCTCTTCAATATACTCTCCTTAAGGCCATTTACGGCTACCTTATTCTACCATCAAATTCAGGCCGGCTCTCGCACCGTCACCGCTTCCACCTCGACGATCTCCTGGCCAAGGAATCGACTGCCCAACTGCGCGAACAAGTCAATATTTCCGCTGGCCGCGAAGTGGTGGGTCGGCGCACTGGCACTGACCCGGAGCTGACCGCGCCTTTCTAATATCGTCTGCACCTCGACCGCCGTCTCAAATGCTGAACTGATCAAGTTAACTTCAGAACCCGTCACTTTTCCCAATAAGTCCGAGAGAATCGGATAATGAGTGCAGCCAAGTATCAGCGTGTCGATACCGGCCCGCAGTACGGGCGTCAGATACCCCTTGGCAAGACTATAGGTTTTTGGCCTAAGAAAGTTAGCGTCAGAGATCATCCCCTGTTCGACGATGTCGACCAACTTCGGACAAGCTGCTGAAAAAACCGTAACTCCGGCATCGAGCGCCCTGACCGCCTGGGAGTAGGCGCCGCTATTGATCGTGCCCACGGTTCCCGCCACCCCCACGCGTCGATTCCTGGTCATTTGGACGGCGCCGCGAGCTCCAGGCTCGATAACGCCAACGATCGGCACATCATACCTGGCCTGAGCTTCAACCAGCCCCGCGGCAGTACCAGTATTGCAGGCAATAACGATCAGTTTGACCTGACGCTCAATCAAGAACTCCACGATTTCAAAAACAAAGTCCTTGACCTGCAGCAAAGACCTCGGGCCATACGGCACTCTCTTGGTGTCGCCGAAGTAGAGTATGTTCTCTTGAGGCAGGTGCTCGATAATTTCTCGAGCTACTGTCAGGCCGCCGACCCCAGAATCAAAGATGCCGATCTGATTGTCCACGAACCCCACTTTCCCTTGCTATGATCAATGGCTATCTTTCAATCTAGCTGTCGGAGATGACTTTGACAACTACCTGTCGGCGACGCGGGCCGTCGAATTCACACAGATATATTCCCTGCCAAGTCCCTAAGACCAAGTTCCCTTGGTCGACAATAAGAGACTGGGAAAAACCGACCAAACTGGCTTTGATATGCGCGTCTGAATTTCCCTCTAGGTGCTGATAGGGGGCGTCAGGTGGGGCGATACTGGAAAGACCGCCCAGAAGATCTGTCATCACATTTGGGTCGGCATTCTCGTTGATGGTCAACCCGGCAGTAGTGTGAAGAAGATGAAGAAAGCACAGACCATTGCTGAGGCCGCAGGCTGCCACCGCCTCCATTACCAAAGCGGTGATATCTATCATCTGCGAACGGGCAGTCGTTTCGACTGAAAAGCGTTGAATCACTCGGTGCCTCGTAATCCGACCGACCTGTGGTTTTTGGGCAAAATAAAAGCTCGTGCTAGCGTTAACCTACAGTGTCTGACCCTGAGGCGCCTAAACCTCGAACCCTGTCGTCTACCGCCTGTAGTCCTAAAGGACTGCAACTTGGCATCCGAACCCGGATTAGCCATGTATGTGTTGAAGGTTCAGTTTCCCTCTAGGCCAACATCTAGCCGAGCTTTTATCTAGATCTTTCAGCTCAAGATAAATATATCAAATATAAGGTGAAAATGATATATTAAGAACCTCTTAAGGGGGTAAGATGCACGAGAAAATTGAACAAGTACTTGACCAAATCAGACCACATCTGCGCGCTGATGGCGGCGATGTTGAACTCGTTGATGTCATTGACGGCGTCGTGACGGTTCGTTTGACCGGGGCCTGCCATGGCTGCCCTATGTCTCAGATGACGCTCAAGAACGGTGTCGAACGAGTGATCAAGGAGAACATCCCCGAGATCAAGTCTGTCGAAGCGGCCGTAGTCTAAAGTCAGCCAAGCGGTGGCCGTCGACTAAAATCGGCCTCTCGCTCGACGGCGGCGGCCACGCGCAAAACTGTGGCCTCATCAAAATGCTTGCCCATCACTTGAAAGCCAACGGGAAGCCCATCGACCAAGCCAACAGGTACCGATATCGCCGGTAGTCCCGCCAAGTTGGCCGGTATTGTCAGCACATCAGACAGGTACATATCCAGCGGACTGGTGGTCTTAGAGCCGATCTTAAATGCCGGAGTCGGCGTGGTCGGACTGATCAAAGCGTCATATTTGCTAAAAGCCTGTGCGAACTCATCGATCATCAGTGTCCGCACTTTCTGAGCCTGGCCGTAGTAAGCATCATAATAGCCGGCGCTGAGCGCGTACGTCCCCAGCATAATGCGCCGTTTAACCTCGGCGCCAAACCCTTCGGCCCGCGTTCGTTTATAGGCATCCAGCATGTCTTTCGGTTGCTCCGCCCGGTGCCCGTAACGGACTCCATCAAACCGGGCTAAGTTTGAGCTGGCTTCAGCCGGAGCAATAATGTAGTAAGCCGACAAGCCATAAACCAGCGTCGGCAGACTTACCGGCTCTATTTTCGCGCCCTGCGCCTCCAAAGCGGCGATCGTCGCCTCGATCACTCTCTTGAGTTCGTCGCTGACCCCCGGCCCGACCAATTCTTCCGGCAGCCCCAGGGTCAGACCGTCGACTCCTTCATCAAGCGAGGCAGTATAGTCTGGAAAATCTCGCTTGACTGAGGTGGAGTCACGACGATCATGTCCGGCCAGGACATTGAGGAGTAGGGCGGCATCGGCGACATTCTTCGTGATCGGTCCGATCTGGTCGAGAGAAGACGCAAAAGCGACCAACCCATAACGGGAGACCACGCCATACGTCGGCTTGAACCCGACGACGCCGCAAAAAGCAGCCGGCTGTCTAATAGAACCGCCGGTGTCCGAACCCAAAGCCGCCAGCACTTGTCCGGCTGCCACGGCGGCGGCGGAACCACCGCTCGACCCACCCGGCACCCTCGTTGTATCCCAGGGGTTAGCGGTAACTTGCATAGCAGAGTTCTCCGTTGACGACCCCATCGCAAACTCGTCTAAATTAGTCTTGCCGATGATCACCGCTCCCGCCTCTCTTAAGGCAGTGGTGACTGTCGCATCATAGGGAGGCTTGAAGCTACCGAGGATCTTCGAAGCACACGTGTTCGGCATCCCCATGGTGCAGATATTATCCTTAACCGCTATGGGTACCCCGAGTAACGGGCCGCTCTCCCCTGCCCGCCGACGCTCGTCGGCTTGGTCGGCTTGGCTCCTAGCTAAATCGGGGTCGATATGCAAAAACGCTTTAACAGTCGGCTCTACAACCTCTATCCGCTTGAGCACCGCATCAGTCAATTCCACGGCGCTGATGTCGCCCCGTACCAGTCGATCAAGCGCATCTGTGATTGTTAGGTCGTACTCGACCATGTCGCCTCTTTCATTGGTAGTTTGGTGTTTTGCTCTCAGACGATCTTGGGTACCCCGAAGGCATTGTCCTCGCGGTTTGGGGCATTAGCCAGAGCGTCATCGCGCTGTAACTCTTCTCCCACCTTGTCAGGACGGAGAACATTGGTGAGCTTGACAGCATGAGCTGATGGTTCTACCCCGACAGTGTCCAGCTCGGAAATCTTGTCGGCATGCTCTAATATCTGGCCGAGCTCGTCCGTCAACTTCTCAGTCTCGTCCTCAGTCAAGGCCAAACGAGCCAGGGCGGCAACATGTTCGACGTCTTCTCGGGAAATAGGCATGTTATCGTTAGGCTGTGGCGCTGACCACGGTTCTGGTTGAGATCTCCGCCTGAGCAGCAGCCAGCCTGGCCGCCGGCACTCTGTAGGGCGAACAACTGACGTAATCGAGACCGACTTCATTAAAAAACTTGACCGAGTGCGGCTCCCCGCCATGCTCCCCACAAATACCCAGCTTCAACGTCGGATTGGTCTTGCGACCCAGCTCACACGCTGTCCGAATGAGCTTCCCCACCCCCGGATCAATGATCTCAAAGGGATTGTTTTCTAATATCTTGCACTCAAGATAGCGTCGGAGGATCTTGCCTTCGATATCGTCGCGACTAAAACCAAATGTAGTTTGAGTCAGATCATTGGTGCCAAAGGAGAAGAATTCTGCCTCCCTGGCCACCTCGTCGGCGGTGATAGCTGCCCGGGGCAACTCAATCATAGTCCCGATCTTATAGGCCAGGCTAGCGCCGCTGGCCGCTAGAACCTCTTCGCACACTGTTATAACCTCTGCCTTTAAATATTTCAGCTCAGCCTCCACCGACACCAGTGGGATCATGATCTCTATGTGTGGATCCTTGCCGGCTGCCTGAAGTTCCACGGCCGCCTCCATGATCGCCCTCACCTGCATCCGATATATCTCGGGCTCGACAATCCCCAGCCGACAACCGCGCAGACCCAACATGGGATTAGCTTCGTGCATTGCCTGAACCCGCGACAACAACTCGCGCTTCTCTGCCATGTCAGCTTCTGACGCCCCTTGGCACTCCATTCTCACCACGCCCACTTCAAGCTCGACCAAGTCCGGGAGAAACTCGTGAAGTGGCGGGTCGAGCAGGCGGATCGTGACCGGCAACCCGTCCATGGCGGTGAGGATGCCGGAAAAGTCGCTTTTTTGCACCTGCTTTAACTGTAAGAGCGCCTCCGCTTTCTGGGCCTCGCTACCGAGAATCATCTGTTGAACAATAGGAAGCCTGTCACCAAGAAACATATGCTCCGTGCGAGCCAGCCCGATACCTTCCGCACCGAACTCCCGGGCCTTGACGGCATCTTCCGGTGTATCGGCGTTCGTCCTGACTCCCAACCGGCGCATCCCGTCCGCCCAACCCAAAACCGTCTGTAGTTCAGGGGTAGGCGTCGGGGCTACCAAAGGTACCGCCCCGAGGATGACTTGTCCGGTTGTCCCATCGATGCTAATGATTTCGCCTGCCTGCACGCTGACGCCGTTCACCCTTAACTCCTGCCGCTTCATGTCGATCTTAAGCTCCGCCGCTCCGGCGACACAGGGTTTGCCCATGCCGCGGGCAACGACTGCTGCATGACTGGTTTTTCCGCCATGGCTCGTGAGAATTCCTTGGGCCGCTATCATGCCATGAAGATCTTCTGGAGTCGTCTCCCAGCTGGTCAAGATCACTTTCTCACCCTGTTCACCCAGGCGCTCGGCCTCATCTGCATTGAAGACTACTTTGCCGACAGCGGCCCCAGGAGAAGCGTTCAAGCCCTTTGTCAGTACCTTGACCTCAGCCTCTGGGTCAAGCTGGGGGTGGAGAAGCTGATCTAGTTGATTGGGGTCGATCCGCAAGACTGCCTCTTCTTTGGTAATAAGCCCCTCTGCCACCATATCAACGGCAATTTTCAGCGCCGCCGCCGCTGTCCGCTTGCCGACGCGCGTCTGGAGCATGTACAGCTTTCCTTGCTCGATCGTAAATTCGGTATCACACATGTCACGATAGTGGTTCTCAAGAACATTGAGAGTCTTTATTAAGTCGCCGTAGACCGCCGGCATCTCCTCTTCAAGCTCGGCAATGGGGTTGGTCAGCCGGATGCCGGCCACGACATCCTCGCCCTGTGCGTTTGTTAAATAGTCACCGTAGAACTCCTTGGCTCCCGTAGCCGCGTCACGAGTAAAAGCGACCCCCGTACCTGAGCTCTCACCTTTGTTACCGAAAACCATGGTCTGTATATTCACAGCCGTACCTAAGGTATCGGAAATCTTATATAGGCGACGATAATCGATAGCGCGCTTATTGTTCCAGGAATCAAAGACAGCCTTGATCGACAGATGCAGTTGTTTCCGCGGATCCTGCGGAAACTCACGGCCTGTTTCGCTGGTGATAATTCGCTTGAACGTGTCGATTATTTCCCTCAGATCAGCGGCGGTTAATTCCATGTCTTGCTCAACTCCCCGCTCCCCTTTAATCGCCGACAGGGCATCCTCGAAGAGCTGTCCGTCGATAGCCATTACCACTTTTCCGAACATCTGAATAAAGCGGCGGTATGAATCGTAAGCAAACCGCTCGTTACCGGTCAGCTCGCTCAGGCCGGAGACACTGATGTCATTTAGGCCCAGATTGAGCACCGTATCCATCATACCGGGCATGGAGAACGGAGCCCCCGATCGGACGCTGACCAAGAGTGGGTCGATCTCATCTCCCAGGTTCTTCCCAGTCTTCGCTTCCAGGGCTGCCATTTGCTCATCGACCTGCTTATCAAGTCCTTCAGGGTGGGCGCCGGACTGCGAGTAGAGGTTGCACGCACTGGTCGTGATGGTGAAGCCGGGAGGAACCGGTAAGCCAAGATTGGTCATCTCTGCTAGGTTTGCCCCTTTGCCGCCCAAAGAATACTTCATGTCGGCTTTGCCTTCTTCGAATGTGTAGACAAACTTCTCTTGCGCCATCAATACCTCCCTGAGCTCAGGCCTCGATCGCCTAGCTCTTGACCTGCGGTAAACTTGAAAAATCGGCTATCTCGTCAGAGAGCGCAACACATAGGTTCAACAGCCGTAGTCGATTGTTCTTAACCTTATCATCCTCGGCCATCACCATGACGACCTCAAAGAACTCATCAATCACCGGCCGCAGCGAGGCGATCAAGGTCATGACTGCCTCCAGTCGGCCAACCGCGAGTTCTCGATCGATCGCAGGCCTAGCTTCTTTCACTGCTACCAGGAGCTTCCCTTCGACCTCGTGCTCAAAGAGTCCCTCGTCTATCTGAGTGCCTAACTCCGGCTGCGCCAGATTACGACAACGCGTAAACGCCAGTCTGACATTCTCGACCTCTTTCTTGCCGTTCATGGCGTCCAATAACCGCGCCCGAGCCCCAACTTCAACTACTACGTCGTGCCCCGCCCGCAACACCGCCTCGACGGCCCCTGCACTCACACCAGTGTCATCAAGTTGACGCCGCAGCCTGGCCAATATAAAAGTGTGGAGTTCAACCGCAACCGCACCCGGATTCCGCTCTCCAGAGACCAGCGCAGCATAGTTGTCGATTGCCAGCTTAGCGAGGTCTAGTATAGCAAAAGACCACTCGGTCTGCGCTAGAATCTGAACAACACCAGCCGCCTGTCGCCGCAACGCATACGGGTCGGCTGAGCCCGTCGGAATCAGGCCGATCAAGAAGCAGCCCGCTAACGTATCAAGTTTATCAGCCACTGCTATGACCTGGGACACTATCTCGCTCGGTAGGCTGTCTCCGGCAAAACTAGGTTGATAGTGTTCAACCACGGCCTTGGCTACAACCGCCTCTTCCCCGTCGACCCGCGCGTACTCGCTCCCGATGACGCCCTGAAGATCGGTAAACTCGATCACCATCGCCGTGGTTAGATCGGCTTTCGCCAGTAATGCCGCCCGCTCAACTGCCGCTTTTGTTGCGGGCGGCAGAGACAATAGCTCCGTCAAGCGGACGGCCAGCGCCTGTACTCTGACCGTCTTGTCGTACATCGACCCCAGCTCAGCTTGCCAAACAACAGTCTTAAGTTTATCGACCTT
>CAXMSJ010000029.1:0-12605 GCA_964196305.1 uncultured Acidimicrobiia bacterium
TACCTATATGACCATGAGCGGACTTTTCCTCTACATTGGGACTATCCCTGATTTTGCCGCAGCGCGCGACCAGATGACTGGTTGGCGGCACCGTCTTTATAAGCGGCTCGCGCTGGGCTGGAAGGGTACGGATCGGGAGTGGAAGCACTTGCACCGGGCCTATGTGATCATGGGCGTCCTGCTGGTTCCATTGGCTGCGTCCGTGCACTCCGTTGTAGCCTGGGATTGGAACGTCACCAACGTACCCGGCTTTCACAGCACCATCTTTGCGCCCTTCTTTGTGGCCGGCGCAATCTATTCCGGAATCGCGGGTGTCGTGTTGGTAATGATCGTCATCCGCCGGTATCTCCATTTCGAGAAATACATCACCCCATACCACATCGGCCAGCTAGGCAAGATCCTCCTGGTATGCGGGCTGGTCTGGAGCTACTTCACTTTCATGGAGATCATGCTTCCCTGGTACAAGGGAGTTGCCAATAACTTTGAACTGATGACGGCTGTCAGTAAGCTAAGGGGCACCTACGCAATACTTTACTGGACCATGGTAGCTACCTGCGGCATCATTCCACTAACTCTACTCAGTCAGCGGGTGCGCACAAGTATTCCCCTGATGGTCGTAATCTCCATTGGTATTGAGATCGGCATGTGGCTCGAGCGCTTCTTGATCATCGTGCCCGGCCTTAACACCAGCTACCTACCGGCTGTCTGGGCCTCGTACGCCCCAACTTGGGTTGAGGTCGGGATCCTAATGTGGACATTTAGCATCTTCATCGCCCTGTTCTTAGGTTTTGTGAAAATAGTGCCGCCGGTCTCCATCTACGAAGTCAAGGAACTGCTGCACATACCAAAGCGTCGTGGCGGGGCAACGCCAGAACCGGCGCCGTCTCCCCCGACTAGCAGCGGCGGAGCCGTGGAGAGTAACATTGACACCTAGAACAGACACCGGAATGCGCAGCGTGCTTGGCATCTTTGAGTATGCTGACGACACTGTCCAGGCCATCACTGATCTCAGGCACGCTGGATTCGAGGAGCTGGTGGTGTTCTCGCCGATCCCACTGCACGATGTGGAACATGCGCTGGAGCACGGCAAACCAAAACGCCCCAATACTTTTGATGCCGGCATCAAAGCATTGAAGTCCCGGGATATACATGTACTACGTTTTACGCTGCTCGGCCTATTCGGGGGCGTTTCCCTGGCCTGGCTGTTGACGTTTGGGACATTTCTGGCGTGGCCGATACAACAAGGTGGCATGCCGATCATCTCGCTCCCGCCGATCGGCCTGATCACCTACGAGCTAGGCACGCTTGGCGCTGCCTTAGGCACGGTTTTTGGGTTTATCTGGCTATCCAAACTACCAACAATGAAAGATGAGATCTACGATATTTCCCTCGGCAGCGATAAGTTTGGCATTGCCGTCAAACACGTTGACTCTGAGACGATCGAAGCGGTCAGCGGCATCTTGAAAAAGTGTCAAGCAGTTTCTGTCGAAGAGAAAGTGGGTATTCTGCGATGAAAAAGCTGGTCTCGCTGCTGATGGTCGCGGCGATCGTCATTGCCGGCATGGTTGGATACGGCGTTTTCTGGACCTGGGTGAAAAGTACTGGGTATCTGGAGCAAAATACGGTCGGTATTAAACCGCAGGAGCCACCCGGCGCTTTGCAGGTGGCCGCTATGGCTGTCCCTGTCACTGGGGCGCCAACCCGACTTGGCATTAAGAATGATGCTCATCTGATAAAGAATCCGGTCAACCCTACTAGAGCATCTGTGCTCCGTGGCGAAGAACGCTTTAAGCTCAGCTGTAGTCCCTGCCATGGACTCGACGGCACGGGGAGCGGCATCATGGGGAGCGTGCCCCGGCTCGCGCCGGCGCCGGAAGAAGAGGCTGCAGATCTGGCGAGCTACTTAAGCGGGTTTATGAGTTTTACGCCCGACATCAATGCGGATTTTGTGCTGGATCTCTCTGACGGAGAACTCTACTGGATCATCACCAACGGGGGCGAGGCTATCATGCCTGGTTATGCAGATGCCCTTGATGAGCATGCGCGCTGGGATCTTATTAATTACATTAGAAACGGTTTAGGAGTGAATCGTGGACTATAAGCGAACTTTTGCCCGGATATCTATGCTGGGTGCAGCGGCCTTCGCGCTGGGGGTGCTGGGATGGCTCGGTTCATGGGCGCTCTATGACAAGCCGCCTTGGGGCATCTATATGTCTTTGCTGGCCTTGATCACCGGCATAACACAAGCTCCTTTTGTGATCGCTATTCTGCTGCGAACCGCCGGGGCTCTCTGGGGGGCCAGACTCTTCCGCTTGACTGCTCTTGTGGCCCTCTCGTGGTTGCCTATCGGCGGGACAATGGTCATCATCTTGCTGGTTGCCAAGAGTTCTCTGATTCCTTGGGCGCCGCACCCCAGCGACCATTTCTGGTATAACCCGGTCTTCTTTGCTGCCCGGCTGATCATATTCTTTACGCTCTTTTACGGGCTGACTTTTAAGATGTTTAAGACGAGTCAGCTCAAGGGAACCCACGGGGCTGCCATCGGCAACCACCGATTGATGTTGCTGGGTCTAGCCACAGCGGTCACATTTGTTCTGGGTGCGACTGTCTTCTCCTGGGACACCGGCATGACACTCAACCATCACTACGGCGACACGATCTACGGTGTCTACTATATAATAACGTCGTTCTTTGGCGGCGTGGCCCTAACTGTGCTGCTGATGTCATTTATTAACAAGTCGGTCGGGAAAGAGTTCTTCACCTCCCTGCACTTCAGGAACCTCGGCTCCCTGACCCTGGCGCTGACGATCCTGTCCTTTTATGCCTGGTGGTCGCAGTTCTTCCCGATCTGGTATGCCAACATTCCCGAAGAGACTAATGCTATCTACTTGCGAATATTTTCGCGCTGGGGACTGGCCTACGGAACGATGATGGCAATGGTCAGCGTCATTCCTTTTATCTCGCTGATGTTCAAACGTGTCCGTACAACTTCTCGAGGCTTGTCTTACTTGGCGTTTAGTATTCTGGGGGGCCTGTGGACTCTCCAATATCTCTATTCGGCTCCCCCGCTGATCGAGAACGGACTGGCGGCACCACTATCCGTGTTCAGCCTGCCTAACTTGTCGCTGACAGCGGGGCTTGTCGGCGGGTTCCTATTCCTGCTCTTCCGTAATCTTCAGAAAAACGAGAATGCCTTTCTGGCGCCACCGGCTGACTCCGAGATCAATGCAGAGCTGGAAGGCGACTATCTCATCACTCAGCCGGAGGGCTGGTAAGAGACCATCCTGATCCAGGTTGTCTTAGCGTACGTCGGTGGATTACTTGCTTTCCTATCACCCTGCTTCTACCCTACTCTCTTTGCGTTTCTAGCCTTCCTGTCCTCCAATAGCCTCTTTGCTCACCAGCGCGGTCGCGAACCCCGCGTGGCCCTGACATCTTTGGTCTTTGGGACGGGAGTGGCAGTGCTGCTGGCCGTCGGGATGATCGAAACTCCGGCGCAAGTCTTCTTGATGGATGCCTATCAAGTCTCTGCCAAAATTGCCGGGGTGGTGATTCTCCTTTTCGGACTGGTTTTCTTGTCCGGGGGGAGAAAGACCGTACCGTTGGGGCTACCGGGTGCTTTTGTGCTTGGCGGACTCTTAGGGGCCGTCTGGCCTCACTGCATCGGTCCGATCCTCGCGGAGATACTTAATCTCTCGACGCTGCCCTGGACTGCCGTTCGCGGTTCTCTACTGTTGATCTGCTACTCGCTAGGTCTAACAACATCATTCGCCCTCGTTGGGCTGGGGCTAGGACGCGCGTTTAAGCTCTTAGTGGCTCACACGTCTTTCGAGCAACGCCAGACACTGGCGACGGCAACCGGGGTCGTGCTGGTGGGTCTGGGAATTTTGTTGATGTTGACGATTCCGTGGCTATCCATTAGTCGTGTATTCATCGGTTTTGCCCACGATTCTCCGGTTTCAAGTCTAGAGCGGCTATTGATGCAGGCTTGGCGGTAGAGCGAGGTTTAGTTCAAACTCCGACAAAGTCGGACTTGTAATAATCTTCAAGCCAGCTTTCGTCGAGCGGGCTCCCGTAACGCTCGTAGGCAATGTCGGTCGCCAGCCAGGTCGTGGTGATAACCGCCGCGCCTGTCAGGGCTTTTCCCAGAAACTCCCGTCGATCCAGTCCGTTGGTTATTTCCGCTACGGCAGCGTTTTTGCGCCGGTTTTTTATCTTATTTAACAGCTTCATGTTTCCAATCCTCTATATGTGGCAAGTCCAACAGTCTGTCGGACCTTGTCGCTCTTTACCGTCCGGTCCTGTAAAAGACTTAGTGCGATGGCAAGCCAGGCACCAGCCCATCATAAGCGGCGCAGTCTTGGTGACCACCGGCTGAGTCGCGATCGGTCCATGACAGTCCTCCTGGCAGTCGACACCGGCCTTAATGTGCCGTTTGTGTGGAAACTGAACGAAGTCAGGCAAATCGTGAATTTTTATCCACGGCACCGGCTCTTGACGCTCCCAATAGCCGGTGAGCTTCTGTATCTCCAGGCTATCCAATCTAACGGCAGAATGACAACCGATGCATCTGGATAGTGGCGGAATTCCGGCCACGAAAGAACGGCCCGCGTAGATATGACAGAACCGGCAAGGTACTTCATTGTCGGTAGCGTGTATCTTATGACTGAAGTTAATGGGTTGAGTCGGGGCGGCTTCAGCAAAGACAAAGTTGTCGAGAATATTCAAGCCAACAAAGTACGCTGCGACTATAGTGATGACGATCAATACCGACATCACTGATCCTGAAATTCTTTGCTTTATGTTGCGAGGTGGTGCTCCCGCCCCTACTCCGTCGCTGTCTGTAAATTCGTTTGGTTCGTCACTCGTGATTCGCGACATCTTAAGGTGCTTCTCCTCCCCGCAGTACGACAATTGATCCTCAAGAATAATAAGTGGTTGAAGAAGAGAATGCAAGGCCAAGTCGGCCATAGTACCCCTGGTGGCCTGAAGATGATGAGGTGATTTTGTCGGACTCCTCGGTCTTGATTCACCACAGCAGTCTTTTTCTTAATTATTGCCCTTGTGACCTCGCTTATTAGCCGACTTTCTCCCACGCAGTTTTCTTGACAAGTTTCGACCTTTTGGGTTATAGTCCGGCGAGAATAAGTCGGTGAGCGGGAAAAAGCGGTCTGTGAATGGCCGAATAACTGACAAGAAAACCACAAAGACAACACAAAACGGTCTCGGAGAGAAAGGCACTCACAAGTTGCGAAATCGCTTGATAATGGCGGGCATTGCGTTGGTTGTAGTTATTGGGGTCGTCGCCAGTGGCCTCATCTGGGTTCCAGTGTTTATGAAAGTCCCTTACTACAGTCTAGTATTTAGCTTCACACATCCTGAAGATGACCCAACTTTACTTGAGGATCTTCATACCCCGACAAAAGTGCGCGACGCTGAAACCGGCGAGCTAGGTTATAACTATAGTAAGGACGATCGAGCTTTGGTTGAGGATGATTCCGCCAAATGTATGGCGTGTCACGGCAATATGCGCGTCCTTGATGAGACGAACAAGCCGAAATACTACGTCCACAACAAAATGCTCGGGGCGACTATGCTCAACTTCCGTTGCACTGACTGCCACAAGGGTTTCAACGATCTGAGAGCGGTTGATACCAGAAAGCGCAGTCCGAAGCACGCTACTGTCCGCGTCGACCGAACTCTCTGTCCGAAGTGTCACAACCCAGCCAGTGAATCACAGACAGCGGAGGACAGTTCCGGTGGCGCCTTTGCAGACAAGAATGCCCCGGCCTTTCCAGACGTCATGCCGCTGCATCAAAAAACAAATGAATGGATCACCAGACACCCCCGGATCGGCATGGGTATTGGCATCAGTCAGTGCCGGAAATGCCACATTCGCAATACTGAAATGGACTTCTGTCGCGAATGTCACCTCCGGGGCGGTTTCAGGCCGTCAAGCCATCGGATCGTCTATAACGCGCCAATCAACAAAATATATGAAGAAAGCGATCGGACCGACATGACCAGCTCACGCTGGAAAGGCTATCACTTTGTATTTGTTCGTGAGGCCTTGGCGAAAATGGGAGTTAAGGTCGACAGCCCCCGAAACCTGCCAAAAGATAAGCTTGAAAAGTTGCCTTGCGGTGCTTGCCACGTGCTGGAAGACTGGTGTACGAGATGCCACATCAAGCACAACCCGAAATGGCTTGACCCGAACGAAGGACATCCGCTCTACGTGAAGAAGTTTGGGAGCCAATACTGCTTTAGGTGTCACGATAGCCTAGGTACGAAGTGTGTTGCCTGCCATACTTATGCTGGCCAGCTCACGCTGTAAGTAGTGTAGTTAGCCGCTAGCGGTCGATTGGTCGGCAGCGGTGGCCTCTAAAATAGCTGTCCTGATCAATTCTCTGTCGGGCCAGCCAAGAAATCCACCTTTGATCCAATAAACACGGCACATCAGATTGTACGTAGTGCTGGTTCTGGCGGCAGGATCAACGTCTTCTCCGTTTAGCCTGATCGTCGGAGAACCGACAAACTGCTCGGAAACAGCGGTCTGCCGGTCGACAATGTTCTTCTTGATGATCGGCACCTGGATACCGGTCTCTTCAAGAACCTCTTTAAGTAGTTCTTCGGCTTTCTGATAAAAAGGACAGTCTTCGAAATACAATAGTTCTACTAAAATCTTGCGCCTCCATCCCCTGAGGTAGGGTTCTATTTTATCAGGTATTCATGGTTTTTTCTTTGTAAGCTATAATGTGTAGGTTGATTAACTACAGTATCGAACTAAAGGAGCGAGTTTAATGCCTTTTGGGCTTTTAGGATTAGCGGAACCCCTTGTCAAGGGAGTAGCGGAGATGGGGTACACAGAGCCGACCCCTATTCAGAAGCAGGCGATCCCCCCGGCGCTTGAAGGGCGGGATATTATTGGGTGCGCTCAGACCGGGACCGGGAAGACAGCAGCATTTATTTTACCCACTTTGACCAGGATGAGCAGCAAAAAGGGCATCAAAGGGCTTGTGGTCACCCCCACTCGTGAGTTGGCTGACCAAATTACAGCAGTTTCTGAAGCCAGCGCGCGCTACACAGACTTCAAAGTAGCGGCGGTCTACGGCGGGGTGCCCTACGAAAAGCAGGAACGGGCGCTAGCCCAGGGAGTGGACTTATTGATTGCCACCCCAGGCCGGCTTCTTGATTACATGCGCAAACGAAAAATAGACCTATCAGGGGTGGAGGTTTTCGTTTTAGATGAAGCCGACCGTATGCTTGATATGGGCTTTTGGCCGGACGTCAAAATAATTGTCGACAGTCTGCCGGAAAAACGGCAGAGCCTACTGTTCTCCGCCACGATCTCTCCAAATGTGCTCGATGTTATCGGTCGCACCCTCACCGAGCCCGTTCAGATAGAAATCGGACCTCGCTCGATGCCGGTGGACACTGTCGAACAGTCTGTCTATCCGGTGGATGCCATGCAAAAGCCCGATCTTCTGCTCGCCATGCTTGAGCACAATGATCTCTCTCGCGTTTTGGTTTTCACCCAGACGAAGCGGCGCGCGGACCTAGTTTTTCAAACGCTCGAGCACGCGGGAATCTCAGCCGCGCCGATCCATTCTGATCTTGGGCAAGGGCAGCGTCAGCGGACACTGGATGAGTTCAAGAGCGGAAAATGCCGAGTTTTAGTCGCAACTGATATCGTTGCTCGCGGGATCGATGTAGACAGTGTCTCTCATGTCATCAATTATGACGTGCCCGCCAATCCGGAGGATTACGTCCACCGCATTGGCCGGACTGGACGAGCTCAGGCCACCGGAACTGCTTACACGTTTATGTCGGCTGAAGAGCTTGGCAATCTCCGCGCGATTGAGGGCTCTCTAAACAAGGTCTTCGACTATCGGGATCTAGACGGATTCGAGTATTCAAAACGCTACGTACCCAGCTCAACAGTAAAACCGAAAGCTCCCCCTGGTCGCGCTGTCTTCTCGAGCGGAGCCCGCCGAACGATGAAGAGACGTGTGCGGCGTCGCTAAGAACCCAAGAGCCGCTGTAATTCGTCCAGCGAGGTAACCGCTCGTTCACAAGTGCGCCCACGACAGACGTAAGCCGCGTCTGCCCCCGCCACTTTTCCCATTCCGGAGGCAAAGGGAACCAGCTTATCAAGACGAGGATCAAGTGCGGCCGTGTCCCGCCAAACAACCACTGTATTCGGCCTAAAATGACTGTTGATCCAGGCTAAAAACTCCTGAGCGACCCTGCCGTCTCCAACGACGACTATCTCCTCCCCAGGCGCTGCCAGACTATCGATCACGCCGAGAAGATGTGAAAACTGGGTGGGACTCTCTCGCACTGCCCCGGAAACGGAGTTAGCCGCTTCTTGAGCTCTGGCTTCCAGGTCCGCGCGAGCGGTCAGCCTGGCTAAGCGAAGAAGGTTCGAAGCGGCCACCGAGTTTCCAGACGGCAGCGCCCCGTCCCGGCTCTCCTTTTGCGCGGCAAAGAGCGGCTCTCCTCCCCTGCCGCTTTGGAAAAAGCCACCGCTCTTTTCATCCCAGAAACGGTGTAAAGTTGTCTCGGTCAGGGACAGTGCCTGTTCAAGATAGTCGACCAGGAAGGTGGCTGAATAGAGCTCAAGCAGCGCCCAGACGATAAAGGCGTGGTCCTCGATAAAGCCCGGGATGCCGGCCTCTCCATCGTGGTAGCGATGATAGAGACCACCAGTACCATCGGACATATTCTTCAAGACGAAGTTGATGGCTCGCTCTGAAGCTTCGATCAAGTTTCTATCACCGAGCGCCCTCCCGGCTGTGGCCATGGCCGCGCCCATTAACCCGTTCCAATCAGCCAGGATCTTCTCGTCTCGGTGTGGCGGTGTCCGAGCAGTCCTGACTTGTAGCAACTGGTTCCGAATGCTTAGGTCGAGCGCCTCCGGATCGCCCATTAGCCGCAGGGTGTTGCCGGTCTGATTTTCGATCCCAAAGCTTTGCCTGGCAATCGCAGCGGCCGCCGGGGTAAGGGCCGCCTCGATTTCGTGGCGACTCCAATAATAATATCTGCCCTCTTCCCCCTCGGAATCAGCGTCCAGGGCAGAGTAGAACCCCCCTCCAGGGGCGGCCAGATCACGCCGGACATATTCGCAGACTTCCCTGGCCGTATTGGCGTACTCATCATCGCCAGTCACCTGATAGGCGTGGACATAGGCCGTCGTTAACAGGGCTTGATCGTACAACATCTTCTCAAAATGTGGTACATGCCAACGCTCATCGGTAGAGTATCGATGGAACCCGCCCGCCAGCTGGTCATAGATACCGCCGCGCCGCATACTTTTGAGTGTTCTCTCCACCATGTCGAGAGCGGTCCGACTTCCGGAGCCAACGTGATATCTAAGAAGAAACGTTAAGTTGTGTGCCGTCGGAAACTTTGGGGCTGAGCCGAAACCCCCGTTCACAGTATCAAATGCCTCGGCAAACTGATGAAACCCCAGATCGACTAGGGCTTCCAGCGGTCCATCGATCTGCCTGGGCCTTTCCGAGGAGGCGATTAGGGCAGCCAGCTCTGAGCCGGCTTTCTCAACCTCCTCCCGGCGCTCCTGCCAGAGCTCAGCCAAGCGCGGCAATAAATCCATCATGCCCACTTGGCCGTACTTTGCCTCTTTCGGAAAATATGTGCCGACGAAGAAGGGTTTCTTCTCCGGCGTTAAGATCGCGGTCAACGGCCAACCACCTCGGCCAGTCAAAGCCTGAGCGGCGGACATGTAGAAAGCATCTATATCGGGGCGCTCTTCCCGGTCTACTTTGATGCTGATGTACTCGCGATTGAGGAGCTGGGCGACCTCTGGATCGGAAAAAGACTCTTCAGCCATAACGTGACACCAGTGACAGGTAGAGTAGCCGATCGACAGAAAAATCGGTCTGTCCTTGACGATAGCTTCACGAAAGGCTTCTTCGTCCCACGGGTGCCAATCGACAGGATTGTCGGCATGCTGTCGCAAATAAGGGCTTTTCTCCGCTGCCAGTCTGTTCATAGAGTGGGTTCAGCCTTAACGGTTAGTCGAGCTCAAGACCTGCTTCATCACGGAGAGCCTGGCGAAAAAGGTCGAGAATAGCGTCGAGCTTCTCTTGGGTAGCCGCCTCGAACCGTAGCCCCAAAGCCGGCTGCGTGTTTGACGCTCGCACCAGTCCCCAACCGCCGTCCATCTTAACCCGCGCCCCATCGATGTCGATAACCTCGTAATCTCTGGCAAAAAAAGCCGCCAGGCGATCGACAATATCAAACTTTCGACTGTCCTCGCAGTCTACGCGGTACTCAGGCGTTGAGATATAGCTCGGAAGCTGAGATACGAGGGCGCTAAACGGCTCATCGCTCTTTGATATGAGCTCCACTGTTCGAGCAGCCGCATAGATCGCATCATCGAAACCAAAGTAGCGATCATTAAAGAACAGGTGTCCAGAGACTTCCCCGCCCAACTGAGCGTTTTCCTGACGAAGGCGTTCCTTGATGAAAGAATGACCCGTCCGGGACATGATCGGGATACCGCCGGCCGCCGTCACAACTTCCGCCACAAGTTCAGAGGCTTTGACGTCGAAGATGACTTTGCCGCCAGGCCGTTTAGCCAACACATCTTGCGCGTACAAGGCCAGCAGCTGGTCCCCCCAAACAATTTGACCGTTTTCGTCAACCACTCCCAGTCGGTCGGCGTCACCATCGAAAGCCAGGCCGACATCGGCCCCTGAGGATCGAACCAGGTCAATCAGGTCTTTGAGGTTTTCGGGCACTGCCGGGTCGGGATGGTGGTCAGGGAAAGTGGAATCAACGTCACAGTATAGACATTCCACTTCACACCCGAGCGCCGCCAATATGGGCGGCGCCACCGGCCCGCCCACTCCATGGCCGGCGTCGACAACCACTCTGACTGGACGCTGCAACTTGATATTCGCGGATATGTATTGGATGTAGTCCTCAGTGATGTCGGCAACCTCTATCCGTCCAGGGTCGGCTTCGATCAGATCGCCGCTTTGCACCATCTCCCGCAATTCCATAATGGCGTCGCCATAGATAGTCTCTTGGCCGATATTGATCTTCAATCCATTGAATTCAGGGGGGTTGTGACTACCGGTGATCATCAACCCGCCACCGGTTTCCAGATGATAGTTAGCAAAATAAAGGACGGGAGTCGGGCACGGGCCAACCAACAAGACGTCCAGCCCACATTCCGACAATCCCGCCGCTAGGCGCTCGGAGAAACCGGGAGAACTGTCGCGGTGATCCCAACCGATAGCAACATTGTGTCCCCCATCCCGGACGATCTTCGTACCGGCCGCTCGACCCACCCAGTAAAGAACCTCGTCGGTAAGATCTTTCCCGACAAGGCCTCGAATATCATATTGACGGAAGATCTCGGCTGATAGCTGTAGTGACACGCACTTAGTATATATAATAAGCGGATGATCTCAAAGAAGCTTAAAGATATTACTCCGTTCATCGTCATGGAGATATTGGAACGGGCGCAAGCGATGGAAGCGGCCGGGGAGCACGTGGTTCATATGGAGATCGGCGAACCGGACTTCCCTACTCCCAAAGCGGTCCGCCAGGCCGCCCTGCGCACGATCGAGGCCGACCGCACGAAATATACCCACCGCTTAGGCCTTTTGCAGCTACGACAACAGCTGGCTGAGCATTATGCACGAGAGTATGGGGTCGACATTGACCCGCAAAGGATCATCATTACTACCGGCAGCTCCGGCGGTATGCTGCTGGCCTTTTCTGCCCTGATCGATGCCGGTGATCGAGTTCTTTTGACCGATCCCTGCTATCCCTGCTATCCGAACTTCATCCGACTAGCCGGCGGTAAGCCTGACTTCATCCGCCTGAGCGAAGCTCAAGGCTGGCAGATTGACGCGGATCGTTTCCGAGACGCTGCGCGGGGCGGCGCAAAAGCAGCGGTTATTAATTCACCAGCTAACCCCACCGGCATCGTCCTGTCGGCCCCTGTCATGGCGGAGCTGGCGAAGTCGGCGGTGGAAAACGATGTCCTGTTGATCTCCGATGAGATTTACCACGGCATGGTCTACGAAGGGCACGGCCACACAATCCTGGAATTCACTGATGAAGCCGTGGTTATTAACGGTTTCTCAAAGTTATATGCAATGACCGGCTGGCGCCTCGGCTGGATCATCGTTCCACCGCCCCTCGTTCGTCCGATACAGATACTCCAGCAGAATCTTTTCATATCCGCCCCGACGATCTCACAGGAGGCGGCCTTAGCGGCCTTGACCGAAGCACGCCCGGAGATCGCAGAGATGATCACACTTTACGATGAAAGACGCCGTTGGCTAGTGCCACGCCTGCAGGGCTTGGGCTTTAAGATCCCTACCACTCCGACCGGAGCTTTCTATGTCTTAGCTGATGCCTCGCATCTTTGCACCGACAGTTACTCTTTAGCAATAGACCTTCTCGAACAGGCAAAGGTGGCTGTCACGCCCGGAGTCGCCTTTGGGGCCGCTGCCGAGGGGCACTTGCGCTTCTCGTATGCCAACTCTCTGGAGGAATTACGCTTAGGGTGTGACCGTCTGGAGGACTGGCTAAGCCAACATCAGGGCCGCACCAAATGACCAGTC
>CAXMSJ010000030.1:0-7809 GCA_964196305.1 uncultured Acidimicrobiia bacterium
GCCTGGTAAGTCTGAGCACCAAGCGAACCTAGGCTCTCTGCAAACCGCATCTCCGAAGCCCCGGTCACCGAGCTCTCAACTGTCACTGTGGTCGAGACCGTATAGGTCGCCTCATTATTGATGGCCAGGCTATTGATGACCGGCGGGATGCTATCGACAGTCACAGCTACGCTGGCCGGAGTAAGGTCTTCGTGGTCGGCGGCATCGCGAGCTTTAGCATAGATCGTATAGGTCTCATTGTTGCTGGAGGGTAGCGCCCAAGTGTACTGCCAAGCTGCCGAGGTAGTGTCTTGCCCGGCAGTAATAATGCTCGAAACAAAGGCCTGGCCAAAGATCCAGCTGCTGCCATCCCACCAGAAGTTGTCGGCCTCTCGCTCGATACTAACCTGGACCGCGCTGACCGCCACGGTGTCTGTGGCCGTTCCTGTAATCAGCTTAGAGGTACCGGCCAGGGTGCCACCGGTCGGGTCGGTGATACTCGTTTGCGGCTCGACGCTGTCTATCTGAACAAAACGGCCGATATCCGCAATCGTCGAGTTATCTGTCCCCGTCAGCATGACGCGGACCACGTACCACCACCCATCAATAAGCCCGCCGACCGGCAGGGTCAACGGAAAAGTGTAAAGATCTCCGTCGCGCGTGACGGCCGGTGCATTCCAGGTGTTGAGAGTATTGTCGGCAAAATCATGGAGTCTCTGAGAGTTGGTCCCGGTCTTGGCGGCTGAGTATTCCACTCCACTGCCGTTGACGCTCAAATACATGGTCTCGCCCGGCTCGAAAGTAAAGCCCTCAGTGGTGTAGCTTGAATCCTGGTGCGCGTGGAAGTGCTGGGAAATCCCGGCGATCTCGATCGTTTCGGAAAAAACAAAATCCTCGACCGTGTCGGTAATAAAGCCTTCCAAGTGGCGATATTCAACCGTATCGGTTGAAATAGTAACTGAACTCTCAAAGACATAAGGGGCGACCACGCTGGTCTGTACCCAGTTGGCACTGGTAATGTTAGTGCCGGTGAAGGTGAGTAGATCGAGTCCGCTGGCACCACGGCTCTCGGTAACGCGATTGGTGGTCACCCGGACATAGACAGTGTCCCCAAGCGCAAACTCTGTCGTCTGGGTGGTAAAAGATGCGTCAGCGGCAATATCGATGATATCCGTATCCTCGGGAAACGGCCCCCGGGTATGGGGCAGAATAGATACAAATGACCAGCTGAACGTCGTATCCAAAGTGTTACCCGCCATGTCTGTAATCCCTGGGGTCACATAGGCGGTATAGCTCCTGCCGCGACCGAGCGTACTCAGAGGGACCAGAGTCGCCCGGCTCTCGCCGGCATCAAAGGCGAGCGCGGACGAGATGATATCGCCCTGATCATCCGTGAGATAAAAATTGCTACCGTTGACCGTGTTTTCGTCGAGGCCGTTAGCATCAAAAAGAACGACCGATACCGTCGTCTCCTGCGGCACGCCCTCGGTGTCTGCGGCGGGAGTATTACTGGTAACGACAGGGGCGTTGGTATCGAGCACTATCTGGTCAAAAATAGTGTCTGTGGTCTCCGTCAAGCCCGAATCCCGATACTGAGCAAAAACCGTTTTGGTGCCATCGGCACCGGTTAAGCTAAAAACTGCGGTTGTGTCGTAGCTGGCATAGCCCGCTCCGCCCAAGGCAGCTGTCGTCTCAGCAAAACGCATGTCCTGAGCGTTCGTCACGTCACTTTTTAGAACCACGCTCGTGGTCGTGGCATAAGGCGCGCCGTCATCGATGCGGAAGTCTCCCACGCTGAGACCGACATTGTCGACAGTGACCGCCACCGAAACCGGCGTCGGGTCCATCAAGATGGCCTCGTCTGCCGCTCGAGCCTGAATCGTGTAGCCGCCACCATTGTCAGCCGGTAAGACCCAGCTATACTGCCAGCTGGCACTAGGAGTACCATGCCCGGCTGTGATCGTCCCGGCGTTCCAGACGGCGCCGACAGTCCAGGTCGACGTACCCCCGCTCCAATAGAGCCCATCGAGGTCGCGAGTGATAGCCACGCCTACGTCGGCGATGGCGATGTTATTGACGGCCGTCCCCACTATCAGTTTTTGTGCCCCGCCAAGAGCAGCCCCGCCAAGCGGGTCGGTAATATACGTCTCCGGCGGAGTCTCATCGACCTCGATCATCGTCCCCACATCGGCAATGGTTGCCCCGCCGGCATCGACCAGCAAGAGATTGAGTGGATACCACCACTCATCGGCTATGCCCACCGACGGCAGCGTCAGTTCGTAGTCGTATAGGTTAGCTGCCTGAATTACCGAGATCGGTGCATCCCAGCTGTTAACAATGGAATCAGTGAAATCGTTAAGCACCTGTGAGGCCGCGCCGGTCTGGGCCTCGCTATAAACAGCACCGCTGCCATAAGCCCTAATATAGATAGTCTCGCCCAGGGTGAACGCATGCGCTTCCAACGTCCGGGCGGCATCCCGAAATAGTCTGACATCCTGGTCAAGCCCTGTGATCGTGATCGTCTCATTGAAGCCAAACCGGTTGGGGCCGGTCTTGACCAGCCCGCGGACCTCCAGATACTTGGTGGCCGGATCGGGTACGACCAATTCAGCGGTAAACTGATAGGGAGAGGAGGGCGATGTCTGAGTCCAGCTTCCAGAGGCCACCTGGACCCCGGCGTGGTCGTTCAAGACGATCTGGCTACCGCCGCCAACCCCGCTGACCCTCGTCGTCGTGACCCGAACATAAACCGTGCTGCCGGCAGCAAACTCTGTTGTCGGGGCCGTGAAGCCTGAGTCGGAAGCTATCTCAAGCTGATCGGCGCCCTCCGTGTAGACACCAATACCGCTGCCGCTGGACGAGGCGCCCGGGGCGCCCGTCAGCAAGATCAGGGCCGCCAACAAAAAAAGCCTCTTTAGCCTCTCTGCTGTTCCTCCCTGTTTGTTGACAAATGTATTCAGCACAGACGGTTCCCTACAGCTCGGCGAGCTGTGTTTTCAAATGCTCGTTGTCGGGGTCGATCTTCAAGCCGGCCTGATAAGCCTCTCGGGCCAACTGAGGCTTTTCCATCCGCACGTACACGTCGCCAATCTCTGCGTAGAGAGTGGCCTGGGCCAAGCTATCCGGCGGGTATCCCTTTAGGGCTGCCCGCCAGTTTGCCACCGCCTCTTCATAGCGGCCCTCTTTCGTCTGTGCTTTGGCTAATTCCGACAAGAAAAGCGGAGAATCCGGCCGTAACTCTACCGCGCTCTGAAGCTGGACAAGGGCCTCGTCAAGCCTATCCTGCTGACGAAAGAGAATGCCCAGTCGATACTTTGAGTCGGCATGATCGGGGTCGATCTCTAGAATCTCCCTATATTGCGCCTCCGCTTTGTCGGACTCCCCTTTGAGCCAATACAACGAGGCCAGCATCGTCCTGACGTCGATGTCCCTGGGGTCTTCTTCCAGTAGGCGCTCGAGTTCTGGGAGGGCTTTTTCAAGCTCACCCTGCTCGTAAAGGGCCGTGGCTCCTGATTTCGACGGGCCGGATTGACTGCTGGGTGGCGCCTGCTCCGGCTGCGTGGTCGGCGCCAGGAAAACCAAGACCGACCCCAGGGCCGCAACTGCTATGACTACGGTTATCGCCACCGGAATGACCCGAGATCGTGACTTTGCCCGCCTGCTATCTATTCGACCCAATTCAACTCCCTCAAGGGGTGATTTTTTCAACAAGCATTTTAACCGTATTATTATACAAAGGCGCTGGCAGAAATACAATTTTTGCGGCCCGAGACAGCGATCGACAGGCGAGAACTAAACTCCGGCAGATTCGCGACTTGGAAAAGCGAGCTCCTCGGGGACAGGCGGGACCTCTTTAAAATGCTTGAGGAAAATCTTAACGATCTCCGGATCAAACTGCGCGCCCGACAAATCTTTGAGTTCCTTCAAGGCCCGGTCGTGGTCGAACGCCGCCCGGTAGGGCCGATTGGAAGTCATGGCGTCGAAGGCGTCGGCCACCGCGATGACCCGCGCACCAAGCGGTATGTCCGCCCCAGCCAGCCCCAAAGGATAGCCCGTTCCGTCGAAACGCTCGTGGTGACCGCTGACCATGGGCAGCGTCTCTTTCAAAAAAGCGACGCTGGCCAGAATACGAGCGCTGATATGAGGGTGCTCCTGGATCAGCTTGTACTCAGCTGGGGTCAGTCGACTTGGTTTTATTAAAATCTGTTTTTCTATGCCGATCTTGCCAATATCGTGCAAGTACGCAGCGGTGCTAATAGCCTGCCGCTCCTCGACGGAACAGTCGAGCTGGCCCGCTATCAACTCGGAATATCCGGCCACCCTGCTGGAGTGGCCGCGCGTATATGGATCTTTGGCATCAATCGCGGCCGCCAGGGCCTTGATCGTGTTGAAGTATGACTCCTGCAGCTCGGCAAAGAGGCGGGCGGAATTGATCACCCCTGAAGCGTGGTTGGCTAGTGTCAACACCAACTGAAGGTCTTTCTTGCCGAACGCTCCCGTCTGCTTGTTTATTAGCCCGATAACACCGATCGTCTTTTCCGCCAGGCTAACCGGGGCGTAGATGGCATCCTTAAATTCCTGTTTCTGCTTGAACCCGAGGCGAGCAATATCGCCGATCAAAAGGAGTGGTCCGCCGGTCACGCCGACATAGTCGGCGATCTCTTCGCTAACAATGCTTCGGCCGCTATCATCCTCTAGCGCGCCGAGAGAGGCCTTAAGCTCCAAATGCATCTTTTCGTCCTCGCCTCTTCGGTCGAGCATGATAAAACCGCTGCTTGCCTCGGTCACTTTGACGGCGCTCTCTAAAATTATCCCCAGCGTCTTGTCCAGGTCCAAAGAAGAGCTGGCTACTTTGCTAATGTTGTATAGAACGGTCAATTCGCTTAAGCGCCGCTCCAGCGCCTGCGCATGTCGATCGAGTCGCGCAGTCATGTCGCTGATCGACTGGGCCAGCTCGCCCAGCTCATCAGCCCTCTTGGTTATCGGTGGGGCCTGAAAGCTGCCTTTTTTCACCAAGGCGGTCGCCGCGCGCAACTGATGTATTGGCCGCAAGTAGCTATGTTCCAACCCAAAGAAAATAATGCCGGACAACACCACGAGGCCCAGACCATATGCCCAGATCGAGCGAGCATGTAAAGCTCTGATCAACTCGTTGCGGCCCTCCAGATTGACCGAGAGCGCCAGCAGCCCCGCCGAGCCATCCGCAAAGACGAGCGGCGACGCTATGTTCAACCACTCGTAACTCTCAACTGAAACTGTCTTTTGGCTCTTGATCGCCCTTGTCTGCCAGGCTGTTTGCTCACGCAGGCTACCTTGCCCGCCGGCAGCCAGCAGTGACCTGGATGCGCCCGGGCCCACAGCAAATACGGCCACGTTCTCGATCAGGGCGCTCGTCCGCACGAGAGGCTCAAGGACATCGGCATGGTCAGACCGCAACTCGCCTGGAGTATGCTGCACTACGATCCCCTCGGCCACACCAGCGACTAATCTTGTGTTCTGTGTATGGCTGTCTCTGATTATTTCGGTCAAGTAACTTTCGCCGGCAAAGGTGAGTAGCAAAAACAGTCCCGCGATCGGAATGATCAGCCCAAAAAACGTTTTGGCCCTAAGCCCTATGCGTAATCTCAGCAATTTCACAGCTACTCCAACCAACAGGGACCAGGCAATACCGGGACGACCGAAAACCATCGCTCGACAAGAATATGGTCAGTCGTCATTTGATATCCCTTTAAAAATCGCGAATAATGATAAAAATATACTTGGCTAGTGACTATTGGTCAATCAGAACCTGACCGTCTAGCTGCGGCCCAACAGGAGAATCCAGGCGCCCATGCGACAATATACGAAATATGAGCCCGCCCTCCGAAAAGTGAGCAGTCATGTCAGGGCTGTCTACACTGACCTTGACCACACCCTGCTCGGACCCGACGCCTCCTTGTTTCTCGGGCCTGATCGGCGCTACAGCCTCGAACCGGCCCGGGCGTTGGTAGGCTTACTAGAGGCAGGGATCGACGTAGTCCCTGTCTCCGGCCGCAACAATACACAGCTCAAGGAACTCGCTCGCTTGTTCGGGCTGAGCAATTATGTCGCTGAGCTCGGTTGTGCAACCTACTATGAACAAGGCCGAAAAGTGGTCGCCAATCACTCATTTCCCGTGCCCGCAGGAAGTAACCTAAACCAGGCGATTGCTGCATCGGGCGCGCCGGCGCTACTTCTCCTTGAATACCAGGGGCTCCTTGAATACCATACCCCCTGGTCAACAAGACAGGAGTGCACACATCTGTTCCGAGGCCAGGTGGACATTGACGAAGCAAACATTCGGCTGAACGACGAGGGCTTCTCCGGCCTCCGACTGATCGACAATGGCCGTTGTCGCTCATCCACCACGCTGAACAGCCTGCCGGAGACTCACGCCTACCACTTGCTGCCGAGCGAAGCCGGCAAAGCGGCGGCCATCCGAGCCGACCAGAAGCACCGAAACTTCTCGCCGGCCGAGACGATTGCCTTTGGAGACTCTCTGGCCGACCTGGAAATGGCGGCAGCAGTCGGCTTGTTTTTCCTGGTCAGAAATGATCTGTCGACCCAACCTCAAATCGCCAAAACCGTCGAGAGCATACAAAATGTCTATGTGACGGACTCAACCATGGGGCTGGGCTGGGCCGAAGTCGTCTCTAAGCTGCTCGACAAATAAGCGGCCGGCACCCATGATCTTCAGCTATGCTTCCTGGCTCGCTCCGCCCGACGCCGTGAGATCTATCGCCGGCGCGGCCTCGGAACGATCTAGATCGGCAATGAGCTCTGAGAGCCCAACGAACTGATAGCCGCGGGCGCTGAGTTCATCGATGACCAGCGGTAAGGCTTCGACTGTTGTATCGCGTCGACCGCCCTCGCTGCGCAAGAGAGCGCCGCTGTCATGGAAGAGGATTATCCCCCCTGGCCGCGTGTGACGAATGATTCTCCTTACCACTACCCTGGGGGCATCGCGCCGCCAATCCTGAGCGCTCACCGTCCAGAGCGCGATCGTAAACCCCTTGGCGGTCAGGAGCTGGCGGCCAGCGGCAGAGAGCATCCCGCGTGGTGGGCGAAACAGCCTGGTCCTCACGCCCAGCTGGCGACTTATGGCATCGTCGGCCTCATTGGTTTCCTTAACTACGGTCTTCAACGAAGCGGTCATCAAGTCTCGGTGAGAGTAGGTGTGGTTGCCGACTTCGTGGCTTTCAGCCACGACCCTTCTGGCAACATCGGGATATTTGTCGACATGGCGCCCGACCATAAAAAAGGTGGCCTGCACTTTCTTTTCGGCCAGGATATCGAGAATGCGAGAGGTGAATTCCGGGTGCGGCCCGTCGTCAAACGTCAGCGCCACATAAGGCTTGTGGGGCCCGTGGCGGACTACTCCTTCTTGAGGGCCGATCCCATGATAGGCGTAATAATTTGCCCCCATGGCTGACAAAAACCCAAAAAGAAAGATGGCGACCGGCACGTGGTACCTAAAAAACCAGAACCGCCCCAGCCATTCGTCGAGTACGCCAAAATAGATGAGTTCGAACGCAAAGACCCCGACGACTGCGGCAACAGCGGCCCTCAGGGCATCTTCGCGAACCTTCTGGCGCAATATTTCGCCCCCCCTCATTCGGGCAACGGCTGAGCCAGCCTAAAGAGCGACTCAGTCAGTTGGTTCGAAGCGGCCCTTGAGGCGCTCCATAACGTCCGGCATTGTTGTGTATTCCATCTCGTCGAGCGGCAGACGGGCCGGCTCGAAGGGTCCGTGACGGCGTAAATAGTCGGCCATGTCCAGAGCTTGGCGACGAGAATTGTCAAAGCTGGGAT
>CAXMSJ010000031.1:0-3162 GCA_964196305.1 uncultured Acidimicrobiia bacterium
CCGACAATGGCCACTCGCACCTGTTGTCCCCGACTGTCCTGGATCTTTCCGACCAACTCCCGCCACGAGCTAAGATCGATTGGTCCGACCTTTAGCTTCAGCCGCTCCAAGATTATCTCATCGAGACCTTCGGCTTCGAACCGTAACGGAACCTCGTAGATGTTGCCCACGTCGATGGCGGAAATAACCGCTTCCGGCTCTAGGTCGCAAAAGAGCCCGATCTTGCTCTTGATGGACTGGTTGATCGGTCGATCCGAACGACAGATGATGATGTCCGGCTGGATGCCGATACGACGCAGCTCATTGACGCTATGCTGCGTTGGTTTTGTCTTTAACTCTGCCGAACCCTCAAGATAAGGGATGAGCGTCAGATGAACGTAGAGGACATTGTCGTGTCCGATGTCCTTGCGAAATTGCCTGATAGCTTCCAGAAAAGGCAGCCCCTCGATATCACCGACAGTCCCGCCGACTTCTGTGATAATCACATCGGCATCAGTAGCGACCAGCCCAAGGATCCGTTCTTTGATCTCGTTCGTGACGTGTGGAATCACCTGGACTGTGCCGCCCAAATAATCACCGCGGCGCTCTTTTGTCACTACCGACCAGTAGATCGAGCCGGCAGTAACATTACTGTCCTGCCCGAGGCTCTCGTCAATGAAACGCTCATAGTGTCCAAGATCGAGATCGGTCTCAGAGCCATCGTCAGTCACGTAGACTTCGCCGTGCTGAAAGGGACTCATCGTCCCGGGGTCGACATTGAGGTAGGGGTCGAGTTTTTGAATGGTGACGCTTAGGCCGTGACTTTTAAGAAGGCGGCCGATGGAAGCCGCCGCAATTCCTTTTCCTAGAGAGGAAACAACACCGCCAGTGATAAAGATATGCTTAGCGGTCCGTTTTTCCACTCGCGCTTGGCTCACTCCATCACCGTTTCCATCCAAGCTCGTCTAGTTGCTTCAGGACTGGTGTCCTGCTTATGAAAGTGCTAATCGAATAGCGCTCTGAAAGCAAGTGTAAAGCGACTAGCACGACCAGGATCACCAGGTTCGTTATCCAGTTCAAGTTAAGCACAAAACTGAGGCCGATAATAGCCCCTAGCGCATTGGCGCCGGAGTCGCCGATCATCGATTTTTCTTTAATATCTCCCCAGAGTAGACCGACAACTGGGGGGATAATAAACCCCCAAAGATCCCAGAATAAAACAGCGGAGACTGAGGCCGCAAACGTAGCTGAAGCAGCCAAAGTGAAGACCTTGATCGCCCGTGCCGGTCGCAGATCGAAGAGATTGGCAGCATTTATCGACAGCGTGATCACGGCCGCGTTTAAGAGAAACATCAAGGCCGAGTTCGAAATGGCCGCGGCCACGATGATCGAGATCGATAGCCCGATTGCCGCCTTAAGGGTGCCAGTGGTCATGATCCCAAAACGCACCTGGGAAAAGTGGCCCTTGAGCCCTCCGATGACCCGGCTCCCGAGGAGATCGTCAAGGAGCCCGACGAAGGCGGCCGAGACCACCAGGGCAAGGATTAGAAAAAAACTGTCAGAGAAAGGAACGCCGCCGCGAGCCACAGACTGCAGGCTATAAATCGCTCCCGCACTGATCAGAACAATCGGCAACAGGATGCCAAAACTATTGACGACATCCCGTTTGCGATAATTCGGTTTTATACAATTCGCCCCAGATAGCATCTGCCTGGTCGGACCGGACAAGATCGCCGTTAATACTGCCGAAACTGCCAGCGCTGAAATAAACAGCAGCCATCACCCCTTAATGTCTTTTTGCTTGAGTGTCCGCAAAACCACTCTGGCCGGAGCACCGTCAAGTCCAGCCAGGCGGAGAGGCAAGCAGAAAAGTTCATACGAGCCAGGCGGTACTTGAGATAAGTCGATGCTTTCCAGAATGACCACGCCGTTCCCCAGCAGTTGTTCGTGTGTTGGCGCGCCGCCGCCGTGCTCAGCTTCGATCGACAGGTAATCAATGCCCACTAAGCCAACGCCACTGTTTACCAGGTATTCCGCCCCAGAGGCCGACAGCCCGACGAAGCCCGGCTCAAAACCGGGTTTTGACCAAAGGCGAGAGTTGCTGGTCTTGAGCAACAACCTTTCCACGCCAGGCTGAAATCCAGCCTCTTCCAGCGTAGCAGCGTCGATTATATCTCCGGCAATCTCTACCACCAAAGCTTCCCCGATCAGAATGTCTAACGGCAACTCGTCAACGGTAGCGCCCTCCTCAAAAAAGTGGCGCGGGGCATCGACATGGCTACCGGCATGAGTTCCGAAGCTCAGCTTGGTCACATTAGAACTGCCACCAGCACTAAGAGACTTGAAAGACTCAAACAAGACCGGCGGGTCTGTCGGCCAAGCCGGGGTAGTCTGAGCTAATCTTGGGCTGATATCATAGTATTTAACACTCACAGGCGCCTCGGTTGGTAGGATCAATGCTTGCAGTTCATTTTGTATCTGAGAGCTCCAGTCTGTCAATCACCCAAGCTCTGTCACTCTACCCTCTTAATCTGCTATCCTGTCCCCAAGATGCAGTCTCCCTCCTTAAGACGCACATACGCCGTGCTCTCTCTGCTAATACTCGCACTCGCCTTTTTCCTGGCCCTGCGTCCAGCCAGCGCCGCGCCGCTAAACACCGATAAGACCGTAGTCCTAGTCGTTCTCAATCAGATCACTGCCAACGATCTTTTTGCTAAAGAAAGAGTCAACATGGCTGCCCTGGCCGACAACGGGGCTGCCGGATTAATGAACGCTAGAGCGGCCAGTGGCGCCCAGACCGGTAGTTTCTACTTGAGTATCGGAGCCGGAGCTCGAGGTAATGCCGGCAACTTCGGAAAAATGGGATTCAACGAAAACGAGCGCCTGCCGGACCAATATTTTGCTGGGCTGCTAACAGCTCGAGAAGTCTGGTTCCAAAATTCCGGTACCCGTCCAAAAAAAGACTCCGTAATCAATCTGGGTGCCTATGTGGCCGCCAACCACAGCGCCAGATACCGCCGGACGATCGTTGCCGGCCTTTTGGGTGAATCTCTGAAGCAAGCCGGCCTCAAGACAGCCGTGATCGGCAACGCCGACTCTCTCGGACAAATCCGACGCGAGATCACCCTGATAACCATGGACTTCAGCGGTGAGACCAGCTATGGCGACGTTTCAAATAACCTA
>CAXMSJ010000032.1:0-5493 GCA_964196305.1 uncultured Acidimicrobiia bacterium
GCGTATCCTCCCAAGGGTAGATAGCCTGCGCGTTGTGACAGTCGTAGCACTCCGCGTGACGACTTCCGTCAGAAAAAGCGCTTGAGTCCCCTACTTCGTCATCATGACTCCCAGTAATGTCGGTTATCCCCATGCCGGAGGCTTTGCGGATCTCATCACCCACATCCTGTGCCCCGTACTTGGAGTCATGACAGTTGAGGCAAAACCCGGTGCCCTCGGCCACTAAGAGATCCTCAAAGACCGCATGACAAGACAGACAGATGGTGTCCATACCGGGGATCACCCGGGTCGGACTGCCAACCAAAGAGGCTCCGCCGGTCATCGTGGCTTCATCAAAGAGTAGCTTCCATCCGCGCGACTGATGCGGAAAGCGGGAGATGCCGTCGCCGGAGTCCCCGACTGAGGCGAAGTGGCAGCCGCGACAGCCCATCCGCTCTAGTGGGTGGGCCGCTACCGACTTGGTGGTGCCATAGACCTCCATTTTTGAGTCAGTTCCCGGTCCCTGGGGGTGAGATCTGGGGTTGGGACGAGTGGTGTCATCGGAGTCTATCTCCCAGTTCGGGTTGAGATTATGGCAATCAGCGCAAAACCCGGTACGGACAGCCGCGCCATCGATATCTAACTGACCTTGCCAGACAGCAGAGGTTAAGCCGCCGGAGCCCTTAGCAAGAACCGAGCCATCAGCGGCCGGGTCAAGCCTTAATATCTTGGTGTTCCAGCTCTCCACCGCATCTGATGAGTCGTACAGACCCCCTTCAACAGCATTGGTGGTGCCGATGGTGTTGGCTCCATGAACGCTGTGGCACTGCCAGCACTGCAGGACTCTGCCTTGGCCGACAGCGGGATCGCGTCTTCCTAGAATGCCTGAATCGTCACCAAGATTGTTTACGTCGCTATCGGGAATAACGGTAACGCCCAAGGTGTGCTCTCCCCGGACGCTGTCGGTAGTGATTATGGCTAACTCGTATGGTTTCTTGACTGTTGCACCACTGGTGGCGTCATGGCAGTACATGCACTCGGTTGAGCGCAAGTTTCCTTTTCCGGTCGGAGCTGAGGGGATGTCATTCCACTCACCTTGGGTACGGCTCTCATCGGTAGTGCCGTCCTTGATCATCCGGTAACTGCTGACGCCGGCCATGTGGACTGCGTGACAAGTCTTGCAGAGATTAGAAGTGGAACTAAAGCCGCCGTGGGGGGAAGAAAAGCTCGCGTTGTCATCTTGATCGGACCAAACGCCGTTACCTACTGTGTCTGAGGCGGTTATCTGCCACCAGCCCCCGGCAAATGCCTGAGTGGGACTAACAAAAAGCAAGACCAAAATCATCAGTAACAGGTATTTGTCCTTCGCTGCTACGACTCTACCTTGCTTTATGATAGCGATTGCTCCTTATTTTGCAGAGCTCCGTTTGGCGCCGTCTAGGTGGAAGTTACCGCTTAAATATACTCTAAACTGACCATTTAATCAAGACATGAACTTGGCTTCTCTACTGCCTATGATAGGCAAAACACACAAACCGGCAACGTTTAGGATTTGACTAATTTGGGGAGCGCAAGAGTGTCAATAATCGCTCGTGCAACAACCCGTTCGAGGCGACAATATCCGGTACAAAATCGTCGAACTTAGCCCCGTTGGATCGAGTCAGGACCGCCCCCGCCTCAGCAGCGATCAGAGCGGCGGCGGCCGTGTCCCAGGGTTTCAGGCCACGCTCCCAGAAAGCATCAACCCGCCCGCAAGCCAGAAAGCAAAGGTCAACCGTAGCCGCGCCGGCTCGTCTCACTCCTTGGCAGGCCAGAATGACTCGCTGAAAGTCTGCCAAGATCCCCTGGTAGTCCTCCCGCAAAGTGTACGGAAAGCCGGTGGCTAACAGCGCCGCGTTAAAATCAGTCACCGCCGATACGCTGATCGACTCCCCGTTCAAATGTGCTCCCCCGCCTAATGTCGCGGTGAACATTTCATCGAGATTAAGCTCGTAAACCACCCCTGCCACTGCCCGGCGGTCAACCATTACCCCAAGCGAGACAGCATAGATTGGAAAGCCGTGAGCAAAATTAGTGGTGCCGTCTATCGGGTCTATCACCCACAAGACCTCAGCGTCTGTCGGACCGCCAGTCTCCTCAGCCAGCACCGCATGACTAGGAAAACGCTCGGCCAACTGACTCTTGATGAACTCTTCTGCCTTGATGTCGGCATCAGTCACAATATCAATGGCGCCCTTATGGCGGACCTTGAGACCTTCGATCCGCGCGTTCCGAATCAGCGCCCCGGCGTCGGCCGCAATTTCACGCGCAGCAGAGAGCCATTCGTTATAGATTGGCAATGGACTTAAGGGGGATAGATGTAGAAGCCAACTCGGTCTTGAGCGCCGTGAGGTCGGAACCAGCGCGAATCATCTTTTCTACCCACGCTCGCTCGTCAGGCCCCTGGAGCATCAGGAAGGCTGCTCGCAGTCTGCCTTGATTCAAATAGAAAACCAGCTCCGGACGACCGTCAGCTGCCTCCCTAACCACAGTTTCGTCAGCATCGGAACTGTCTCCCAGCCACTCCCATGAGATATCGAAGAGATCAGAATAAAAATAGGCAACATAGTCAACGGCCAGCGTTCCGCCAAGCATGTTGGCCGCCACTAGTTCACCTTGCTTGATAGCATTATCCCAATGCTCCACCCGCCGCTGTTTTTGAAAAATAGGGTCGTAGTAAACGGCTACATCACCGGCGGCAAAGACTCCGTCAGCAGCAGATCGCAGCTGTTCATCAACGACGACTCCCCGGTCAACTTCGACCCCGCTCCCTTCAAGCCACTCAATATTGGCAGTCACGCCGATACCGACAGCCGCCAGGTCCGCGCGAATTTCTTGACCATTCTTGGTGGTCAGGCTGTTCAGAGCACCATCTCCAGAAAAGTGATCCACTTCATCGTTGAAAATTATCTTGAGCCCGTGTTGCGTGTAGAAATCTCCGAAAAACTTGGTCAATGCCTCAGAGCCAAGTCTGGTGAAGAGACCGGAATCACGGACAAGCATCGTGGTATCGACACCATTTTCCGCGAAAGCAGCGGCCAGCTCCATCCCAATGAACCCGGCCCCGACTATTACCCCAGCCGTCCCTTGTTTTGCGGCACCCTTGATGGCCAGAGCATCATCCAGGTTGCGTAAGTAATGGACGCCGTCGAGCTCAGCTCCGGGGGCAGACAAGCGCCGCGCCGAAGTCCCGGTGGCCACCAGCAGGGCACTGTATGAAAGCTGACGACCGTCAGAAAGCGCGACGGTCTTTTTTGCGGCGTCAGCCCGCACCGCTTTTACGCCCATAGTGAGCTCTATCTGCCGCGTCGAGTAAAAACCCTGATCAAACACCGCAATCTGCTCGGCAGTTTCGTACCCGAGCAAGAGTCCTTTGGATAGCGGCGGACGATTATAAGGCAGTTGGGCTTCATCACCGACGATCATGACCCGCCCTGTTGCCCCAAGTTCACGTAGTTTGGCAGCGCATTTAGCCGAGGCTAAGCCGCCGCCAACCAGCAGGTAGTCAATCTTTTCCATCAACCACTCCTATTTCCCCGTTATCGACGGTTGCAGCCAATCGTCGCAGTCCCTCACGAGCCGGACCGTTCAGCAGCCCACCTTTGGGATCGAAACGAGAATTATGACAAGGGCAGCCCCAGACATGATCTGTTTCATTCCAAGCTAAAGGGCAATGAAGATGCGGACAGGTATTTTCAAAGACATAGATATCCTCAGTGTCTCGGTAGACCGCAACCGCCCGCCCGCCGATCTCACCGGCCCAGCCTGATTTTTGCTTGATCTGATCAACGCGCATATCGCTCCATTTCTATCGCTGCTCTCGTAATACCCGAAACAAATTCTTTTTCACCTATAATACCTGAGTAGAAAGGAAGTAGCTTGGCAACCAAGAAGCCTTATCTCTACATAATAGCATTGCTACTGCTGTCACTTCTGGTCAGTGGGTGCGGGGCCCCTGCAAAGACCAAGAGCAGCATTAATAACCTTGATTTCCCCACTGACCTGGCTTTTGCGCCAGACGGTAGTCTTTTTTTTACCGAGAAGGGCGGGGCGCTCAAGGTCGTTCAGCCAGGTCGCACAGAGCCCGAGCTAGTCGCCAGTTTCAAAGTTCCCTCAGTCATCAGCTACGATGAAACTGGGCTGCTAGGGGTGGCTTTATCACCAGATTTTTCAGAGGATCGGACCGCTTTTGTCTACCACACGTTTCGAAATGATTCCGGAATGGGTAATCGTATCGTCCGCATCAATGTCGACCGGCCGAAAGCGCGGCAGGTTATTTTCGACGACATAATCGCGAGTCGAATTCATAACGGCGGCAAACTCCAGTTTGGGCCTGACGGCCTGCTCTATGTAGCCACCGGCGATGCTGGGCAGTCGGAGCGTTCGCAAGACCGACTTTCAGGCAATGGCAAGATACTCCGGATTAAGCCGGATGGGTCAATACCGACCGACAACCCCTTCCCCGGCTCTGCCGCCTACGCTATCGGACTGCGTAATGTCTTTGGCATTGCTTTCGATGATCAGGGACGTCTGGTGGCCACCGAGAATGGCCCCAACGGGAATGATGAGATCAACCAGATCGTCCGCGGAGCTAATTACGGCTGGCCGAAAGAAACCGGAGACACAAACGGGCAATTCGCCGACCCGCTAGCGGTCTTTGCTGATGCGATCGCCCCTACTGGGATCGCGTTTCTAAAAGACCGGTTCGTCTTTGGGAGTTGGAATGATGGACATTTACGCTCCGTGGCACTCGGACCCCGCCACGCAAAAGTCCAGTCTCTAGTGGAATTGAACGAGGGCATTACCGCCGTAGCGGTCTCCCCCAGCGGCGCACTCTACGTAGCCACTGCCGATACGATCCACCTTGTCGAGCTGCCCTGATGCTTAGTTTAGGGTGCCCATAGAGGCCTTATAGCGGACAGCCACCCATTTTTCGTCTTGCTTCTCAAACGTCCAAGAGCTGATCCATGAACCACCCATGCTGGCCCCAAGATCATACTCAACATCAACCATCGTCGAAGAGCCCTCATCCCGGGCCTCGCCCATGCTGTACTCGGTTATCGGCATGCCCTGGCGAGTCGTAATGAATTCCTCCTTTGGCTGAGTAACCTTGTTCTCGGCCGGCGCCAGATCAAAAGCTTCCTCAAAACGACCTTCTTGGTACGCGTCAAAGTATGCTTTTACGTGATCTTCAGGACTCATTCCCTCAGCCACAACTGTCGGAGGACCAAGTTCCGCCGGATCAACCGCCGGTACTGAGGGTTGCTGTTGTTGCTGTGGTTGCTGTTGTTGATCGACCGCAGTCGAGGCCGTAGTGTCCTCCGTCTGCTGCGTACGCGCAAAAATAAGAACTACCCCAATAATCAACACGGGCAAAATCAATATTAGAACTATCGGTGGAATCTTCTTCAAAACTGCTCCTTTCAAAGGGCTATCAGCGCTAGATGTTAGCACACGAATACCCTCACTCCTAAT
>CAXMSJ010000033.1:0-5721 GCA_964196305.1 uncultured Acidimicrobiia bacterium
CTGGATGTGGCGGCAAAAGCCGTCCGGGCGATGCTGGACGAACTGTAGGGCGGGATTAGAATAATCGGGCGACTGGTACGTACTGCCGATATCGAGGAACTGACGGCTTCGCTCTGCCAAAAGGCCAATTTTGAGGCCCGTTCTGACGTTAAGATTCGCCTACAAGCGGCGCTTTTGGAAGATAATCCACCGGCGGCCCGTCTGGCGCTGGAGCAGCTGGTGGAAAACATGGAGACGGCCCAAAGAGAGAGCCTGCCGCTCTGTCAGGACTGTGGCTATATCACTGTCTTAGCCGAAGTCGGCCAGGGCGTACAGTTCGACGGCCTACTGGTTGCGGCTATTCAAGCGGGGGTTATCGCCGGATATGAACGCGGCCATCTCCGTCGCTCGGTGATCCACCACGCTTTGAGCGGGCGGTCAGAACCGGAAACCAAGGACCCAGCCAAGGTCTACGTCGAACTTGTCCCGGGAGACACATTGCGCTTGACCGTCATGCCAAAAGGAGGCGGGAGCGACAACGCCTGCCGACTGCAGATGCTCTCTCCCACCAGCAGTGAAGACCAGATCGTCGATTTTATTGTCGGCTCCGTAGCCGAAACGGGTGTCAACGCCTGTCCGCCGCTGATTGTCGGGGTGGCCCTAGGATACAGCTTCGACTCGGTGGCGTTCGCTGCCAAACGAGTCCTCTTGCGTGATCTGGATGAACCAAATGCAGACCCCAGAGCGCGCGCTTTAGAAGAGCGCTTGCAAGTTGAGATCAATCAGCTGGGTATCGGTCCGGCTGGGCTGGGCGGGACTACCACTGCCTTAGGGGTGGCCGTTGATATCGGCCCGACGCATATGGCTTGTCTGCCGGCGGCCGTCAATATTTCCTGTAACCAACTGCGCTCGGCGGCGGGGACGCTATGAGTGCCGCTCCCATAAAAAGGATCGCGATCACTTCGCCGATCGATTCGCAGGTTATCAGCGAACTGGAAGCCGGCGACATAGTTACGCTTAGCGGTACGGTGTATACAGCCCGGGATCAGGCCCACCAGCGCCTAACGCGAGCCCTGGCGGCCGGTGAACCTCTCCCGGTCGACCTACACGGTCAGACGATATTCTACGCCGGGCCGGCTCCGGCTGCTCCGGGTGCGGTCATCGGCTCTATCGGCCCGACGACAGCCGCTCGGATGGACCCATTCACCCCAGCTCTCCTGGAGCATGGTGTCCTGGCGATGATCGGTAAGGGGAATCGGACCGCTCCGGTTAAGGACGCCATCTTTCGGGCCGGGGCAGTCTATTTGACAGCTACCGGCGGGGCCGCCGCCTATCTGTCGCAGTTCGTCAAAGACGCTCAGATCGTCGCTTATGAGGATCTGGGTCCCGAAGCTATCAGGCGGCTAGAGCTGGAAGACATGCCGCTAGTGGTGGCCATAGATTCACAAGGGAGGAGCGCCCTATGGCCGGACTTTTCTTAACTTTCGAGGGGGTTGAGGGCGCCGGCAAGACGACCCAGATAGACCTGCTCCAGCACTGGTTCCTCAAGCGTCGTCGCGACTGCGTCAAGACCCACGAGCCCGGCGGTACGCCCGTCAGCGATCGTCTGCGGGCTGTTTTGCTCGACCCGGAACTCGCCGGGATGTTCCCTATCTCCGAGGCACTGCTCTATGCAGCCAGCCGGGCCCAGCTCGTCAATGATGTTATCCGGCCGGCGCTCAAGTCCGAGCGGGTCGTCATCTGCGACCGCTATATAGATTCCACTCTGGCCTACCAGGTTTACGGACGCGGCCTTGATTACCAGACAGTCATGTCCGTTAATCAGTGGGCTACTGACGGGCTCCTCCCCGATCTGACCTTTTTGCTACGGATGCCGGCTGAACTGGGCTTGGCTAGAACAGTCGGCCGCGAGCTCGACCGCCTGGAACAAGAGAGTCTGCAGTTCCACAAGATGGTCGAAGCGGGTTTCGAAGACTTGGCAGTTAAATTCGCCGAGCGGTTTGTCTTGATCGACGGCCGGGCTCCGGTTGAAGAGGTCCACCGTCAGGTTGTTGCCGCCATCGAGCCCCTCCTTTAGACTTTACTTACTATGCTGTGGGGACGGATAAAAGGGCACGACGAGACCCTAAAGCACCTTGACCGGATCATCTCGCTCGGGCGTCCGGCCCATGCCTATCTCTTCATCGGCCCCCGGGGGGTCGGCAAAGCGACTACGGCGAAAGTCTTTGCTGCGGCTCTCAATTGTTCCGAGGCTTGCGGCAGTTGTTCATCTTGTCGGGCCGTTCTCAACCACACGCACACCGACTTTCACTACCTGGCGCCCGAGGGGAGTCGCACAATCTTGCGCGAGCAAGTGATGGGCTTACTCCATGCGGTCAATCTCAAGCAGCAGTCGGACCAATACAAAGTGGCTGTGATCGACGACGCTCAGGTGCTCGGGCCGGAGGCGGGCAACGCCCTATTGAAGACCTTGGAGGAGCCCCCCGGAAATGTGGTCTTTATTCTAGTTGCCGACGACGCCGGTCAGGTGCTACCGACGATCGCCTCGCGTTGTCAGCGGATCCATTTTGGAGCGCTCTCTGCCGAGACCGTTCACGACATTCTCGTCAGCCAACATGGGCTAGACCCGGAGCGGGCCCGCCTGGCCGCCAAATTGGCCCGCGGTATGGTCGGCGAGGCCATAGAGATCGCCAACGGCGGCCTACTGGATTTACGTTCCCGGATGGTCGAAGTCCTGTTGAGCGAGAGACAGAGCATCAAAGACAGGGTAGCGTTGGCAGTCGAGGTCACCGAAACGGCCAAATCAGACAACGAAGATCTAAAAAAATCTCAAGCCAAAGAAGTAGCCCAGATGGAAGATATGGCTGGCGGTTCGGGCAAGCTGAGCGCTGGGGTAAAGAAGAAACTAGCCGTTGCTCACCGGCGAGAAATAGCTCGTCGAGAACGGGCCGTCTTCCGTCATGCGCTGGTTTTCACGGCCGCTATCTTTCGGGATCAGTTGCTAATTAGTGAAAATGCTGATAAAAATTTACTAACGAATGGCGATCTCATCCGCGGTGGCGTAGCAGCCTCTTCGGAAAGCCGGGAACGAGTGTATCAAGCACTGGCCCGGATCGAGATGACCGGGCGGCGGATAGAACAGAATGTTAATCCGCTGATGGCCCTGGAAGACCTATTCATTACAGTATAATCCGCAGCGGCTGTTTGTAAGCAGACCGCGCGGTAAGGTGGTTTTTATAGATGCAAGAAGTAGTTGGAGTCGTCTTTAGGCGGCTTGGTAAGTTATATCATTTCGACCCCAATGGACTGCGCCTTCTCCCTGGCGATCAAGTTATCGTTAAAACCCAAAAGGGTATTGAGATGGGCGAGGTCGAAGAAGCACCGTTCAGCTTAGAAGAAGAACACATCGCCCAGCCGCTCAAGAAGGTCTTGCGTCGCGCCAACGAAGAGGACTTAGCCAAGCTAGAAGAAAACAGCGAGAAAGAAGCGGAGGCGTTCAAGTACGGTAAGGAAAAAATAGCCGAGGTCGGCTTGAAGATGCAGCTTTTTCAGGTCGAGCAGAGTTTCGACGAGAACAAGATGACCTTCTATTTCACCGCCGAAAACCGGGTGGATTTCCGCAATTTAGTTAAGGATCTCGCGGCTCACCTTAAAACGCGGATCGAGCTGCGCCAGATAGGTGTCCGCGACAAAGCCAAGATGGTCGGTGGCTTTGGCCACTGCGGTCAGAATCTCTGTTGTTCGATGTGGCTAGACAATCTCAATCCCATCTCCATCCGCATGGCCAAAGAGCAGAACCTCTCACTTAACCCCGTGAAGATATCCGGTGTCTGCGGACGGCTGATGTGCTGCCTGCAGTACGAACATGAAGCTTACAAGGACTTCAACAAGCGCGCTCCGGGTAAGGGCAAGTGTGTTGAGACCTGTTCCGGACATAGCGGCTGCGTTATTTCGCAGAACCCCGTTCGCGAGCGACTCAAGATCAGAAGCGAAAACGGTATGGTGACGGAAGTCCCGCTAAGCGATGTCACCAAAGTCACCAACCGGCCTCCCCCCAGAAAAGACTCTGGCGGAGAACGCCCGGATGAACGGCAAGGTGGACGACGCAGCGAGGGCGGCCGCAAGAAGCCGCCAGCCGCTGGCGGCGGGGACCGCAAAAAGGGCACGCAGAGCAAGGGCGGCGGTCAAGGAAAGAACAACAATCAGGGCAAGGGTAGCAGCTATGGCGGGAGCAACGATCAGAGTAAAGGTCGCAACCGACGTCGTCGCGGACCGAATAAGAGCGATAAGCCGGCATCCAGCGACAAGGGTTCAGCTTCGCCCTAACCTTGCACGCACCAGGTCGTTCAATTAGTATCACATGTGTTTTAAGCCGACGTAGCTCAGCTGGTAGAGCAGCTCACTCGTAATGAGCAGGTCTGCGGTTCGAATCCGCACGTCGGCTCAAGGCCAGAAGGTATGTTTTGAGAAGTCTTCTTGCCAGGATAGTACTAGGACGCTTTTTCGAGTCTCTCAGCTAACCATATTTTGATAATAGATTGTCTCGTTACGCCCAAGCGAGATGCTTCTTCATCAAGTAAATGTATCATCCAAATTGGAAAATCCACGTTTACCCTTTTTTGCTCAAGACCAGGTCGCCTGGTCTTTGAGCGATCAAGATGCTCAGAAACATCCTTGCCTTCGTCGAATGTTTTGTCGAAATCACGGGCTTTCATAAATATCGACCTCCTCTTTTCTAGATCGCCGTACTGAGATAATCCTGATCTTTTCACCTCTATATGTGATCACGCCGGACCAATGCCTTGAGTTAATTCTTCCAATGACCAAAAACCTCGGCTCGTCACTCACCTTAACCGGCACCTCTACTAGCCCCGGGTCTGACCAAAGCCCTTGTGCTTCTACAAAATCCATACCATGTTTGGCTTTGTTGCTAGCGCTTTTTTGAGCGTCGAATTCAAATCTCATGTATAGAAATTATACCATTTATATACTAGAAAACAACTGTTTAGTGCCTATGAATAGAGCCTTGATTCGGAATTACAGAACTTTCGGGACTTAACCGAGTCTGCGATAATATTTTAGTGACACATAGATTGTGGTACACATGCGTCGAAACAGAACATGATCATGCGATTGACGTGAAGTTCGAAAGGGATATCTCATAAAAAAGCATATTATCTTCCATCCGTTTCTACTCGCCCTGGCTCCAATATTTGCACTTTTGTATGCGAACATCGAAGAAGCCTCTTTCAAAGAGGCGGTCGTTCCAGCCATACTCTCCGTTATTGCGACATTTATCCTTTTTTTTGGGCTCAAACTTGTCTTGAAAAGCTGGGTTAAGGCCGGCCTGATGGCATCGTTAACTGTCTTTTTGTTCTTCTTCTATGGGCGCATATATAGCCAGATCTCAGAGGCTGAACTTTTTGGGATCGTGGTGGGGAGACATAAATATCTCTTCCTGTTGTTTGCTGTGATCCTACTAATAAGCTTGTGGTGGTTGAGAAGGACAGACAAGAAACTTACTGACTTTAGCCGGGGACTAAATGCGTTCGCGGCCAGCTGGCTAATCGTAATACTTGTACAGGTAGGCTATGCAGACTTAAACCAACACCTTGCAAAAGCACAAGTTTCTAATGAGGTTTCGCCAGAGAAGGCCGATTTGGCTGCCGGTGCCAATTCACAGCCATCAGACGCCAAGCCAGACATCTACTATTTGATTTTCGACCGCTATGCCGGCGCGCC
>CAXMSJ010000034.1:0-5921 GCA_964196305.1 uncultured Acidimicrobiia bacterium
TGTCGGACCTAACGGATTTTCTCCAACGGACAGCTTTGCTGGTTTCATCAGAAGTTGTTGAGGGCGAGGAGGGCGTTAGCTTGATGACGCTTCACAGCGCCAAGGGTTTAGAGTTCCCGGTTGTTTTCTTGATCGGTCTGGAGGAGGGGCTTTTCCCTCATGTGCGCTCGATCGGCAGTGATAGTGAGATAGAAGAAGAACGGCGACTCTGCTACGTGGGAATGACCCGGGCCGAAGAGCGCTTGTACCTCGTTTATGCTTGGTCACGGATGATGTTCGGGCAGACCGGCGCTAGCCGACCGTCCCGCTTTTTGGAAGAGATTCCCGAGGAGTTGGTGGAGCATGCCGGGGCTACTCGTCCGGCTGATCGTGTTGGCCGGTATGGTGAGTCTACGTGGGGGACACCGAGTAGTCGGGAGGATCGGCGAGAAGAGCGTGTCGGCAGTCCGCCCCTGGATGTCTCGTCCGGTGACAGCGTGACCCATGCCAAATGGGGCGACGGGATCATCGTAGAGATCGAAGGCTCGGGTGAGAGCGCGGTCGCCACTATCCGCTTCTCTGACATCGGCACTAAGCGTGTCCTCTTAGCTTACACTCCCCTGTCCAAGAAATAACTCAATATTTCCTGTAGACTATTCTGCGGAGGGATGGCAGAGCGGACGAATGCGACGGTCTTGAAAACCGTTGACCCGCAAGGGTCCGGGGGTTCGAATCCCCCTCCCTCCGCCAGTCTGGTATATACCGGATACATCCTTAACACTTTGTTCCGGGCACATGGTTTACACTTTTTGGCATGTTGAACTCTTAGCAGGAGGAAGATATGCCTTGGAAGGAGATTGCTATGATGGATTGGGGTCACGGTGGAATGATGGACGGATCGGGATTCGGGATTCTTGGCATGATCTTTGGCTTTATGTTCATGCTGCTATTTACGGTCGGCTCAGTTCTTCTGATCGTATGGATTGTAAAGCAGTTTGCTCCTGCCGGGACAGCCGCTTCTCCGCCAATCAGCAACTCCCTGGAGATCCTTAAGGAGAGATTCGCCCGAGGCGAAATTAGCAAAGAAGATTTTACAGAGATGAAAAAAGAGCTTATGAAATAGAAGTGGCATGAGTAACGCGAAAATCGAGCAGTGGATTGATTGGGCACCGGATACGACCAGGGGCTTGGTGGAAGAGTGCCGCCGTCTGGTTCTCGGTATCGACCCAACCATCACGGAAGACATCAAATGGCGTAACCTTTTCTTTCAGTGGGAAGGCGAGAACTTAGGGGCAGTGGTCCCCTATAAAGACCACGTGAACCTGCAGTTCTGGAAAGCCATATATCTTGATGACCCCGACGGTCGGCTCGAGGGCACAGGCAAAGAGGCCCGTCACCTAAAAATCCGCAGCGCCGAAGATATCGACGCTGGCTTCATCGTCCGACTGATGAAAGAGACTATTTTGTACCTTTCATCATCTTAACGGTGGCGAGGCGCTCTTGGAGCATGTGCTTGTGCCCCTCTTCCCACTTGGCTAACTGTTCGAACATCGAGCGGGTTTCGGGATCTTCGGCGATAGCCGCGCCTTCCTTGTAGCGGTCGTGTGCGACCTGCTCCGCTTTAATCGCTTCTTCCATCAGCTTTATCGCTTCCATTTTTCCTCCTAGTCAGTGGTCCGCCTGGTCGGCGACCGTTGCGGGCAATAAGGCCATGATTACCAGGGTCGCCAACACCAATCCGGCGCTTATCAGTATTGGTACCCATTTGATTCTCTTCTTATGTAAACTGGCGCCGACATAGTGTGTGAGCGTTACCACAGCTATGGCAAAGATTCCTACGGTGGAGAATTTTTGCCAGGGGGTCAGTATATCCACTGTTCCATAGATCGCCACGGTTTTCCAGGATACGAGCGAGTAGTAAAAGACGACGACCAGCTCTACTACCGAGGTGGCGGCCTGCAGTGAGGCCCGCTCATCCTGGAGTATTAGGTTCTGGTCCAGGAGCTCGCGGGTCTGCTCCTGAAGGGCCAGGCCCTGGCTGCCGCGCAAGATCGCTGTCTGTGTCTGGGCGATATCAATGGCTGCCTTGGTGTTGTCTAGGGACAACCTGAAGTCGCTCTGGTGCTTACGCAATTCCTTCAAATAAGCCCTATAGGTCGCCAGGCGATATCGCGGGAACGCATCGGCATCGTCGGTGCCAAACTCTGTTGCTCGGTCCTCAAGAGCCGTCAAATCGCGGTCAAAGGTGTTGACCGCATCGGACACCAGGTGCAGGTCGGTCGCCATCATACTGTACATCGATGACAGATGGGTGATCTGGTCTTCCAGGACTTGCGCCGAGCTGCTGTCGAGGGTAGAGCCGACCTTTTGGTGAAAAATCTTGCTTAGATCTTCATCTATCGCCTTCTTCTCGGTTTCAATGGTCTGCAAACGGTCTTGGAAGAAGGACATCTCGCGGGTGAGGCGTTGCATGGCCCAGACGATGCCCGGCAGCTGGTCGGTGACGATTTCTTCAAGATCGGTCTCTTCAAAGTTTTCAATAAAAAAGAACTGCCGGTTGAGATTACCGATAAACTGATGGATCACGTTCCCGCCTAGCTTGGCTGAAACATGGTTTTGCGGCTCATTAACCGCCGTCGTGAAGGCATCAAGACTCTCAGCCTTGACCTGAGGATTACCTATAGCGACTACCGTGGTGCCCAGGACGTCGATGCCCGCCGACTCAAGAGCGCCGACCGATTCATCAAGAAACTGTACTTGGTCGTTCCAGCTGGGCGTCTCATCTGAATCAATGAAGCTGGCCAGACCGATACTAATGACGTTGGCGTGGGTGTGTTCTTCGACGTCAAGGCGGAGTCGAGACTCTTTAGACATGAAGGTATCAGTATGAGTTTCGGAGTCGAGCCCCAGTTGGAAAGTGCCCTCGGCAATATGCCGCTTGAATGACTTCCCAATGAACTCGTTGAGCGCCAAGGCGTGGTCGGACTCGCTCTTTAGGATAAAGAGATAGCTGGCACCGATCAGTCTGTTCGGTATGGCAACTGTCGACATTAGTTCACCTTTGGTTGGCTAGGTCGGCACGGTGTGCGCGCCCGGCAGGAGTCGAACCTGCGACACCAGGCTCCGGAAGCCTGTGCTCTGTCCTCTGAGCTACGAGCGCCAATAAGTGATTTTAACCATTACCGTACCGCAAAGGAAGCTTATTGCCGGATATGCGGAGAAGGAGGGATTCGAACCCTCGAAGGAAGCTTCACTCCCTTACTCGCTTAGCAGGCGAGCGCCTTCAACCGACTCGGCCACTTCTCCCGCCGATCATTAAAACAAAATTAGGCGACGCCGTCTAATTTTCTGAGTCCCCATCTATTGCTGGGCAGGTGATAGAATAATAATTGCTGTGAGTATTTTAAGAAAAGTCATTCCGCTGTTGATCATTGTTGGCATGCTGGCCTGGTTGATCGTGCCGGCGGTGCGCCAGACGCCAAGTATTCCTGAGGAAGTCGAAGCGCCGGATGAACCGCCGCCACTAACCAATATTGATATTGTGCGGGCGGTGGAAAACGTCGAGCCGGTTCGCGGGCGGGTCGTCGATTTTGAGGGCCGCATAGCAGCGGATCCTGTTTATGACTCACAAGGGACGCATTTGCAGGTAACTATCGACTCGGAGCTGGGTCCGGTTGATGTGATCGTCCGCTATGAGGTGGGCTTCATGATCACCGAGGGTGATTATGTGCGTGTCCAAGGCGATGTCACTGACTGGTTCAGCGGCAAGATGGATGACGGCGAGCCAATCGAGACATTAGAGATAACTGCGGTCTCGATTGATACTACTGATCCAGCGAATGTTCTGGCCCCCGCCCTTGAGGTTTGGCAGACAGGAGTAGAAAAACAAGCAGCAAAAATCAAGGTTTCGATCAGTCGAGTGGAGTTTGCCGCGACGGAGACCCGCTTCAATATCGCTATTCTCAACGACAGCAAGAAGGCGATCGTTGTCCAGGTCTTCAATAGCTTCATTAAACAGGGTAATCGCCTCATTGAGCCGCTTCCGGAGTTGCCGGTAGGATACAAGGAGATGCCTGTCGATCTGGCGCCCGGAGCTAGCGGCGGCGGCGTTCTTCTGTTTCCCGCTCTGGATAGCGCCAAGTCGCTAAAACTGGGCCTGACCATGCAAAATGTTGACGGAGAGATAACGCTCGATTTCTCACTGAAGCCTGATTGACCCCCTTAAGCTTACGGCATATACTCAAAAAGACCGTGCTAGGTGGGGAGTTAGCGGTGCCCTAGACCTGCAATCCGCTATAGCAGGGCTGAATTCCTGCCTGAGGTCTTTGATTTCAAGAATGAGTCCGGCTGAAGCGGTGTTGAAAGCCGGGTCCCGCGCAACAGGAATTTGTGAACCCCGTCAGATCCGGAAGGAAGCAGCGGTAAGCGAACCCTTCTGTGTGCCGTGGGAGTGCCTGGCCGGAGCTGGCTTTTCCGGGTGTCGCTTGGGATCTCTGGTCGATGGTGGGTGCACGGTCATCTATGTTGTCAATCTATACCGGAGCGCATGACGTATATCTCTTTGTATCGCAAGTGGCGACCGCAAACATTCAGTGAGGTTGTTGGTCAAGATCACGTTTCCCAGACTTTGGCCAATGCGGTCAAAGATGACCGGGTGGCGCACGCGTACCTTTTTGCCGGCCCTCGCGGTACCGGCAAGACCAGCACAGCGAAGATCCTGGCTAAGAGTGTCAACTGCGTGGATGGGCCCACGCCGACACCGTGTGGGAAGTGCGCTTCTTGTGTGGCTACTGCGGCTGGGACCTCACTAGACGTCTTGGAAATGGACGCGGCATCCAATCGCGGCATTGATGAGATACGAGACCTGCGAGACAAGGTTGCTTTTGCCGCTACGATGGCTAGGCGAAAAGTCTATATCATCGACGAAGTCCACATGCTGACTGAGCCGGCTTTTAACGCGCTCCTTAAGACGATTGAGGAGCCTCCCCCTCATGTGATTTTCGTCCTAGCTACGACCGATCCCCAGAAAGTGCCGGCCACCATTACTTCACGTTGCCAGCAGTTTGAGTTTCGGCGTATCCCTTTGCCGGCGCTCATCGGGCATCTGGCCAAGATCGCCAAGGCGGAGAAGATAAAGATATCTAAAGAGGCTCTGTCGGTAGTGGCTCGTCATGCCGAAGGCAGTCTCAGGGATGCTATCGGCATGCTCGACCAGCTGTCGGCTTACAAGGACCAGAAAATATCTGAAGATGAAGTAGCGACGTTCTTGGGCTTGCCTAGCTCAGCTCTGGTCGAAGAGGCAGTGGATCTGATAATCGAAGAGAAGTCGGCGCCGGTTTTCGAGTTTGTTGACTCCTTAACTGAAGCCGGCCGCGATTTACGTCAATTTGTGGCGGCGCTGCTTGGCTATACTCGCGATCTTTTCATCTTAATACATGTCACTGGAGCTGAGTCTCGACGCCAACTTGTTCACCGGGGCGATGAGACGATTGAGCGGATGATCAAACAAGCTGACGCATTGGGGCCTGCTAAGACCCGTAGTGTCTTGACGGAGGCCAGTCGTCTCTTTGACGAACTCCGCTTCGCCGCGGAGCCGAGGCTGGCGCTGGAGCTGGCTTTGGTTCGACTGATGCGGGGTGAAGAGTTGACCATCGAGGCGTTGGCCGAGCGTTTGGCTCGACTGGAGGCGGGCGGAGTTCGTCCGCAGCCGGCGGTTGAGACGACTACGCCGCGGGCGGGCCGCATGGCTGCGGCACCGCCAACCGAAACTCCCACCAAGCGCGGTGTCGCCAGGGGTGGGTCACTCGATCTGGCCGAGATTGAGCTTGCCTGGCCTGAAATATTGGCCGCTACTAAGCGGAGGAAGTTATCGCTCGGGGCGTTCTTGATAGAGGGTCAGCCGCAATCGATCGATGACGGTCAGTTGGTGGTGGCCTTTCCGC
>CAXMSJ010000035.1:0-3836 GCA_964196305.1 uncultured Acidimicrobiia bacterium
TCAGGCGCCCCCGGCGCAGAACAGCCGGGACGAAGAAGTCGCACAGTTTTGGTTCATCGACGATATTGGCCGGGATCCCGGCTTCCCGGGCGCTAGCATAAACCCGCTCATTGATCTCAGTTGTGTCCGTTGCCCCGATCACCAGCACATTTCCGCCGATATCGGATTCCATAAAGTCTCTTTTTCGCCAGTTGATCAGGCGGGAATCAGCCATTTTACGTAGTTCAGTGGTGCCGAGCGGAGACACAACGGTAACTTCAGCTCCCGCTTCCACTAAGGACGATATCTTCCGGCAGGCCACCGGACCACCTCCGACTACTAGGCAGGACCGACCGCGCAAATCTAAGACGATTGGGTAGGGGGTTGGTGTATCTGTCACTGTCATTTGCTCATCCAAAATGTTGAAAGAGGGGAAAGGACCGCATGATCTCTATGGAGAAGAGGGAGAAGAACCCGACGATCGACACGTAAGCAGCACGTCGCCCTTGCCAGCTGCCCAGAAAACGGAGAGCCAGATAGATACTGTAGACAACCCAGGTCAGCGTGGTGGAAATAACGATCGGGTCCAGATACCAATCAGGGAACTGCTTGAGCGACCGCAAGATCCCGGTGACGATCACCATCGTCATGAACGGCAGCGAAAGCGCGACCGCCCGGCTCGATAGATCATCAAGGACTTGGAGCGAAGGTAGGCGCCGGAATAGTAGGTTGACCTGGCGTCGCTTTAGCTGCCGTTGTTGGATCAAATAAAGAACAGACGCGAGCGCCGCCATGGTGAACCCGGCATACGAAAGGAAGATCACGCTGACATGCATGACGATCCAGGAGTTCTGCACCGCCGGGCTGAGGCGGGCAGCATCTTCGTAACGGAACCAGGCGATACCCATCAAGGCCATCACAAAAGGGAGCACCCAGGCGCCGAGGACCTTGAGACCGGTCAGCCACTCCAGTGAGATATAGATCAAAGTAATAGACCAGGCGATCATAAAATAGGACTCGAAAGCTCCGGACACCGGGATCTGTCCGATCGACTGCCAACGGGCGATAAACGATCCGGTCTGCAAGGCAAAACCCAGCAGTACCAGGGAAGTTGCCATGGTACTGGTTAGTTGGCGCTTTTGAATAAACAGATATACATAGAAGATGAAAGCCGACGCATAAGCCATCAGCGCCAGCCAGAAAAAGATGATTACTAGTTTTTCTTCCATATCAGCATCTTCTTATATCACATTCGCCCTGAACAGGGGAGAGCCGACGGACGGTTGTTTGTCGGTTCAATATGTCATAAAATCTAAAGGTCTAGGTGGCATTGACCGATCATATATCGATTAATTTTTGTCTTGTCCCTTTGTGGTTTTTTTGTAGAAGAGATGCAGCTTTGTCGGATTAGAAAAGGGGTTCCAGATGGGTTTTCGTAGTTTTTTTGGGCGCTTTAGTGTGAAAGTGAAACCGGCACGGTTCTGGGTTTCGTTGGCTCTGGCGACCATCCTCTTGGCCATGATGGCCGGCCAGGTACTCTCCGCTCCCGACCGTTTTTATCTGCGCGATCACGGGAGAAAAATCACTAAAGTCGAGGCTCCGACGGACTATGTTCCCGGAGAAGTCCTGGTTAAGTTTCAGGACGGGACCTCCCAACGACGGCAAAATCAAGCGGCCGCAACAGCCGGACTCGGTCGGTCGGAAAACACCCTTGGCTCACAGAACAGCAATAAAATCCAAGTCTATAAGACCGCCCCGGGAGTCTCGGTTGAGCGCACTATCAGTAAGTTGCGCGCCAGTCGCCGAGTAGAGTTTGCTGAGCCCAACTATCTCTACCAGCTTTCTTATACTCCGAATGACCCTGATTTTCAGAAACAATGGGGACTCAACAATGTGGGCCAGGAGATCATGGGTACACCTGGAACTGCCGGAGTCGATATTGGCGCGGTTAATGCCTGGGACATGGAGCAAGGGTTTTCGTCAACAGTGACAGTAGCTGTGCTCGACAGCGGTATGGATCTCGATCACCCGGATATTGTCGGAAAACTCTGGGTCAACGCGACCGAGACGCCCGACAACGGGATCGACGATGACGGCAATGGTTATGTTGACGACGTTAACGGTTTCAATACGGCCGGCATCGGGCTGGGGATGTACTGGGTTCTCGAGGGCTTCAATCCCATCCGGCCATTTGCCGGCGCCGACTATGAGGTAGCGCAGTCGATTACAGGAACCGGCGCGTCCGTTCATGAAGCGGGCTTTTACATGATGAGAGAGGGCCTGCCGACAGCACCGATGAAGCTTTCCATAAGAGACGATCTTAATGGAGCGAACTTGGCAGTGGGCTGGATAGCGCCGGACGAAACTTCCGAGTCGGCTGTAAATCGAACTTTAGCCAGTTTGGACACCACAGTCTTTATGGAAAAAGATAAGACCTACTACTTAGTGGCTGAGATAGATGACCCCTCGGCGACTGTCAATGACCACTTTTCCATCGGTGAGGCTAGTTACATCGAGGACATCGGCGCCGGAGACATGTACCGCGAGGGAATGCAGCATTGGAAGATCGGCGGCGAATGGCTCAGCTTCCCCGAATATGATTTTGCTTTTGTGACCGGCAACAACGGCACCCCACACGACGACAACGGCCACGGTACCCATGTTGGCGGCATCGTTGGTGCGGCCACTAATAATTCCGAGGGCATCGCCGGAGTTGGTCCGGGGATCGAAATAATGCCGGTGAAAGCCGGGACGTCCGGTGGCGGGCTCATGAACAGCGACATAATTGAAGCGATCTACTATGCGGTCGACAACGGCGCCGATGTTATTAATATGAGCTTTGGGGGCACGGCCGATTCAGACCTGCTTGACCAGGTGGCCCTGAACCATGCAGACATGAACGGTGTCGTGCTGGTGGCCGCCGCAGGCAACAGCGGCGATGGCCAGATCTCATATCCAGCCGCTCACGACAACGTGCTGGGGGTCGGCGCCACCGATAATCGAGATAATCGCGCCATATTCTCTACTTTTAATTCGTCAGTCGATTTTGCGGCCCCCGGTCAGCACATCTATTCGATGATGCCGACCTATCCGGTGGCGATGAATTCGAGCGGGTACTTGCAGACATATGACTTTGTGTCGGGAACTTCGATGGCTTCACCGATGGTGGCCGGAGCGGCAGCGGTCATCAAGGCGGCTCGCCCCAGCTTGTCGCCGGTGGCAGTCGAAAAGATCCTAGAAAAGGGAGCCAAGGATCTCGGCGCCCCGGGTCGGGATGACAAGTTTGGATACGGGCGTATCGATCTGAGTGAGTCGCTGCGGGCTTTTCTCATCGACACCAGCTTTTTAGCTGACCCCCGTTCGCCAAATGGAGACAATGAGTGGTACACCAGTGCCCCATCGATCAGTCTGTTTGCCAGTCTGGCGCCGGCGGACACGTTTTACAGCTGGGACAGCACGCCGGCGGTCACCACGTACACGGTGCCGATCCAACTGCCGTCCGAGGGCGCCCATACTCTTTACTTCTATTCCAAGACCCCCAGTCAGACCGAGACTGTCGACAGCGAGGTCTTTAAGCTCGACACCGGAATGCCGGTTGATCCAGCCAACGTGATCAGTCCCAGCCATACGGTCGGGGCTCCATCTTCGACCAAGGTGGTCAAGATCAAGTTTGCCGCCGGCACCGATACTGTTAGTGGCGTGGAAGGGTACTCTCACTCGTGGAGTGAAAACATGGAGACTCCGCCGCAGGCCATCAGTCTTTTGGCTACGGGAGCCGCTACGGAGACCATCATGTCTACGCTGGCGGACGGCAGCCAGTGGGTCAACTTGAGCACCAAGGATGTGGCCGGTAATTG
>CAXMSJ010000036.1:0-7026 GCA_964196305.1 uncultured Acidimicrobiia bacterium
GGCATCGAGATCAAATACGGCCAAGGCGCCAAGCCCGGTGACGGGGGTCTCTTGATGGCGTATAAAGTTCTCAACTTGATCGCCGAGATCCGCGGCGTGCCCAAATATGTGGATCTCGCCTCACCGCCAACCCATCAGACGAAATACTCAATCGAGGAAGCAGTCGCCAAGATGATCCAGTCGATGTCGATGGCCTGGGGCTTTCGCGTTCCTGTCTATCCAAAGATATCCGGCTCCAAAACAGCGAAGGCCGTCTTAAACAACCTGGTGCGCAATCCATTTGCGAGCGCCTTGTGTATCGACGGTGAAGATGGCGGCACAGGCGCCGCCTATAATGTCTCGCTCGATAAGATGGGTCACCCGATCGTCTCAAACCTGCGAGAATGCTACCTTGACCTGGTCGCCCAGGGCAAACAGAATGAGCTGCCCTTGATCGCTGCCGGTGGCATGGGCAAGACCGGAGCGTTGGCTGCCAACGCCGCCGCTATGATCATGCTCGGTGCTTCAGCTGTCGATTCCGGCAAATACATGATGCAGGCAGCGGCGGGTTGTCTGGGTGATGAATACAACCGCTGCAACCTGTGTAATACGGGTCGCTGTCCACGGGGGATCACCACCCAGGATCCGCGCCTCTATCGGCGACTCGACCCAGACATGGTGGCAGAGCGGATAGTCGATGTCTTCAAGGCTGCCAATATTGAATTGAAGAAAGTGCTGGCCCCGATGGGTCGCAGTACTGAACTGCCTATCGGCATGTCCGACGGCCTGAGCATTGCCGACAAAGCAATGGCAGAGCGACTGAAGATATCCTATGCCTGCTAAGAAGCAAAAGAAAAAAAGCCTGACAATAGTCGGAAAAGTTAATGATCGCCGGGTCTCCTCCAAGGAGATGGATGAAGAGATCCAAGCGGCAGTCAAGGGCGGAGCCCGCGATCTAATAATTGAAGCAGATGGCCAGCACGGCCTGTGCGGACGGCTCTGGCCGCTCGGCGAGGAAGTCCATGTCGATATCAGCGGCCCGGTCGGTCAGCGTTGCGGCGCGATGGGTTTTCACGGCACGAAAATAACCGTTCACGGCAGTGCTTCCGACGATGTCGGCTGGATCAACTGTGGAGCAAAGATCACGGTCTTGGGCGACGTCACCAATGGCGCCCACAATGCCGGAGCCCAGGGCGTTTTGTATGTCCAGGGTGGTGGCGGAGCACGTTGCGACACCATGACCAAGCACAATCCCCGTTTCGAACCGCTCCAATCATGGTACTTTCGCGAGGTCGGAGATTCCTTCGCCGAGTTCAAGGCCGGGGGTATCTCTGTGGTCTGTGGCGTGGAGCCGCGCAATCCCGACAATATCCTCGGTTATCGGCCCTGCGTTGGGATGGTCGGCGGCACTATCTACTTCCGCGGGAACATTCAAGGCTTCAGTGAAGCAGACGCTAAGCTAACCGAGTTGACGAACCAAGACTGGGATTGGCTGACCGAGAACATGAAGCCGTACCTAAAAGCTATCGACCGGACTGAACAGTATGAAGAACTGACCAAGTCCCGGGGTGAGTGGTCCAAGATAATCTCTTTGACCCCGGAGGAAAAAGAGGAGCGGACTACCGCCTCTCGGCCGGATCTTACCGGTTGGCGACTGAGTTCCTGGGAGAAAGATGTGGGAAAGGGAGGCATCTTCGGGCCTTACCTCGAACATGACCGGACGATCCTCGAATATACGCCGACCGGCGCAGACCGGCGCTTCACCCCTGTCTGGAACAACAATAAATATCTGGCGCCGTGTGCCGGGGCCTGCCCTTCAGGCATTCCCACCCAGCAACGGACCAGCCTGATCCGTCAGGACAAATATCAAGAATCGTTGGAGCTCGTCTTGGAGTACAGCCCGTTCCCTGGAAGCGTCTGCGGCCAAGTCTGCCCCAACCTCTGCATGGATGCCTGTACCCGCGGCCTGATCGACAAGCCGCTTGATATTAAATCTTTTGGCAGCCTTAGTCTCGATCTGCCAGTGCCGAAAAAGGACAAAGCCACCGGAAAAAAGGTGGGGATCATCGGAGGCGGACCCGGAGGTCTCTCCGCCGCCTGGCAGTTAGCGCTGAAAGGACATGAGGTCAATATCTATGAGGCTGATGACCGGCTCGGCGGCAAGCTGGAGCTATGTATCCCCCGAGACCGTCTGCCCCAAAAAGTGCTCTCTCAAGAGATAGCGAGAATTGAAGAGTCGGGCGTCAACGTGGAGCTCAACGCCAAGGTCGACCGGGAGCTTTTTGATAAGATCTACGATGAAAACGAAGTCGTGGTCGTGGCCTGCGGGGCACATACGCCACGGATCATCCCCTTCGCCGGCAGCGACCACGTGATCGGCGGCATAGACTTTCTTAAGGACATTAACCGAGATCACGCCCCCGACCTCTCGGGGCAAGACGTGATCGTCATCGGCGCCGGCAACGTCGGCATGGACATCGCTTGCCAAGCCTGGGCCTGCGGGGCCAAGAGCGTGACCGCCGTCGATATCCAACCGCCGGCGTCTTTTGGCGTGGAAAGAGAAGCGGCCGAACGTCTAGGAACAGAGATCGCCTGGCCTAAATTTACCGAAGAGTTCCATCCCAAAGACAAAGAGCTCCGCTTCAAAGACGGCACCAGCCTACCGGCCGACACAGTTCTTATGTCTATTGGCGAAGTGCCTGAGCTAGACTTTTTGCCCCGCGGTATAGACATCGAACGGGGCGTTATCCAGGTAAACGATAACCAGCAAACGTCAGACGTGAAAATATTCGCAGTCGGGGATGCCACGGGACCGGGCCTCGTTACCCACGCGATCGGCGAAGGACGCCGCGCGGCCGAGGTCATCAATGCTCTGATGATGGACTTCGACTACCTGCCGGACATCAAACAGACCATTCCGTATGATCGTGTCCGGCAAGCATACTATGAGACAACCGCCATCAACGAGTTCGAAGCATTCTCGGAAGCTAACCGCTGCATGTCCTGTGGCTCCTGCCGCGACTGCCAGATGTGTGTCTATACCTGCTACTGGGGGGCCATCTCGCGAGTCGGAGATGAGGCCACCGGCACTTGGGAATACGTGCTCGACGAGAACAAGTGTATCGGCTGCAGCTTCTGCGTGGGGACATGTCCTTGCGGTATCTGGGAGATGGCAAAAAATCTCTGAGTATCTAAATATGTCAGCAGAATCAATGACGGTCTTTGTAAATATTGGCCTGGGCATCGTCGCCATGGCCCTGCTTCAAATGTTCAAGGACTCGCTTTTCGCCGATATCGCCAAGTTTCTCTTTATCTTGGCCGTCACCATGATAGCCCACTCAGCCATACCGATCTTCCTTTCTGGCCAGTACACTGATGTCATCTATGGGATTACTGCCCTCATGACCTCGATCTCTTACTTGCTGCTCGTCTTGGCCATCTTGACGGCCTTGAGGAAAATCAACCAGGGGGCGAGCCAATGACCCCGTGGCTGGAAGCATTACCATTGTGGCTATCCCTTGGGACCGCATTGGTGGGGGTTGCCGTCTCGATCCGACTGGCCTGGTTGGCCCACGGAGGAGTTCTCTTCTCGTTTACGGTCATCTTGACTGTCGGTATCGTGATTTTTAGCTTCCATCATCTGCTGGACTTGGCCGATCCGGAGCTTAAGCCGCTAGCAGAAGTTCTCCAAGCCGCCTCATCGGCGGTCTTCTTGACGGCCGCCGGCTTTATGGGCTATCGGCTGCGCAGAATCCTCAACGACGACTAAGCTGAGACTACTCTTGGACTAATTCGCTCAGGCCGCTGGTGTTTAAATGAGCCTGACCGTCAGCGGCATACTGATCGGACCAGGCAGTACAGTCAGCCAAAAACTTGTCTTTGATGGGCTTGAATTCAGACGGCAAATTTGGAAAGTGCACCAGATAAACCAGGACGAAATACGGCACCCTCATGGCCAGCTCCTTGAGTAACGCCTGGAGAAATCGACCATCGAAGAACGGCCCGATAAGCCCCAGTCCATCTGGAGCTACCAGCTTATTGCCCATGTATGTCGGATGAACGGCATGTTCGCAGACCGTCTGATAGATATATTCGCGGTTGCGCTCCTCGAAACCATCGCGCCGATCGAGTGCTTGACGCACTTTAGCGGGCTGGAATTTCCGCTGCCGCTCTTTGTTGGTGCAGTTCTTCCACTGTCCGATCTTGTCGCGATCGATCGTGAAATAATCGAGGAGATAGCCTGTCTCCAATAGATCGCGCATTAAGATGACCGCGCTCTGATAATAGCCGGCCAGTAACAGTTCCACGGACGAAGTGATCGTGTTGAAGAGCCGCAGGCCGAGGAATTGCACTGTTAGCTCGTTGTCATCGTGCGAGTCATAGACATTCGTGATATCAAAGAGTACATCCAGCGAAGCATAAACAATACGAATATTATCCCCGGCCGCCTGTTCAGCGGCAATCAGTTCTTTTGAAGCCGCGCGTATCTCTTCAGCATGTCGATGGAGGTTGTCCAGATTCTCCGGCATATTCATAGTTTCTCCTGGGTATACCAGCCATTTTAGCATAGAAAGACTTTACACCTAGGTTGACGCGGACTAGACTGGAAAGAGAGCTTATGAAGTTAAAATCCTCCGATATCACGCCCGAGGAAGTCTATCTGTCGCGGCGCCGGTTCATCAAACAAGCCGGGGTAGTCGGGGCCGGACTTTTTTTGGCTGCCTGCGACCGCCAAGACCCATCATCCAGTGGACACCAGCCGCCACCCAAGCCCGGAAAAACTGAGGCCAACAAAGATGAGCTCGGCAACCGACTCACCTCATATGCGGCGATCAGCAGCTACAACAATTTCTATGAGTTCACTACCAGCAAAGAAGATGTCGCGGTGATGGCGGCTGATTTCAAAACAAGCCCTTGGTCTGTCGAAGTCGGCGGGCTAGTGCGCAAAAAACGTCTTTTCGACCTGAACGAGCTGATCAGCAAGTTCGGTGAGGAGGAGCGCATCTACCGGATGCGCTGTGTCGAAGGTTGGTCGATGGTCATTCCGTGGCTCGGCTTTTCGTTGCGCTCACTCCTAAAAGAAGTCGAACCGCTCTCCAAGGCCAAGTACGTCAAGTTCACCTCGATCTACGATCCTGACCAGCTGCCGGGGCAAAAGGGCGGCGGATATACCTGGCCGTACGTCGAAGGGCTCAGGCTCGACGAAGCTGTCCACGAGCTGACCTTGCTAGCCACGGGGCTATATGGAAAACCGCTTTTACCACAGAGCGGTGCTCCGATCCGCCTGGTCGTCCCGTGGAAATATGGTTTCAAATCTATCAAGTCGATCGTCCGGATCGACCTGGTAGAAGAGATGCCGACGTCCTTGTGGATGCGGGCCGCGCCGGACCAGTACGGTTTCTTTGCCAACATCAACCCGGAAGTGCCACATCCGCGCTGGACCCAATCAACAGAAAGACGGATCGGGGAAGTCAGACGTCGGCGCACGCTGCCGTTTAATGGCTATGAGGAGGCCGTCGGAATCTATAAAGGAATGGACCTAGAGCGGTTCTTCTGATGCGCCGACGCCAGTACGACTTCTTCAAGATCGCCGTCCACGTCGCCGCGCTCGTGCCCCTGGCCGCGCTCCTCTATGATGCCGCCAGCGGTCGCCTAGGGTTCGATCCGATCCGAGAAATTACCTTCCGCACCGGTCGCGATGCGCTGGTCTTACTGATCTTGTCGCTAGCCTGTACGCCGGCCAACCGCTTCTTCGGTTTTCGAGCCGCAATCCGAGTCCGTCGCGCCCTCGGTGTCTACGCCTTTGTCTATGCTGCGCTTCATTTTTTGACTTTCGTCGCCCTGGACTATGGTTTTGATGTCTCTCTGATAGTAGAAGCCATCGTTGAAAAACCGTTTGCCATCGTCGGCTTCACTGCCTTCCTAACGCTGATCCCACTGGTGGTGACCTCGACTAATGGCTGGAAGAAGCGACTGGGACGAAATTGGAAGAGGTTGCACCGGGTCGTCTATTTAACTGCCATCCTGGTGATCGTGCATTTCACGTGGGCCGCCAAACAAGACTACGCGGAACCACTGACATATGGGGCCGTCGTCCTGGTCTTGCTGCTCTCCAGGGTGCGCCTTAAAGCTAAGTCTGGCGGAGAGGGTGGGATTTGAACCCACGGACCCGTTAAGGTCACACGCTTTCCAGGCGTGCCTGTTCGGCCGCTCCAGCACCTCTCCAATCAAACTCCGCCTATTGTAGCAAACCTGAAACCCTGTGACGCTTTAAAATAAGTCAGTAAATTGCTAAAGGAACCCAATCGCTCGCCGATAAAACAATCATGTCTGAAGGAGGCAACCTATGAGAACATGTCCAAAGTGCGGCGCCGAAAGTAAGCAAGCTTCGGCTTTCTGTGGTCTTTGTTTCACTCTATTTGAACGTTTTAGTTATGCGGGGACCACTATTATCGATCCAGCCCAGGAGCATCAAGCTATGATCCGGACGATGGCCGTAAGCGGCCCTTAGTAGTCTTACGTGCCCCGCGCTCGCAGCTTCTGAGCGGAGACATGAAGCCGCCCGCGGTTCGCTCGGGAATCGGAATCATTTCGGTGCATTCCGAGAAGCAGGAGGACTATCACTGCATGCTCCTTATTTTAATGCCGAGAATCGCGACGGCCTGTACGAGCGTCAAGATATTCGTGATAATGACCGGCCACGACATAATGAGCCACCCATATATTGTCCAGAGGACTAATCCGATAGAGAGAATCACAAACATTCCCAGAGATATGTCATCAACTGATCTTGTGCGGACAGCCTTGAGCAACTGTGGAAAGAAGGCAGATGTCGTTAAAGCGCCCGCCATGAGCCCGATAAACGTGCTTTGATCCAAGAATCCCCCCGCTCGAAAACCAACTCGTCAATCCCCAGCATCTCTAGAACTTGGCTCCTTCACAAAATCCCACTGAGCGATGTGCTTAGGCATACCCCACAGGCTGGGGCGCTTATCCGGCAGTGGTGATTTGGTGATAATTAGGACATTTAGCAAACCACGTCCCCTG
>CAXMSJ010000037.1:0-6530 GCA_964196305.1 uncultured Acidimicrobiia bacterium
GGGAGGGGGATTCGAACCCCCGGACCCTTGCGGGTCAACGGTTTTCAAGACCGTCGCATTCGTCCGCTCTGCCATCCCTCCGCAGAATAGTCTACAGGAAATATTGAGTTATTTCTTGGTCAACGGGGTGTAAGCTAAGAGGACGCGCTTAGTGCCGATGTCAGAGAAGCGGATGGTGGCGACCGCGCTCTCGCCCGAGCCTTCAATCTCTACGATGATTCCGTCGCCCCATTTGGCGTGAGTCACGCTGTCGCCGGACGAGACATCCAGAGGCGGGCTGCCGGCACGCTCTTGCTCTTGTCGCCGACTATCCCGACTACTCGGTGCCCCCCAGGTAGACTCACCATACCGACCGACACGATCAGCCGGACGAGTAGCCCCAGCATGCTCCACCAACTCCTCGGGAATCTCTTCCAAAAAGCGGGACGGCCGGCTAGCGCCGGTCTGCCCGAACATCATCCGTGACCAAGCATAAACGAGGTACAGGCGCTCTTCGGCCCGGGTCATTCCCACGTAGCAGAGTCGCCGTTCTTCTTCTATCTCACTATCACTGCCGATCGAGCGCACATGAGGGAAAAGCCCCTCCTCCAAGCCAATCAAGAAAACAACCGGGAACTCTAAACCCTTGGCGCTGTGAAGCGTCATCAAGCTAACGCCCTCCTCGCCCTCAACAACTTCTGATGAAACCAGCAAAGCTGTCCGTTGGAGAAAATCCGTCAGGTCCGACAAGGCGCCAGCGTCCGTCTCGAACTCGGAGGCAACCGACAGAAACTCGGTCAGATTCTCGAGACGGCTCTCTGCCTGGGCTGTCTCCTCTGCCTCCAGCTCTTTCACGTAGCCCGTCCGTCGCCAGATATCTCTCATCAGCTGAGTCAACGAAACTTTCTCTCGAAGCAGGCGCAGGTCTTCAATAAGGTCGATAAAATCGTGAATAGCCACCCTAAACCGCGACCCGATATCGATTTCATCGATCCGGTGCATGGCCTCAAAGAGAGATATTTCGTTGGCCTCGGCAAAGACGGCAATCTTCTCCAGTGACTTGTCGCCAAGGCCCCGCTTGGGGACATTGATGATGCGACGAAGCGAAACTATATCATCCGGATTATTCAGCAACCGCAGATAAGCCAGCGTGTCCTTGATCTCCTTGCGCTCATAAAAACGCAAGCCTCCGAATATCCGGTACGGGTGATTCGCCCGCAAAAACGCTTCCTCAATCACTCGCGACTGAGCATGCGTCCGGTAGAAAACAGCAAAATCTTTATAGGAGTGCCCCTCGTCCAACAAACGAGAGATCTCGCGGCCCACGAAATGCGCTTCGTCTCTCTCATCGGTCGCCCCGTAACAATTGATCAGCGCACCGTCTTGATTCGCCGTCCACAACGTCTTGCCTTTGCGGCTAACGTTGTTGCTAATAAGCTTATTCGCGGCGTCGAGAATCTTATCGGTGGAGCGATAATTCTGCTCCATCTTGATTACTGTCGCCCCGGGATAATCCCGCTCAAAATCCAAGATATTTCGGATATCGGCCATGCGAAAAGCGTAGATCGACTGGTCCTCATCGCCAACAACAGTCAAATTGGCGTCTTCACCGGCTAACATTTTCACTAACTGGTACTGGGTCGGGTTGGTATCCTGGTACTCATCTACCAGCAAGTACTTGAATTGCTGCCGATACTTGTCAAGTACGTCCGGGTTGCGCCGAAAAAGTCGGATCGCGTTAATGATCAAATCATCGAAATCCATAGCGTTGGCGGCCACGAGCTTACGCTGATACCGACTGTAAACGACTGAGACCATTTTCGCCCGCGGGGTGATCGCTTCCTGGCGATAGCGGTCGGGGTCGATCATCTTATTCTTAGCCTTACTTATCTGGGCCAAGATGCCCCGAGGCGGGTTCGCCTTGGGATCGATAGTCACCTCTTTCATGCACTCTTTGATAACCTGAAGCGAGTCGCTGGTGTCGTAGATGGCGAAGTTTGGCTCATACTCTAAAAGCCCAGCATACCGTCTGAGCCAGCGATTGCAGGTCGAATGGAAGGTGCTGACCCACATGTTGGCGGCCAAGTTGATGCCGAGCAATCTCTCGACTCGAAGCTTCATCTCCGTAGCCGCTTTGTTCGTAAAAGTGATGGCCAGGATAGAGAACGGGTCGATCTGTTTTTCACGGATCAAGTAGGCGATCTTGTACGTCAAAAGGCGCGTCTTACCACTACCGGCGCCCGCTAAAACTAGGAGCGGGCCCTGATTGTGTGTGACCGCCTCTTTCTGTATAGGATTAAGATCTTTTAGTAGTTGATGCGCGTCCGTTGTATCTCCCTCCAGCCCCTATATTACGGGGAGACGACCCAAAAACGCAAAACGCCCCCACCACCGGCGGGAGCGTCTTCACTTATCCTAAAGTGTGAGGTGATTATGAATCTAGAGAGAAAACCTGCTCGGAAAGGAACGGATTTGAGCCTTCTTTCGACGGCGCTGCTGCTGCTGCTGAAGTTTCGGTCGCTTCCGCCCGAAAATCAGGAACTTCCGGCTCTGGGCTGGACGTTTTAACAACCGCCGCGTCCGAAATCTTCACCACCGGAACCCGCTCAACCTCGAATTGCACTGCCTCCATCGAAAAAGCAGTAATAGCACTCTCCGAAATACCGTCTCGAACCTTCTGTTCGATGACTGCCGTTGCTTCAGATTCGTTGTCACAAAAGACTTTCTCTTCTGTGGTCTCATCAGAAATCATAATCAAAAACTTCATCTCTCACCTCGGTATAATCGCCCACAATTTGAATATCGGCCTGCCCTTGGCAAACTTTAGCCTGCCCGTCAAAAGTTTCTCGCTTAGCTAATACAGGGAAGCAAGGATACCGCATATGGAACTTACCAACAAGACAGCCAGTTAAGAGCCTCCCTTGGCCGGGTATGAGATATATGTGAGTATTAATGAGATGCAGATAGATACATTCAACGAAATTGCGCAGGCCCTAAGGGACAACACTTGGGATTTGGCGGAAAAGTGGTTGGAGAGTACCGAAGCAGACCTGTCGCGTGATGATGGCAGCCTGGTGGACGAGCCACTGACGCTCTTTAGTGAGCTACCCACGCTACTCGGAGGCATCGCTAAAGTCGTTGGCGACCCCTCGTATCTCATGGATCTGGGACCGGGCGGACGCCTCTATGAGGTGGCCCAGAGGTTCGGACGCTTCCGGCATGAGACCGGCAGCCGGGCCGATAGGTTAATGGGCGACTTCCGGGCACTCCGCCAGCGACTGTGGGTCTTTTGCGAACAAGAGGCAGCCAGCGACTTTAAGGAGTTCTTTGAATTAGAGCGACGATTAAACCTAGCTATTGACCTGATGGCCGGAGCAGCGGTTGAGTTCTACAGTCGCCGCTCCGCGTCCGAGCTGCTGGAGACCGCCGGACGAGACAAGCTAACTGGGTTTATGCATGTCCGGGCGATTCATGATCGACTTGAAATCGAGTTGGCTAGGTCAAAACGTTATCGCCAACCGCTCTTTTTCTTGCGGGCCGACATCGATAACTTCGGAGCGCACAACCAAGCAGAGGGACGGCTCGTGGGCAACCAGCTACTCCGTTCTGTCGCCACAGAACTCGGTAGTCAACTACGGACCTCAGATGAAGCCGGAAGATTCGGAAGCGATGAGTTCGCTGTCATCATGCCGCAAACATCGGTCGAAGAAGCCAAGCGAGCCGCTGAACGGATCAGGCATCAAGTCCGGCAGATCAAGCGAAGCGACGGGCGACCAGTAACACTATGCATCGTCGGCGCCTCATTCCCGAATGATGCAGAAGACCGAGCGTCGCTAGTCAATGCCACTGATCTAGCAATGGATGAGGGAAGAGCCGACGGCGGAGACGTTATTAAGTTCTAGGACGACTGTCTCCCTATTGATGAAGACGGGCGCGAATCCGTTGGACCGCATCATTTTCGGTCTTGGCGAGGGCCGCTCCCAATCGACCGCGAGCCCCGCCGTGATAGGCAACGAGCCGATATAGCGGAACTTCCTCGGCCAACCATTTCTGTTTGTATGCCTCTCGCCCCCGGAGAAAATCAAATCGTTGGTAGCCTTGAGCGCACGATTCCTTGATCAGAGCATATATAAGCACAGCAGAAACACTGTATTTCGCCCACTGCGGGTCAAAGCCGCCCAGATAATAGCTGTAATCTTGGCCCCACTTGAACCCATAGAGAGCCGCCGCTGGCTCGTCGTCAATATATGTCAGCCCCAAAACGAGAGAATCTGTCTGCCTCAACCTATCTGCCAGCTCCTGATGGAGCTGACGGTTGCCTCCGCCAATAAAAAGTCCGGGCAATCGCTTGCTCAGCCACCGCTGCTGATGGAGAGCAAAAAAGTGGTCCATCGATCGCGCCAAATCTCCATCCCCCCCGTCGAGGTGCGCAGTATACGAGAAATCTCGCTCTAACCGACGGGCGGCGTAGGTGACATTCTTCCGAAATCGCTTACTGAGTCTGGCGGAATAAGCCTCAAAGTCGGCTCCAGTCTCTACCACCATCGTCGACTCTTGCGGCCAAACCGCCACATGATGATCGCCTTCGAGCAGCCCGGCTAACTCATCGGCTTCTTTCCGGTGAAGTTGATGTAGATCAAGCAGGTCGAAACCGCCATCTCCAAGCCGAGCGGCCAGAGCAGCCAGACCCGGACCGCGTGAGCCGTCCAAGAGAAACCCGCCATAATCAGCTGGACCGCTGCCCAAAAACGCGAGCCGCCTAACAGGAAGCCCTCTCCAGGTCCGCGTGAATCCTAAGGGGAAAATAGCGCTAACATCTCGATCGGATCCCACCGTGATAATTCTTGGCGTGACCTGAGGGTGTCGAGCCAGCCAACAATTGCACCAATCCCAGGACTGAAAGACTGTCGCCGGGGCTCGCTTTTCGAGCGAGCGCCAGTCTGACTCGAGGGCTTGAAATCCGTCCAACCCGTTGTGGGAACGAGTTTCTAGAACTCTATCGGCCATGTGCGCTAAGCATGAGGCACTGCCGCCGACCAGTCGGGATGGCCGGATTCGAACCGACGGCCTCTGCGTCCCGAACGCAGCGCTCTACCAAGCTGAGCCACATCCCGTATGCGTCATTGTATAGCAAATCCCCTCGTTGACAAGACGCGCTCCACTAACGCCATTGGGCGTAGCGGAAGGCCCCCCAAACAGCACTGGTAATAAGGAGGAGAAGGATCAACCAGTTGGGCCCAGCCAGCCCATCATCGTCCGCCGACGCCTTCCTTCCGCCCCGGCTGTCTTCGTCATCGCCAGAGATCTGCAAAACAGCTGCCGTGGCCGTGGTGTCCCCACGAAAATCATCGCCGCTGTCCTCAATGAAACCGGTAGTGGGTGAGTCCGTGACAGTCATTAAGACATAGCTGCCGACATGCCTGGGATTGCCTCGATATACTGACCTAAACGCGCTCGTCTGGCCGGGAGCCAGCGTCGGGCGGTCAACAGGCGTTTCCACCACTGCCAACCGAGTGAACCACGTTGGGTCTTTGTAAATGATCCGGGTCAAAATGTTCCGGCCTGGTCTTTCGCCAATATTCTCGACTTCGCCAAAAACCTCATAAACACCGTTATTGATCCAGCTGGAGTGCGAGATGGGCATGATAACGGCCTTCTCTTGCTCGGTAGCACTCCGGAGCTCTTCCATCTCGCGCTCGAAGATGCTCTGGTTGCTCGATAGCGGCGCATCCTCGAACCCGGGTGTCTCCTGGGATCCCTCTCGCTGTACTTCCGTTTTAAAGCCAAGCTCGACGCGCGAGCAACCCCAAAAAACAAAGGAAAGGACAATGACCATGATCGCCAAGCGAGTTAAGGTGCTAGTGTTCACTGCTGTTTTCGAGCATCCTTAGTTGTCTCCCAGCTAAAAGATATTGGCCGCCAGCTCAGCGGCTTTCGGTCCCAGAAGATTCTTGAGTTCGTCCGGCCTAGACGTGCGGCTGAACGCCTCCTCCATGGTGATTACTTCCTCGTTGATCAGCCGCTCCATATATCTCTCCATGCTGATCATTCCCGCTTTGGTGCCCATCCCTAACAGCTGTGGGATCTGAAACGTCTTTCCTTCGCGAATAACGTTACGCACAGCCGGTGTCGCCAACAGTATCTCAAAACAAGGAACGCGTCCCTGTCCGTCAGCCCGATTGACTAGAAGTTGCGAGATGACTGCGATCAAATTAACCGACAACTGCATCCTAATTTGCTGTTGTTGATGGCTGGGAAAGGCGTTGACCATGCGGTCAATCGTCTGGGCCGAATCGGTCGTATGCAGGGTGCCGATGGCCAAATGACCCGTTTCAGCAGCAGTTATTCCCATCCCCATCGTTTCCAAATCGCGCATCTCCCCAATCAAAATCACTTCTGGGTCCTGCCGTAAAACATATTTTAGTCCATTGGCAAAACTAAGCGTGTCCCGCCCCACCTGACGCTGATTGACTAGCGCCTTCTTGTCCTTGTGGACAAATTCAATCGGGTCCTCAACCGTCATGATGTGGCACTCTTCACTAGCATTGCGA
>CAXMSJ010000038.1:0-10490 GCA_964196305.1 uncultured Acidimicrobiia bacterium
TGGTGCGCGAGGTTTGACCATATGATAAGATGTCGCAGTAGGGAACGAATAAAGATGCTGATAACAGCGTCGCCGCACACTAGGTTGTCCGCTTCACCGGCGGTTTCTTGGTTGCAGGCTTTATGGATAGAGGAGGTGAACGGCTATGACGATGCCGAAAGAGGAAAAAACCAATTTGATCGGTGAATTTAAGATTCACGACTCCGACACAGGCTCACCTGAAGTCCAGATCGCCATCTTAAGCAGACGAATCTCCGATCTGACTGAGCATCTCAAGGAACATAAGAAAGACCATCATTCCCGGCGTGGACTGTTGAAAATGGTCGGGCAAAGAAGAAGATTATTGGCATATCTCAAAAATAACGACGTCGAGAGATATCGTGATGTTGTCAGTAAATTAGGCCTACGCGCCTAGCACACCCACGAACAAAAGATTTGGAGGTAGAACTGGTATATGTCAGAAATCGTTGAGTCCAGTTTCGAACTGGACGGTAAAAAATATTCATTGCAGACCGGCAAGTTGGCCAAGCAGGCCGACGGAGCCGTGTTGATGCGTCTCGGAGATACAATTGTTCTAGCGACCGTTTGCGCCAAGCGCGAGGTGCGCGAAGGGGCGGACTTTTTGCCCCTGACCGTCGATGTGGACGAGAAGATGTACGCCGCCGGCAAAATACCCGGTAGTTTCTTTCGGCGTGAAGGTCGACCTGGAGAAACCGCTACGTTGATCGCCAGGCTGATCGATCGGCCGCTGCGACCAAGTTTCCCAAAAGGCTATTTTTACGAGACTCAAGTCGTGATCACGGTTCTCTCTACCGACAAAGAGAACCCGCACGATATTCTGGCCCTGAATGCAGCTTCAGCGGCGCTGATGATTTCACCGATACCGTTTAATGGTCCGATAGCCGGCGTGCGCGTTGGCCGGGTCAATGGTAATTGGGTCATCAATCCGACATACCAAGACCTCGAAGAGAGCGATCTTGACCTGGTGGTAGCGGGTTCGGAAGAAGCGATCCTGATGGTCGAGGCCGGAGCCAAGCAGGTCAGCGAGTCTGACGTAGTTGCCGCTCTGGCGTTAGCGCACCAGGAGATCAAAAAATTAGTCGCGGTGCAGAAGCAACTTCAAGCTGAGGGCGGCAAGGAGCCTTGGGACGCGCCACTGCTCATGGCGGATGAATCCATCGCAGCGAGAGTGCGCTCGGAAGCCAAGAGCAGGTTGGATCAGGCGGTACGTAATCCTGACAAGAAAGCTAGAACTGAGGCTATTGATGCTGTTAAAGCGGATGTTCTTGCCGCTTTGGCGGACGAGTTCGAAAATCGCGAGCGCGAGGTCAAGGACGCTTTTCGGGCGCTGGAAAAAGAAGTGGTTCGAGCGATGGTTCTTGATGACAACAAGCGGATCGATGGGCGTGGGTTGGACGAGATTCGCCAGCTGGATGCCGAGGTAGCAGCGTTGCCAAGAGCTCACGGGACCGGACTTTTTACTCGTGGACAGACCCAAGCCCTCTCCATCTTGACTCTCGGGACGTTGCGGGAAGAGCAGATGATAGATGGTATCGGCGTAGAAGAGTCTAAAAGATACATGCATCACTATAATTTCCCCGCCTTCTCCGTGGGTGAGCCAGGCCGGATGTTTGGTCCGAAGCGCCGCGAGATCGGCCATGGTGCGCTCGGCGAGCGGGCTGTACTACAGGTCATACCGGACGTGGAGACGTTTCCGTACACGATCCGCATCGTCTCTGAGATTCTCGAGTCGAACGGATCAACATCGATGGCGAGTGTCTGTGGAAGCACGCTAGCTCTGCTTGATGCCGGAGTTCCGATCAAGGCGCCGGTGGCCGGAATCGCCATGGGACTAGTGAAAGAAGGGGACAGGTACGCGGTTCTCACTGATATTCAAGGTATCGAAGATGCTTTAGGTGATATGGACTTCAAAGTGGCCGGGACGCGGACGGGGATCACGGCCTTGCAGATGGACATGAAGGTCTCTGGAGTCGAAGGAAAGATCCTTCAGCAGGCTCTTGAGCAGGCTCTTCAGGCTCGCCTGACCATACTCGACTTGATCGACTCGGTCATGCCTACACACAGACCAGAATTATCGCCGTACGCTCCTAGGATAATCACGATGAAGGTTCCGACTGAAAAGATCCGTGAGGTAATCGGACCTGGAGGTCGGGTTATTCAAGGCATTATTGCTGAGACTGGAGCAAATATCGACATCGAGGACGATGGCACCATCTATATCGCCTCGATCGATGGACCTACCGGCGAGAAAGCTAAACACCTGGTAGAAGCGATTGTCAAGGACGTCGAGCCCGGAGATGTTTTTATCGGACGGGTTACTAAGATCATGCCTTTCGGTGCTTTTGTTGAACTGAAACCGGGGCGCGAAGGTCTAGTTCATATCTCTAAGCTGGCTCAGGGCCGGGTAGAGAAAGTAGAAGATGTGGTTAAAGAGGGCGAGAAGCTGCCCGTGCGTGTTCTGGAGATCGACAGACAGAACCGAGTTAGCTTGACGGCTGTTGACGTGGATGCCTCCGGAGCCAAATAGGGACTCCGTGACACTTTACAAGAAGACGGTACTTGATAACGGCACGGTGATCGTCACCGAGTCCATTCCTGATGTGCGCTCGGTGACCTTGGGTTTTTGGATCGGGGTCGGTTCGCGCAATGAGGCAACCAAAGAGAACGGCGTGTCTCACTTCATCGAACATTTGCTCTTTAAGGGGACGACCAGTCGGACGGCGAAGGACATCTCGGAGACCTTTGATCGACTGGGGGCGGAATTCAATGCTTTTACCAGCAAAGAGTTTACGTGTTACTATGCACGCCTGCTCGATGAGCATCTGCCGATCGGGGCTGAGGTGCTCTCTGATATTTTACAGAATCCACTTCTGGCTCAGGAGCACATTACCTCTGAGCGCGAGGTGGTTCTGGAAGAGATAGCCATGTACGAGGACACGCCTGATGAGCTAATACACGATCTCTTTACCGCAGCGCTCTGGCGCGAGCACCCGTTGGGCCAGCAGGTTCTAGGGACTCGTGAAACGGTCGGAGATTTCGATCGTGGCTCGATCCAGAATTATTGGCGTCGTAACTACGGGCCGGGAAATATTGTGATCGCTGCGGCCGGGCACCTTCAACATGAGGACTTTGTTGAGCTGATCGAGCGCGATTACCAGCCGGATGCGGCGGCCAAGGTGACTCCGTCCCCACGTGAGCCCAAGGCGCGCACTGCTTCAGCTATTGAGATACACGAGCGCCAGACCGAGCAAGTGCATTTCTGTTACGGGGCAGCCGGTCTTAATTCTCGCCACGAAGACCGGTTTGTCTTAGCGGTTTTGGAGAATATCCTGGGTGGCAGTATGAGCAGCCGGTTGTTTCAGAAAGTCCGGGAAGAGCGTGGCTTGGCCTACGCGGTCTATTCTTACCACACTCTTTATCTGGATAGTGGAAATCTGGTCGTCTATGCCGGGACTAGGCCGGCCAACGTCAACGAGGTGCTGTCGATCGTCACTGGCGAGATCGACGATATCAAGCAGGGCGGTGTGAGCCAGGACGAGCTGGACAGGGCCAAGGACCACCTGAAAGGCCAGATGGTTCTCAGTCTGGAAAGTACCCGCAATCGGATGGTCAGGGCCGGAAAATCGGAGCTGGCACATGGAGAGATACTCTCAATAGACGAGCTGGTTCAGCGAGTCTCCTCTGTCACGGTCGAGCAGGTGACTGAGCTAGCCCGGCGACTTTTGCATAAAGACCGAATGATCCTATCGATGATCGGTCCGATCGCGAAAAGCGATCTTTCGTTTACCGAGCTATCCGCTGATGACTAAGAGGATTAAGGTTGTAGTCGCCGGCGCGGCCGGCAAGATGGGCCTCACGGTCTGCGGGGCGGTCTTGGGCGACCCTGGCTTGGAACTTGTTGGAGCGGTTGATACAAGAGATCTCAGTGTTGATTGGCTTGAGGCCCGCGGCCTCTCGATACGAGCGGATCTTGAGTCAACTGTGAACGAAACCGGGGCAGATGTCGTGGTCGATTTCACCAAGGCTGAGGCCGTGATGAGAAACGCTCGCGTTTCTTTGAACGCCGGGGCGCATGCCGTTATCGGCACGACTGGGCTGGCGACGACTGACGTGGACACACTGGTCTCGCTGACCGCTAAGACCGGGAAGAATATTATCTTTGCTCCGAACTTTGCTCTGGGTGCGGTCATCATGATGAAAATCGGGCAGCGGATAGCCAAGTATTTCGACCGGGCTGAAGTGGTTGAATATCACCACGATGAAAAACATGACGCGCCTTCGGGAACGTCTATTCTAACGGCGGAGTTGATTGCCGAAAATTTGCAGGCGCCACCGCTAGAGGAAGTAGAGAAGTACGAGGGCGCCCGGGGCGCTTCCGTCAAAGGTATCCCGATCCACAGCGTGCGTTTACCGGGGTTTGTCGCCCACCAAGAGGTAATCTTTGGGCTCAAGGGCCAAACACTCTCGCTTAAGCACGACTCGATCGATCGTTCATCATTTATGCCGGGAGTGGTGATGGCCATCAAAGCGGTCAGTTCGCGCTCCGGCTTTACATATGGGTTAGACAAATTATTGGATATATAGAGGTATTACAAATTGAAAAATAATAAAGTTCGGATCATTCCCCTAGGCGGACTCGGCGAGATCGGCAAGAACATGATGATCGTCGAATGCGGCCAGGACATGATATTAATTGATGCGGGGCAGATGTTTCCGAATGATGATATGTACGGCATCGACATGGTATTGGCCGACTTCTCCTACGTGGTCGCCAATAAGGATCGCTTACGAGCTATCATCATCACCCACGGTCATGAGGATCATACTGGCGGTTTGCCGTATTTACTTAAAGAAGTCGACGCGCCGGTCTATGGCACCAGGCTGACTCTGGGGCTAGTCAAAGCTAAGCTGGCGGAGTTTGGTCTCGGTAGGGTGAAACTACGTGAGGTTCACCCCGGGCAGAAACTTAAGATCAACTGCTTTAAGATCGATTTCATCAGGGTTTGTCATAGTATCCCGGACGGGGTTGGCCTGGCCATCGAGACGCCGCAGGGCTTCATTGTCCATACCGGAGACTTCAAGGTCGACCAGACACCGGTTGATGGACGATTGACTGAATTTGACCGGTTCGCGGCTTATGGGGGACGCACTCTGGTCCTGTTATCAGACAGCACCAATGCTGAGAACCCCGGATACACTCGTCCGGAGGCCGGCGTCGGCGATACCCTGCGGGCGCTGATCAAACAGGCTAAAAAACGTGTTGTTGTGGCCTCGTTTGCTTCGCACATCCACCGCATTCAACAGGTCATTACCGCGGCTGGTCATGCAGACCGCAAAGTCGCCGTTATCGGTCGCAGTATGGTTAATAATGTGCGCATCGCCGGTGAGCTGGGTTATCTCAAGATTCCCAAAGGAATGCTGATAGAGCTGTCGGAAGCCAAGAAGCTGCCGCCACACAAGGTTCTCGTATTGTCTACCGGCAGTCAGGGTGAGCCCATGTCGGCGCTATCGCGTATGGCCGGGAAGACCCACAAGCAGCTCGACATTACTCCCGGGGACACGGTTATTATCTCAGCCAGTCCTGTACCTGGAAATGAGAAATCAGTCAGCCGTATCATTGATCTCCTGTTTAAAGCAGGGGCTGATGTCTATTATAAGTCGGTCGCGGATGTCCATGTCTCTGGTCATGGGGCCCAGGAAGAGCTCAAGATGATGCTTAACATCGTCAAGCCAAAATACTTTGTCCCGATTCACGGAGAATATCGCCACCTCAAATATCACGCGCTTTTAGCCGAGAAGGTTGGTATTCCCAAAAAGAACGTCCTGGTCACGGAGAATGGACAAGTGTTGGAGTTTGACGGGCAAGGCGTTAAGCGTGACGAGCGGGTCCCGGCGGGCATGACTTTCGTCGATGGTTTGGGCGTCGGTGATGTCGGGAACATTGTCATTCGTGATCGCCAACTTTTAGCGCAGGATGGAATCTGTCTGGCCATTGCCACGATTAACACGCACACCATGCATTTGGTGGCGCGGCCGGACATTGTTAGCCGCGGTTTCGTTCATATAAAGGAGTCAGTCGAGTTGATCGAGGAAGCCAAGGACGCGGTGACTAAGGCTGTCGAGGGCGAATTAGCGGTCGGAGTACTCGATCTGACACTTATTAAGAACGAGGTACGGAGTTCGCTTTCTCGCTTGTTTAGTGAAAAAACCAAGCGTCGGCCAGTGATCATACCGGTAATCGTCGAAGTCTAGCGGCTGAAAGGCCTGTTATCACAGCTAAGATCTGCCGATACCATAATTGTGAGTGAAAGGAGATCCGATGATCGGTTACAAACTATATAAGCGCGAAGACCTTGTTTCAGAAGAGGAATTCACTCGCAAGCGGAGCATGGTTCGCTTGGGGATGCTTGTCTGGGCGATACTTCTGCTCGTAGCAATCTTCACCATGGCGTCGCTCGGGTGGTATTTGGTTGGAGTGATCGCGGTCTTTGTTCTACTCATGCCGTCTCCTGGAGAGACAGTGCATTCATATGAATATTACAAGAAGACCTGGTTGCGCATTGGTGGCTCGGCTCGGGGTGATCGGGCCGCCAAAATCTAGAACATTATTATTCACTGACAGTATTCGTGGTATCCGTTGTCGGGTCCGGTGGTTTTGGGGCCGGACCGACCCGCAAGAGTTCCTGACGCGGCAGGTAGCGACTGGTCGTCGTCTCGTCAATCAGCACCTTATCGCCTTTTCTAACTGTCCTGGTCACCGTCACTGTTCTCCCGGAGACACCCGACTGATCCTTGACCCTGGAGCCCACCGGCAGAGCCGTGTCGGTCGTTACTTTGGTGGAAAAGCCGGTGTAGTTAAAGGTGACGGCATCTGAAAAAGACACCTGTCGACCGGTCTTGGGGCCGTAGATCCGAAAGAGAACGTCTTGAGCTCGCACCTCACCCCTAAGAAGCAGATGCCCTCCGGTATCATTTTGAAACTTAAGATCAATGATCCCGTCAACAACCGTCGCGTCACGCCCAGCGGGATAGCTGCTGATATAGTTAGAGTGCAAGGAGCGCTCCATGATCGGCAGGCCGCTCTTTAGGGCCGCATTATAGAGAGTCGTCGCCACCTGGCAGATCCCGCCGCCAATACCCGGCACCAAATTGCCGCCGGAGATAACCGGGGCCGTGCGAAAGCCGTTAGTGCTGGTACGTGTGCCAACCAGCTGGTTAAACGAGAAGATGTCTCCAGGGTTCACGTAGGAATCATTGATCTTTCTGGTGGCCAGGGCGATGTTGTGCCGCCGGTTGTTCAGGGCGGGGTTGAGCGTGGTGGTGAACTCGGCGATCAGAGTCTCGATCCGGAGCGCCTTTAGGGCTTTGGTTGTCTGCTCAGGCTGCCATTCCTTGACGGCTACGACCGCAGTGGCCTCATTCATCAAGAGCGCTTGGCGTACTCGCTCGATAGTGGCGGTCGCGTCCGTGATGCGACCGCTCTGTCCCGGCTCCAGCCTGATGTTCACCCCATCTATCAGCAACTTAGCGTCGACAGCCGGTCGATTGATCGCCAGTCCAGCTTTTTCCACCGCCGGGCGGCTATTGGCAGCCTTCATCGACCATGATATGGGGATGGTTGCCCCCTCGTTCCAAAGCGTGTATCTGAGCTTCACATCATCAAGGAGGCCGCCCCCGCGTCCGAGCGACAAGGCTTCGGTCGCACTACGGTCAGCCCGCAACTGCGGCTGCAATTCAGCAAACGGAATATTCCAGTCATCTTCACCATACGTCAGGGTGAATTCTTCCGGTGCGATGATCCGGGCACGCAGTCTGGCTTCAGCCGCTTTAGCAGTCAGGCCACCAACATCGATGTTGGCGATTTTGACCCCTGGGTAGATTTTAGAGCGGTAAAAACCGGCATGTGCAAATACAACGCCGGGTGGCAAGATGACAGCCATCGCCAGCAAGATTAGAGCAGTTCTGATAATCCATTTCTTCATATTTTGCGGCTGACCATATCTTATACCACTAGTTTGGCAAAATAAAGCCTCGCGCCTCTCGGCGACCATGGCAGCCGCTAAACTTTCTCGCTGTCTGACCGATATAGATACTAGGACGTTTGACTAGCTCTTTCATGGGCCCCTCCGATGAAAGAGCTAGTCTCTTTATATCAGGAGAGTTAGCCGCTGATCCCGGTAAAGTTAAAGTTTTCGATCATCAGGGCAGGGCAGTGGCACGCACCAAGAAAAGCATCAACCAACACACCCTCGTCTCCCAGGGCGACCACCCCGCTCAAAGCATCGAGAATACTCTGAGTGAACCGCAGATTCTTGAGGCCTCGAGAAACTTGACCGTTCTCGACCAGAAAAGTGCCGTCGCGGGTCATTCCCGTTAGTACCGCTCGCATCGGTTCTTCGATATTAGTGTAATGAAAACGAGTCACATAGATTGCTCGTTTTGCGCCGGCCACCATATTATCAAGAGAAGTTTCTCCGGTGTCCAAAAACAGATTGAGCGGCAGGGGGCCGTGGACATTTGGGGCGGGCAGGGCATGTCCGGTAGAGCGCTTGCCCTCACGAGCGGCAGTTCTGGTGTCATAGACAACATTGGTGGCCGTACCCCGGTCGAAAAAGACCACCTTCTCTTTTGGGACGCCCTCGTAATCAAAAGGCGCGCCCAAAGTACGCGGATCGGTGGCGTCATCCCAAAGAGATATCAGCGGACTCAGTAGTTGCTCTTTGAATTTACCAGTCATAAAACTCCGCTGCTCCTGGACCGAGAGCGCTCCCAGACCAAGATAGCCGAGAAAAGACAACAGGTCCGCCACGGCCGCCGGCTCAAGAATCACAGTGTATGCGCCCGGCTCAAGGTCAGACGGTTGGTGGCCTAGCTTGGCTTTCTTTGCCGCTACGTGGGCCAGATCGGCCATTTGGATCGCCACAACGTCGCGCCCAATCCAAGCAGCATATCCCGAGCTGTCTTCCCCGATCAGGACTGTATTGAAGTCAATTTCAGACGTGGCCGAGACACTCACTGGTCCGTGGTTGTTGCCGACATAGACCTCACTGGTTCCAGTCGAGAGCGCTCCAGCCATTGTCAGACCAGCGTCGTTCGCCACAGCCAGGGCCTCCTTCACTAGCTCAGCCCGCTGAACTGGGGTGCAATTGCTGGTAGAAGCAGCAGTTTGGTCGTCGATAGTCTTCGGGCAGGTGGGGAGACCGGGCCACTCGTCAATACGTGGCGAGATTTTCGCGTTGGCCGTAGCAGCAGCAACAGTAGCAGTGATCGCCTCAGGATCAGGACGGTTCGTGCTGGCGGTGCCGATGCGCGAATCAACGATAGCGCGTACCGAGATAGCACTGTTCCTCTCGGTGACGTTCTGGTGTATCTGGGAATTAGCGACCCGGGTTAGCCCACTGTCCGTTCGAAAGGCGAGTATCTCGGTCTCGTCCGCCGCCGAGGCCTGTAGCGCCTGCTCGATCGAGGCCGCAAAATTATCGCGTTCAGTCATCGGCCCACCCCCACTTGCACGTTGCGAAATCGGGCCGGGGAAGTACCATGCGCGACGTGCGCTACCTGCATCGGTTCTCCTTTGCCACAGTTCGGCGTGCCCCAGACCGTCCAGTGGTCAGCGTTACAGATAGCATCACACGAGTTCCAGAATTCATGAGTGATGCCGGTATAGTTAGGGCTACGATACAAGCGGCCTAACTGACCGTCCTTGATCTCCCAAGCTGCTTCTGTGGCGAATTGAAAGTTAATGCGTTTGTCGTCGATGCTCCAGCTTTTATTAGTGGCCAGGAAGAGCCCGTCGTCGGTGTCGGCGATCAAGTCACCCAAGGCCCACTTCCCGGGCAGCAAGTTGATGTTGGTCATCCGTATCAAAGGAATCCGGTTCCAGCCGTCCGCTCGCGCAGTTCCATTACTATTCTCGCCAAGGTTGTTGGCAGTCTCTCGCGAACTAAGTACCCCGGTTAGGATGCCGTCCTTGATGATATCAGTTCGCGTAGCAGGGACGCCCTCATCGTCGAAACCAAATGTTCCTAGAGCCCCCGGGACGGTGGCATCGGCAGTGACATTTACAATCTCAGATCCATACTTATAATTCCCCAGCATACCGAGGTCAACAAAACTGGTGCCGGCAAAACTAGCCTCCATCCCCAAAATACGATCTAGCTCGACCGGATGGCCAATCGATTCATGAATCTGCAGAGCCAACTGCGGCCCATCAATAATCACTGTCTTCAAGCCGGAAGGGCAGACCGGCGCACTCAACAACGCCACGGCCTCGTCACGTATGTTTCCGGCATTTTCCTCCAGAGCCAGCTCCTCAACGAGTTCCCAGCCACGCGTGCCGGACTGGCCACCCATAGAGTTCGGGTAGGAACGCCGCTCGATAATATCGCCGTCGATAGCAGTAGCTGAAATCCCAGCCCCGGTTTCGATGATATCCTGAAAGAGCTCAGCCCCCTCGGTCGAGGAGAAGT
>CAXMSJ010000039.1:0-5654 GCA_964196305.1 uncultured Acidimicrobiia bacterium
CGTCAGCCGGTTGCACCATGCGAGTCTGCCGACTATTCAGGCCCTCGTTGCCGCAGTTGACTCAACTGATGCCTATGAGCACGGTCAGAATCGCAACCTTACTCTCCTGGCCTCCAAGTTTGGAGTTAAGCTCGGCATCTCAGAACAACTGCAAGAGGCTCTCGATGTCGCCGCTCAAGTCCACGATGTTGGAGAGGCGGTCGTCCCGGAGCGCATTCTCGGCAAGACCGGTGCTCTGACAGAGTCTGAAGTGAACGCGATCCGCACGCATCCGGAAGCGGGCGCTAAGATCGTCGAGACCGCCTCGCACATGGAGAACCTGATCTCAGCTATTCTCCACCACCATGAAAACTGGGACGGCTCCGGCTATCCAGACAAGCTAGCCGGCGAGGACATCCCGTTTTTGGCCCGCGTCCTGCGGGTTATGGATGCCTACGAAGCCATGATCTCCGACCGTCCATATCGGACGGCACTCTCCCGCGAGCGAGCTGTGGCGGAGCTTACGGATAAGGCCGGGATAGAGTTTGACCCACAACTAGTGGAGCTGTTTATCGATTGCCTGCAGACTGACGTTGACTTCAGCGAACATGCGTTAGGCGAGCTAGGAGCTGCCGGAACTACAACAATTGATGTGGAGCCAGCCACCGCGTGACTATTCCCCCCGTATATAGTCTCAATAATCAGGTAAAATGTTCAATGTATGTGCCGATACGTGCCGATAAACTGAGTATACGCAGGACCATCGTCGCACGAAATTAGGAGAGCTTGCTGATGCCAAAACTGCCCGAGACGCATGACGAAACACAGCCCCCCTCTATAGAGAAGGTCCGACGGCGCTCGGTAACCATCTTTGCCGTCATCTCGGCGTTGGTAATCTCGGTTGCCACTTTGGTCATTGGGACGCAGCTGGCCAAAGAGATCCGCTACAACATGATCAATTCCTATGCCCTATCGACCGGGAGCCAGGCCAGCGGTGCAGTCAATGCTTTTCTCTCCCCTGACGACCTCAAACAGCCGTTTAAGGGCCAGTTATACGACGATTTCAAGAAGCACGTTGAGAAAGTCACGGCCGGCACGAGCGTCGAACAGGTCAAGTTGTGGTCCCCGGACGGGGTTGTCCTTTTCTCTCTAGATAAGGAGTCGGTCGGCAAACAGTTCGACAACCATGAGCTCGAGGAGGCAGCTGAGGGCGAGCCTGTGGTCGAGATATCTGAGTTGGAAGAAGAGGAGCATGCCAGCGAGCGAGAAGAGCACGACCAACTTCTCGAGATGTACTATCCAGTGTCACTGGGGGTACCAGGACCAGGCGCCAAGGCTGATGCAGTATATGAGGTCTACGTCTCTCTTGCGCCGCTTGAGAGCCATATCAACTCAACCATGAGAACTTTAGCGATCAGCATGGCGATCTTAACCCTATTCTTGATTATACTGGCGGAATACGCCTCTGGAATGCTGAAAAAGCGGAACGACAAGCTTACCGAGCTCTCCTCGATGCTTGAACTAAAGGCCGACACTGATGGATTGACTGGGCTATACAATCACCGTCACTTTCAAAGCTTTCTTGATAGCCAGATCAAAAGGGCCGAACGGTACAAGCACGAGCTCAGTTTGATCATCATCGACCTCGACTTTTTTAAAGCGATTAACGACCGCTTTGGACATCAGACCGGCGATAAAGTGTTGAAAAGAGTGGCTGATGTCTTTTCTTCTATTTTGCGCGATGTTGATTATGCCGCCCGCTACGGCGGTGAAGAGTTTGTGGTCGTCTTGCCAGAAACTGGCCTTCAGGGCGCGGTCGACGTCGCTGAGCGCCTCCGCGAAGCCACTGACTCTATGGAGATCACAATTGAGGGTACTAGTGACCGCCCTAAAGTCTCTATCAGCTGTGGCGTAGCTGATTATCCCGCTTGCTGCAGTGATCGCGAAAGTCTGGTCGCCACCGCGGACAGCGCGCTTCTATTTGCGAAACGACAAGGTCGTAACCGTGTCTGTACGTTCCGGGACATCTCCGGCGCCGACCTTGAAAACGGTGACTTAGAGAAACTGGTCAGCCGACTACAGCACAGCAATCTGCCGACAATCCAGGCATTAGTGGCAGCAGTGGAGTCCACCGATGCCTACGACAGCAACCGCGTCCGCAACATGGGGGCGTTGGCAAGCGACTTTGGGATCAAGCTCGATCTGCCTGAAGACCTGCGCCAGGCCCTGAAGATTGCTGCCCAGATTCATGATATCGGCAAGACGCAGGTCCCGGAACATATCCTTGGGAAAACAGAAGAGCTAACTGAGGCAGAAATTGAAGCGATCCGCACACATCCGCAGGCAGGGGCCCAAATTGTTGAGACTGCCTCCCAGATGGAGAACCTGCTCTCTGCTATCCTGCATCACCACGAAAACTGGGATGGCTCCGGCTATCCCGATGGATTAAAAGAGGATGCGATTCCCCTCTTAGCGCGCGTAATCCGCATCATGGATGCTTACGAAGCGATGATCTCTGATAGGCCGTACCGCCCGGCACTCTCAATAAAAGAAGCGGTTAACGAGCTGAGAAGCCAAGCGGGAGCAGAGTTCGATCCAAGCCTGACAGCAACGTTCATAAGTTGCTTAAAGCTGCGCGAAAAGAGTTAGCCAAGCATCTTTTTTGCCAGCTCTGACTCGAACGCCTTCCTGCCAATCAGCGGTTCGACCTGGAACTGAGCGGGGGCCCGCTCTTTCCAGGCAGCTATGAACTCTTCGAGCTCGCTCTCGAAATTCATTTTGACCACTGCAGCCAACCCCGCCCGATTCTTGAGTCCCCAATATTCGCGGACTCGACCGGCCTTCTCCTGGTGTTTGAGCCATTCGAAGAACTTCAGCTCACGACCAGCATCCAGCTCGCCTTCGGTCTCTGAAACTAGCAAATAATAATGCATGTGAGTACAATAGCTTCCCTGCTCGTTGGCGTAAAGAGATCATGCTCAGCACATATGGCTGCAAGCGGGTCGACGTGCGCTGGCAGCGTAGCGAGTAGCAGACAATCAGTGATAGTTGAGTTATTATGAGATGACGTTGCGAAGCGACACAGTGCGCTTGCCGCTGACGAAGAGGAAGAGTACTTAATGCGGTTTTTTTGGAAACCACTGCTTGTCTCTGTTTTTATATTCTTGTTGCTGCTCTCTGCCGGGATGTTCCTCGTGACTCTTGACCTAGAGAACCGCACTAGCGCCCGTGAGAGCCATCTCGCTGAGGTGGCTGCCGGCCAAGCACGCTCCATAAGCAGCGAACTTGACCGGCAGCTTTCTGCCACCTTTGCCCTAGCAGCGACGCTCCGCCAGGGTGGCGGGCAGATCGACAACTTCCCTGCAATCGGCAGAGAGATGGTGCTCGCCTACGGTGCCTTGGGCAGCGTGCAACTGGCTCCCGACGGTATTGTCAGCCAGATATATCCGCATAAGGGCAACGAGGCGGCCATCGGACATAACTTGCTTGAAGACCCGGCACGCCGGGCAGAGGCGAAAAGAACGATCAATTCCGGCAAACTGACTTTGGCCGGTCCAGTCGAATTAATACAGGGCGGGGTGGCTGTCATAGGTCGCTTGCCCGTCTTCTTGCCTGACAAGACCGGAAACGAAAAGTTTTGGGGGTTTTCGATCGTCCTTATCCCCCTCGAAGAGCTGCTAGAACGCGCTGAGCTTCATCAGTTGAGCAACGATGGCTTTGAGTATCAACTGTGGCGAGTCAGTCCGGATACAGGCAAAAGACACGAGTTTGCGAGTTCGTCCGAGGGCGAGCTAATCGGCCACGTTGATCATTCCTTTAAGGTACCCAATAGCACTTGGCACCTGACGGTCTCTGACCAGAAAGCGCCGATCAGTGCTACCACCCTACTCATTGAGCAGTTAGTTGTTCTGGCGCTGAGCATCTCTGTGGCTCTTGCGATGTACCGCTCCCAGACAGACGCGACCCGCTTAAAGAACGAAGTGCAGGAGCGCACCCATGAGCTGAGAAAGGCCAACTCGCTTCTTGAGGAAGATGTTACCTATCGGACCAGGGTTTCCGCACTTAGTGAGGCGATTAACCTAATCAACACTGTCACCTCGAGAACCGACATTGCTCTTTCAGACTCGCTTGATGAGGTCATCAGCATCAGCAATGAATCACTGGGGAGCGATCGAGCGATCATGGTCACCCTTGTTGCCGGCGGGTTTACTGTCGTGCGCGCCTGCGGCTACCAAGCACCATTGGCGGGAACATTTATGGCGAATGAGGTAGCCCCAGAGCTAGCGGCCTGTGCCGACGTTAAGCACCCGATATTCATTATTGACACTATGACTGACAGTCGCGTGAACCGCGTGAAAATGAAGGAATTGAGAATCAGGGCTCTGATTGCAATACCACTGGTAGTCGAAGGTCAGACAGAAGCGATTATCGGGCTTTACTATGATGACGAGCAACGAGATTTTTCCTCTCTTGAGAGAGACTTTGCGGAAAAGCTGTCGGCGACTATCTCGCTGACCCTCGAGAACTTCCGTCTCCACGAGGCGGAGCGCTCGATGCTCAACACCCTGCAGTCAGCGTTGTTGGCCGTGCCGGACGAGCTTGAGGGTCTGGAGTTCGGACACGTCTATAAATCTGCCACCAGGCGAGCCCAGGTCGGAGGAGACTTCTACGACCTCTTCGAGCTGACCGAGGATATCGTCGGCCTGCTGGTTGGCGATGTATCGGGACATGGCGTCTCCGCGGCCAATACCGCCTCATTGGTGAAAAATACAGTCCGGGCCTTCACTGCTCGCGACCGATCACCAGCTAGAATTATGCATAAAGTCAGCGAAGTAATTGAGCAGGCCACGGCCTCCGGCGTTTTCGCCACCGCTTTCTTCGCGCTCATTGACGTGAAGACCGGAGTGTTGCGATACTGCAATGCTGGCCATCCGCCAGCTCTAGTCTTTAGAGACGGCAATGTGGAGCAGCTCACGGCCAATTCCGGCCTGCTAGGAGCCATGCCTACGCTTTCATATAAGGTATCCGAGATGCAGCTCTCTGAGGGCGATATCTGCGTCGTCTACACTGACGGGGTCACAGAGGCCCGAAAGGGCCGGGAGTTCTTTGGGGAAGAGCGCCTCCGCCAAGCCGTGGCAAACCTGTCGGCGCAAGGCGTCCAACTGCTCCCCGAGCTGATAGCCGAGCAAGTTGAGGAATTCACCAGCGGGCGACTCTCAGACGACCTGGTCATCCTAGCGGTACGCTTAGCTCCAAAGAAATAGCCAAGAGTCTACGCCCGGCTCAAGTCACCAAAAAGCGAACCACCCCGAAAGAACCGCATGCTTACGTTTTCAGCTCTACTCAACCCAGGAACCTTAGCGCTTGTAAGTGTATTCAATGACGATGTTGCCCGCCTCTAAGCTAGTTGGGCCAGTCAGATAAACCCTCACTTGGTAGGAATAGGTGTTGTTGTCGACAAGAGGATTCGTGATGCTCGTGTCGATAATGATGCGGTAGGAAGACGAACTGGGCACGCCATCTGTAGTGGCCTTAGCCATAGCATAATAGCTAGCTGGATTAGAGTGGGGGATTCTGCGCAACAGAGCGTTGGTATATTGACCCCCTATGGAGTTATTGTCCTTGGCCGTGTAACGCAGTTTGGTAATTACTGCCCCCTGAGGCAGCTGAACGTT
>CAXMSJ010000040.1:0-3365 GCA_964196305.1 uncultured Acidimicrobiia bacterium
GCGGCCTGGGCTGTTGGGATAACCATTATTACTAGAAGCAAAATCAGGGATAAGATCAAAGCTAGTTTTTTTAACATGTTTAACACCTCCTAAAATTCTTTACTGCTTAAGCGACCCAATGATTTATGCCCTGGAGCAGGCCTTGCCAAACGCTACAATCGAAAAGACAACTCCCAGGAATTGAGCTCTATGTGATCGACGGTTTAGGGAATAAACTAGTATTGACTATTGACTAGTATGAGATTACGAATATACTAAGGTTAATTACGACGAACACTAGGTGGTAGTGATATGTCGAACATGATGGAACACCCAGCAGTACGAAAGTTTGCGAAAGAACTGAATTCGGGCACGGTATCGCTGGTTCTTCTCACGATCCTGGCGCGCTCCGATGAGCCTATGTATGGCTACGAGATTGCCAAGCGATTAGAGCAAGGCTCTCAGGAGAAGCTCCCAGTAAAGAGAGGCACACTCTATCCGGTCTTGCGTTCGATGGAGGAGAAGGGGTTGCTCCAGAGTCGGGTCGAGCCGTCGGTCTCCGGGCCACCCAGGAAGTACTACTCTATTACTGAGGAGGGGCGAGAAGTCCTCGCTGAATGGAAAAACATGTGGCAGCAAACGCTCAATTTTGTAGATGCGACGCTAAAAGGGGATGTGGGCGGAAATGATTGAAGATTATCTAAATAATTTGAAGATGGAGCTGACCAAGCTAGGAGCTGAGCCGGCAGTGGTTCAGGATGCTCTGTATGATGCTCAGGAGTATTTCTCCGGAGAAGCGACTGAGGGCCTTGCTGACGATGCGCTGAAGCAACTGATCGAGAGTTATGGAGCACCGGTAGAGGTTGCCCGCTCGTACGTCGAGGCTGAGTTGTCGGTGGCGCAGGCCATGCGTCTTCCGGAACCCGTTCGCCATCGATCGATGATCGGGCGTTTCTTTGGCGTGTTAGTGGACGCTAGGACCTATAGCGCCCTATTTTATATGTTCTTAGCTTTTGGCACCGGTATAGCGTACTTCACTCTCGCGGTTATGGGTATTTCGCTCTCAATCGGGTTTTCAATATTGATCTTCGGTATTCCTTTCATGCTGGTTTTTCTGAGCCTGATCAGGGGCGTGTCTTTTGTTGAAGGCCGACTCGTCGAGGCATTGCTCGGCGTGAGAATGCCGCGGCGACCGCGTCTTGCGGCCAGCGAGAGCAGTTTGTTCGGACGAATCAAATGGTGGCTGACTGATAGGCGAACCTGGACCACGCTCGCGTATATGCTGTTCCAGTTGCCGCTTGGAGTCGTGTATTTTACAGGGCTTGTGACAGGATTTGCCGTGAGTTTTGCTCTAATGGCAGCCTCGGCGCTCCAGCTCTTGACCGACATACCGATCGCCACATCAGGCAATTATGTCTACGTGCTTGAGCCTTGGGTTATGCCGGTGGCGGCCATTCTGGGCGCCATTCTGTTAGTCATTCTCATGCATATTGTCCGTGGCGTTGGCACTCTGCACGGTGCTTATGCGAAAGCAATGTTGGTTGGGAACATCGAAGATGGGGGAGCAAAATAATGGGGAAAATTAAACTAAGTCGGCATGGGGCGGTCGCGCTCCTACTGAGTGTGTTAGTGGTCGGCTTGTCGGCTGGTGGGTGCAGTGTGGTCAAGCGAGTCGAGCGCAAAACCCAGACAGCGTCTCATACCGTAAAGCTCGAGGGGGCGCGGGCCGTAGAAGCGGAGATTGAAATGGGGGCTGGGCAGCTTTTTGTTGCGGGGGGAGCAGCCGACCTAATGGAGGCTGAATTGACCTATAGCAATAAAGCCTGGAGACCGCGATTCGACTACGATGTACAGGATGGCACAGGCGAGCTAACGGTTAGCCAAGATAACAAGCGTGGAATTCTTGTCGGCGCCGACCGGACTGAATGGAACCTGAGCCTCAATGACGATGTGCCGCTTAAGTTAGATATCGAGCTGGGGGCTGGAGTTAGCAATCTGGCTCTGGGCGCTCTTAATCTGGAGAAACTTGAAGTATCGGGCGGAGCGGGCAAAATGATCATCGATTTGACCGGAACATGGGACCACGACGTGGATGTTGATATAGACACGGGAGTAGGGAGCCTAACACTGCGACTGCCCGAAGATTTTGGCGTTCGGATCGATGTTGACCTTGGCATTGGAAAAGTTAATGCCGATGGCTTCACGCTGGACGGCGGACATTACGTAAATGACACTTACGCGGACGGGAAAGAGATTCTCGACATTAACATCGACCAAGGTGTGGGCGAGGTGATCCTAGAGCTTGTCAAGTAGGGCTGGGCACTGACATGTTGCCACGCTACTCTTCTTTGGTGATGTTATAGACGACAAAAGTGCCAGCTTCATTATTCATGAATAAGACGTTAATTTTCTTTTCCTTTAGGGTAGCCTCGATTCTTATGTTGTATCCTGCTCCGTCGGCTCCATCGGTGCGTTGAATGTCGTTTGCTCCAATATCTTCAAGATCGTCTTTTATAGCTTGGAAGGCTGTTTCTGTGGAGCCTTCGATTCTGATTATCAGTACGGCTGCCGCTGGTTCGTCGACATAGTCATTGGGACCATCTTGTTTCTCGCCAGGATAAATCACTAAACCAGTTTCGTTGATTAAAGCGGGAAACGTTCTGTTGTCTTTTGCGGATTTCTCGCATGGCGGTGATTTTTCGCTCGTGCCAACTAGAATGATTTTATCTACAGGAGGAGCAGAGGTTACTAGAGGCTCCACGACAAACCTTCTACCCCCAGCTGTTACTTCTGGTGACTTACGTAAGGCCAAAGCCTCTTCTTCCTCTCTGGTTAGTTCAAAGGGCTCCCCAGGGCGAATTTGATCTCCATTTTCGTCGTACGCGACCACTCTTAAATCTTCTCTGCCAACTTTTCCCTCGCGCTCAACCTCTTCTTCGCCAACGCATAACGTATCCGTTGGTTTCCTGATCTCACCAAAAGGGGTAGCAACGCTAACTTTTAAAGTATGCATACAGCCAGTCAGCATGAGAGCCGTAAGAAGCAGAGTGATCGCCAACAGTGTTTTTTTCAATTCCAATCCCCTTAATGATCAAATGGATAAGGCTTGTTGCTATCGCCACCATATCATTCAGAATTACTGTCCACAATTTCCAGCATTGCGTTGCATGATATCTGCGCACCGAGTCCTTCGTGCAATGCTGAGATAGTGTGAGTTTGTCCGCCTCTACGGGTATAACCTTATAGATCTGTAAAAGTCAGGGGAGGTGATAAGAAATGCACTCAACAGTCCTCAGCTGTGGAGCCTCTGAATGCGCTTATAACATGCCTGATGGGTGCCACGCGACGTCAATTTCAGTTGGATCTGAGCATGCGGCTTGCGATAC
>CAXMSJ010000041.1:0-9057 GCA_964196305.1 uncultured Acidimicrobiia bacterium
CGCTCAACCAAGGGTCGTCGATCTGGGGAAGACCGTCGCTCTGATTAAAGGGTATATTGACTATCTATTCATGTGTTTGGGGAGGGGACAGAATGAAAGGCGAACAACTGCGAACCCTGAGAGATCGTCGGATTATTGAAGATCGTCGATTCAGACCGGAACGTCGGGAATTCGATGGCACGATAATACTTAACGCTTCTTGGGATCGTCGATCTGCGGAGGACCGTCGATTGAATCCACCTCCTGCCCAGGATCGTCGATCAGGGTTAGAGCGTCGAGTTAATTAAGTACACGTGAGGGGGAGATAAAATGGCTGAAGATACATCAGATCTATTTACGGCCGGCGCAATCGCCAAGGAACTTCAGGTTTCTGACGGTAAGGTCAAAAAAACTATTAAAGAGCTGGAAATTGAGCCGACTGCCCAAAAAGGCGTCTGCAACTATTATTCGACCGATACCATGATCCAGATCAAGACGGCGCTCAACGTTTAGAAAGAAAAGCGCGCTTATTCTACCGTGATCGTTCCGACCATGCCTTCTTCGTCATGCGCGGCGATAGAGCACTGGACGTGATACTCGCCGGGCTCGTCAAAAACCACTTCAACGTCTTCTGTTTCACCTGGGTGAGGTGAGGCCTCGGCATTGAGGTTCCCGATGGTGTAAGTGTGCGGGTAGCGACCTTCATTGGTGACCATGAATTTGATTTCCTCGCCGGCTTTGACGGTGATGTCTGCCGGGGTGATGGAGAACTCGGTGACGGTGATGTTCACGGTTCGCTCGCCCTCATGAGTGTCGTCGCTGTCATCTGAATGGTCTTCAGCCTCGTCGACGGACTGATCGTCCACGTTCTCCTGGGCTCGATTACTGTTGTCGCTGTCATCCGCAGTCGACTGGCAACCGGCTAGGACGCCGAGACCGAGAAATAATGTCAAGATTACGAACAAGATACGTGTCAGCATAGCTCTCCTTTGTTGTAATACTCTGCGTTTTCTTTCTACCCAATTACCAGGCTTTCTCAACCGATATTAGCAGAGTCACCCCTGGTGCTTTTGTCCCGCTTGCGTTGACTCAGGCATATAGAAGGCGTACGATATATGGTACGTAATGGAGGGAAGGAACAATGACAACGCTGTCAGCATCTGAAGCAAGAAAACGCTTGTTTGCGCTAGTGGACGAGGTCAAGGAAACACATGAGCCAGTGCAAATAAAGGGAAAGAGAAATTCGGCGATTCTTGTGTCCGAAGATGATTGGCGGGCAATCAAAGAAACGTTGCACCTGACGTCGATTCCTGGGATGCGAGAGTCAATCAAGGTCGGCCTCAATACGCCCATCGAAGAATGTGAGGATGAGCCGGGCTGGTGAGTTGGCGCGTTGTTTTCACCAAGCAAGCCCAAAAAGATGCTAAGAAAATCGCTCATTCTGAGCTACGATTACAAACAGATCGACTTCTTGATGTCCTTCGAGAGAACCCCTATCAAAGTCCGCCACCATTTGAAAAGCTCGTTGGCGATCTTGCCGGCGCTTGTTCGCGTCGAATCAGCATCCAGCATCGACTGATCTATCAGATTATCGATGATCAAAAGAGAGTAAAGATCATCAGGATGTGGTCGCACTATGAATAACTTAGTTTCGAGTTTCCATTGATGTCTTAGCTCGGAACAGCTAGCAAGAAAAGATTGTAATCGTTTGGGTAAAAGAACGATAATGAAGTTTCGTACATGGTGTTCCCGCGATGGGACGTCCAGAGGGAGGTAGCTAGATGTTATAAATGCTCATAGCAACAAACGGTCCGGAAACTTGCGCGGCTTATGTTGAGCCTTATAAGCAAAAAGCGGCGGATTCATTTAAGCGGATTGAAGAGGTAGGTAAGACGCACGGCATAACCTTGAAAGGCACCTGGGTCGCCTGGGTGGCGCACACGTTATATGTAGTAGTGGATGCGCCCGGCGGTCATGCTATTCAAGACTTCGTGGGAGAGCTGGAGTGGCCCTCATGGAATACAGTGGTCATGCACCCGGTAGATACGCTCCCGGCTGTCATGGAAAGCATAAAAGACCTCTAAGCTACAATTGTTTCACGGGGGAGCAGTAACTCGGGGAACGGATGCTTAAGCCTAAAAACATAAAGCTTGAATGGGTGCTGATGGCCCTATTTGGTATTGGGTCAGTGGCGTTCTTATTGGTCGCCCTCGCTTACGTCAGCAATCAAGGCAACCAGATCGCCCCAGAGCCCACGGGTAGAGAGATCACCGAAGATAGTCCGTCCGCAGTTAAGCAGGCGCAAAAGCAACAGGAGGCTGATGCTCAGCCTGATGATGCCCAGGAAAAGCGGTTAGCTGAGGCGGGCCTAAAGGGCGACAAGGTAGTGGCATTTTCGCTTAAGAGCCAAGAGATCGCCGCGCTGCCTGAGGCATCCGGTGCGCCGGAAACGAAAATCGAGATTGACGAACCGATAGAGTCTGACGGACGGATTGACCCTGACAAACCAATAGAGACGGACCAGGCGCCAAAGCCGGGTGAACCAGCTGAGACAGACAACCCCAGCGTGATCGGTGATGGGGACGAGGAACCTTTGCCGCCGGCTGACCCCGACGGAGAGGAAGATCCTCCGCCTGTACCGGAACCATCCAAAGAAGACACGTTCCTGAGCTACACCGGCGAGACTATTAGCCAAAGAAATAGTACCGCAATTCTCCAAGCCGAACTCTTGGAAACCGAGGCGCCGGCTGGCGATTTAAGCGGCAATAAAGTTATTTTTACGTTATCAGACGGCGCTAGAACGCAAGTAGCCACGGCGATTACGGATGCAGATGGCCAGGCAGAAGTATCGACGCTCGTTTCTTTACCCGCCGGTCCTTACGAGCTGCAGGCGGATTTTGCCGGTGGCAGTCACCTGGCCGGTTCGTCGACCGACGTTCCTTTTGTTATCTGGGAGGCGATTGATGGCCTCAATGTCAGTGGTCGGGGGTGGCTAACGGACGACAGCGAAAAGGTAAGCTTTGGCTTCTCGGCTAAGTATGCGAAAGACAGTGAGGTGCCGCTCGGTCAGCTGCAGCTGGTAGATAGAAGCGGTGAATCAGATCTCAATATCCGCACGGAGGGCTTCAACTGGCTGGTAGTTTCGTCGGATAATTTAGCTTTTCTCCAAGGCCAGGCCAGTGTCAATGGAGTGAGTGGCTACTCGTTCGAGTTGCTGGTTTCTGATAATGGTACCCCCGGAAAAGGAAAAGACTTCTTTGAGCTCAGTATTTATGGGCTAACAATTGTCTCCGGCTTTATCGATGGCGGCAATATTGCCGTCCATTAGTTAGCCCGAGCCCCTGAACGAAGAGCTAAACAAAAGATGTTTGACAACGTATGTCGAAAACATACATACTAATGCATATAATAAGTATGCGAGGTGGGGGTTATGAGGACAACGATAAATATTGAAGATGAGCTGATTGCGAAGGCGTCAGGGTTGACGGGTGTTCGAGAGAAGACATCATTAGTGAGACTTGGGCTCGAAGCCCTGATTGCCAGGGAAAGCAGTATTCGTCTGGCGAAACTGGGTGGCACGGAAAAAGAATTGAAATCAATTTCTCGACGAAGGGCCGAGGCAGTATAGGTGGTTCTCGTGGACACGTCGGTTTGGGTCGATCATTTGCGGGCCGGTCACCCAGGGTTAGCCGCTTTATTAAATGATGGTGAAGTGGCCTGTCATCCATTTATTATTGGCGAACTGGCTTGTGGCGGTCTAAAGAATAGAGATGAAATACTCTCGCTCCTGCAGGCTATTCCGGCGTCAACCGTTGCCAAGCACGAAGAGGTTATGGACTTTATTGACGATCATCGATTGATGAATAGAGGCATCGGATATATTGATGTCCATCTGTTGGCGTCGGCCCTATTAACAGGGACCCCGATTTTGACATTCGATAAGAAGCTAGCTGAAATCTCCGAAGAATTCGGGATGAATTTTAGGAACACTGACAGCGGATGACCTTGGACCAACAACAAGAAAAAGTAGTAATAGCGGGCTTGGCGCTGCCCGGCGAGACAGCGCACTCGGCTGAGCGCTCACTCGATGAATTGGCCCGTCTGGTCGATACAGCCGGCGGTCGGGTGGCGGCTAGATTTTCTCAGGCGCGACCCAAGCCGGATACTAAGTACTTTCTTGGCAAGGGCAAAGCGGATGAAATAGCCCAACTGGTCAAATCTGAACAGATTGATTCGGTGGTGATCGACAACGAGTTAAGCCCCTCGCAACAGCTCAACCTGGAGGAATTAATGAAGTGTAAAGTCGTCGATCGCACTGCTTTGATTCTGGATATTTTTGCTTTGCATGCGCATTCTGCTGAGGGCAAGCTGCAGGTTGAGTTGGCCCAGCTTAACTATTTTCTCCCCAGGCTCAAGGGCATGTGGCTTCACTTGGGGCGTCTGGGCGGCGGTATTGGGACCAGGGGCCCAGGTGAAACTCAGCTGGAAGCGGACCGCCGGCATATCTGGCGTAAGGTGTCGAAACTAAAGAAAGAGTTGGCTGATGTTTCGGAAACGCGGCGGTTGCAGCGGACTCGCCGGAAGAAGAAACCGGTTTTTTCAGTGGCGTTGGTGGGGTATACGAATGCGGGTAAATCGAGCTTGATGCATCGGCTGACCGGGGCCGACGTTTTTATTGCCGATCAACTCTTTGCTACTCTGGACTCGACGACTCGTCGCTTGGGGCCGGCGGGGGGACAGGAAATAGTCATTTCCGACACGGTCGGGTTTATTAATAAGCTGCCGCACGAGTTGGTGGCGACATTTAAGTCAACTTTGGACGAAGTGGTCTTGGCGGATCTGCTGATGCATGTGGTAGACGCTACCGAGCCCGACTTGGTGGAGCACATCCGGGCGGTTGACCGGGTGCTTGAGGAGATTGGCGCCGGGGCGATTGAAAAACTGATCGTCTATAACAAGTCGGATCTTATCGACCAAGACACTAAAAGGTTCTTGGCCTCCCGGCCATCGGCGTATGTTGTTTCTAGTATCGATGGCGAGGGGATCGAGGAGTTGCTCCAAGGCACCACCGCTGCGGCTGAAAAATTAACAGTTCGGGTAAGATTAAAAATACCCTTTAGCGACGGAGCGGTTAGGCAGTGGCTCTATGACCACGCCGTAATCCATGAGGAAGAGCACGACCATGACGGGTCGCTGATCACTGCGGCTGTGCGGAACGAGGACGTCGGTAAAGTCGCTAAATATAAAGTGAAGTGAGGCGAAAAGATGATGAGCAACACGGCCAGATGGGGAGATCGATCTCGCCTACGCCTGGTGCTGATCTTCGGAGTGTTGGTAGTTGTCGTTCTGTCCTCGTTCCTGGCGAGTCGGGGTATGCTTGATTCTGCCGAGCAGGCTCTGGAAGATGAAAAGTTCGCCCGGTCTCTGCCGATCCCCCCGCTGCTGGAAGATACGAACAAAAGTAAGGATATCGCCGATTTCGAGATCACGGCGCAAAATGGTGAAAAGAGTTTTTTCGCGGAAAAGCGGACGCGGACTCTCGGGTATAATGGCGATTTCCTCGGGCCGACTATTCGGGCGCGCCGGGGCGAGCAGGTCAACATCCGCGTAAACAACGCGCTGGATGCCTCCACCACGGTGCACTGGCACGGACTGCACGTGGCCGGGCCCAAAGACGGTGGGCCGCACCAGGTGATCGCCCCGGGCGAGTCATGGTCGCCGTCTTTTTCCATTACCCAGGAGGCGGCTACGCTTTGGTATCATCCCCACCCAGAGGGACAGACGGGCCGGCAGGTTTATCGGGGCTTGGCGGGCTTTTTTATCTTGGATGACGATCGCTCGCTCGGCCTTGATCTGCCCAAAGAGTACGGGAAGAATGATATTCCGCTGGTGATCCAAGACCGCAGCTTTTCGGAGCAGGGGCAGTTGGAATATGAAACGAGTGTCATATTCAGCGATAACGGTATGTTCGGGAATCAGATCCTAGTGAACGGTGAGATCACTCCCACCCTGAAAGTCGGGACGGTTAAAACCAGGCTCAGAATCTTAAATGGATCGAATACCCGTGTCTACAGGCTGTTGCTAAGCGATAGGAGACGCTTTGTGCAAATCGCCTCCGATGGCGGTCTTCTCAACCGGCCGGTGACGTTGCGGACTTTGGAGCTTTCGCCGAGCGAGCGGGCCGAGGTGATCGTCGATTTTTCAAAACATTCGGTCGGAGACTCGATCAAATTGACGGATCCAGATTTCGACATCATGCGTTTTGTCGTTGATGAAGAGGTCAAGGACGAAACGGTTATCCCGGCGAAGATCGGCGACGTCCCGCGGATTCCGCGGTCGGCCGCAGTGAGAAAGAGAACGTTTGTCATGAGAAGCGCCGGCGGCATTTCCGAGCGCGGACTGACGATCAATGGGAAGCTGTTCGATATTGAACGCATCGATGAATCCGTTAAGCGCCAGGAGACAGAGATCTGGGAGCTCAAGAATCCTTCCGGCCCCGGAGAGTATCTGAGCGAGCATCCTATTCATCTCCACGGCGTCCATTTTCAGATACTTTCTAGAAACGGCCGGCTGCCGCCGGAAAATGAACGTGGGTGGAAAGATACTATCTTGCTGCATAAGGACGAGACCGCCGAACTTATCATGAGATTTGAAAACGTAAAAGGCGTTTATATGTACCACTGCCATATGCTAGAGCACGAGGATGCCGGCATGATGGCGCAGTTTGAAGTAGAGTAAAACAATGTTGGACTGGACTGTAGGGAAGAGCAAATTAATCTTGGTTGCTCTTCTCTTACTCGGACTCCTCACTATGGTTTCCAGGCCGGACCCGGCGGTGATGTCAGGGGTACTTGCTCAGCTGTCACCGGATAGCGAGCCGCGTGAGGCGGCCGTGGAATTACCGCGGATCCCGGTGGCTTTCTTGCCCAATGAAGGTCAGATCGACGAGAGCATCAAATTTTATTCCAGTAGCGCCGACTATAGTTTCTACCTTTCGCAGACTGAAGTCACTTACGCTTTTTTGCGCGTCGATCAACCCCGAGAAAAGCCGGGAGAGTTGATGCGATCCGGTGAATTGGAGACGGGCAAAGCATTAGGAGAAGCCTACGCTCTTAAAGTCCGTTTTCTCGGAGCCAATCCCGACGCCACGCTCTTTAGCGGAGACAAGCAGCCAGGAGAAGCCAACTATTTCATCGGCAGTGACCCAAAGGGCTGGGTGACTAATGTCTCCACCTATGATCAAGTCACTTATGAAGGCATATACGATGGGATCAACCTGACCTACGCCGGTGACGACGGCAAGATAAAGTACGAGTTCCTGGTCTCTCCCGGCGCCGACATCAGCAGCATTCGCCTCGGCTACGCGGGGGCGGATTCGCTGGCTTTGGACAAAGAAGGCGATCTGCGGATCGGCACGCCCTGGGGTGATCTGATAGATAACAAGCCGGTCGTCTACCAGATGGTCGGGTCCAGGAAAGTTCCGCGGGAAGCTACATTTAAGGTAAACGGCTCGGTCGTTGGGTTTTCAGTCCCCAGCTACGATCGTTCGCAACCGCTATTTATCGACCCGACTCTGACTTATTCGGGCTTTGTGGGCGGCACCTCACTCGACTGGGTCTTTGACGCTGTCCTTGATGGCAGCAATAACTACTATGTCACCGGCTACACGTTTTCCACCAGCGGCTTCTCGACTACTGCTGGGGCATACGATGTCGCCGCTAGCGCTAAAGATGGCTTCATCATGAAGATCGACCCTACTGGCTCAACCATCCTTTATTCGACCTATTTCGGGGGCAGCGCCAGTGAGTCGAGCTGGGCGGTGACGGTCGATAGCAGCGGCACTGCGTATGTCACCGGCGAGACTGCTTCGGCGGATTTTCCTACCACCGCCGGAGCCTACAGCACCAGCTACGGCGGGGGCGCTTACGATGCTTTTGTTTTTAAGCTCAATCCGGCCGGTGGCGGAGTTTCCGATCTTATTTATTCCAGCTATCTGGGCGGTGCGGATATCGAATACGGCAACGACATTATGCTTGATGATTCCGACACGCCGCATATCGTGGGCGGCACCCGCTCGGGCGACTTCCCCACTACTGCCGGAGCGTACGATACCACCCAAAATGGCGATTACGACGCTTTCATTGCTAAGCTCGACCCGGCCGGCGGCGGGGCTGGAGATCTCCTGTATTCCAGTTTTGTCGGCGGGGCTTCCGAAGACTACGCGATTAGCTTGGCGCTCGATGGCGCGGGCGTGGTCCATACGAGCGGGCGTACCTCATCCGCTGCTTTCCCGACGACTGCCGGGGCCTATGACACTGTCTATGGCGGTGCTCCCAATGACGGCTTTGTCGTCAAACTTGACCCAGCCGGCGGCGGGGCGGCTGATCTTAGCTATTCCTCGTATCTTGGCGGCAGCGGGGCGGATACAGCTGTCTCCGTGGCTCTCGATGGCGGGGATATGGTCGTGACCGGCAGCACGACGTCTAGTATTGATTTTCCAACTACCGCCGGTGCTTATGACACCACGCATAGCGGCAGTACCGATGTGTATGTCAGCCGGCTGGATCCAGCCGGAGGCGGCAGCGGTGATCTTGTTTATTCCACTTTTATTGGCGGCAGTGGCGCCGACAATGGTCTAGCAGTGGCCCTTGATTCGTCGGGGACCGCGTATATCACGGGGCGGGCGAGTGCCGGTTTTCCCGCTACCGCTGGGGCGTACGATCTCTCTCACAACGGTGGGAGCGATGCTTTTGTGGCGCGGCTCTCGATGGCCGGAGCCGGACCTGCGGACCTGCTTTATTCGACATTCCTAGGGGGTACCGTTACAGAATATGGTTATGCGATTTCCCTAGATACCAGCCGCAACGTTTATCTGGCGGGCTACACTTCTTCAGCGGGTTTCCCGACGACCGGCGGGGTGTTTGATGCTACTTACGGCGGCGGCGGCGATGGCTTTGCGACGAAGCTGGACATAATCCCGCCGGCGACCGTGACGCCGGACATAACTCCGCCGACCAGCGTGACGGTGGTTGGGTTCACGCCGGCTGCTGATCAGATAAGTCTGTTCTGGTCGGAATC
>CAXMSJ010000042.1:0-6556 GCA_964196305.1 uncultured Acidimicrobiia bacterium
GTGACCTTGACCCCTTGGACAGCTTCAGAGATAAACGGATAGACTGTCCCCCACAGTGTAGTGAAGGCAATCCCGAGCAAGATCAGGTTATTAAATAGAAACATGCTCTCGCGCGAAATAATAGAATCCAACTCGTTCTCAGTTTTAAGGTCCGGCAAGCGATAGATGAGTAGCGCAAAGCCACCGCCCACCGACAGCAAAAAGAAAGCAAAGAGGTATGGGCCGAGACCAGAACTGGAGAAAGTGTGCACCGAGTTGATAATGCCGGACCGGGTAATCAATGTGCCGAGAATTGTTAGGCCGAAGGTCATGATGATCAACGACATATTCCAGATCTTCAGCATACCTTTCTTCTCTTGGATCATCACTGAGTGGAGATAGGCGGTCCCGACAAGCCAGGGCATGAAAGACGAGTTTTCGACTGGATCCCAAGCCCAATAGCCACCCCAACCAAGCGTATAATAAGCCCACCAGGCACCGACGATATTGCCCAGGGTCAAGAAGAACCAGGCAAAAATTGTCCATCTGCGAGTCGAGCGGATCCATATATCACTTAGGCGCCCCGTGATCAGCGCCGCCATGGCAAAAGCAAATGGAACCGCGAAGCCAACGTATCCTAGATATGTTGTTGGTGGGTGGAGATACATGCCTGGGTTGTGAAGCATCGGGTTGAGGCCCTGCCCATCCGTCGGCACATAGCCCAGCTTCGGAACTATTGATGCAAAGGGATTTGAGCTATCTAAAAAAACGAGCAGAAAAGCGAAGAAAGTAACCTGCACCGACATGATCGTGATCACCCATGGCATCATGTCGCGGTTCTTCCGCCGGTTCTGCAAGATCAGGATCAGCTGAAAGACGCCGAGAAAAACTGCCCACATCAAAAGCGACCCGGCGTTACCGGCCCAGAAACCGGAGATCGTATAAATAAAAGAGAGCGACCGGTCGGAATAGTTATAGACATATTCCAAAGAGAAGTCGCGAGCAAGAAATGAATAAAAGAGAGCAATAGCGGAAAAGATCAAGAGCACGCCGGAGACCAGGGCCGCTCTCTCCCCGCTGATAATCATCTCTTTACGGTTCGTTATCTTGCCCCACGCCGACACCACCGTCGCATAGAGCGCCGTTCCCAGTAGAGCTACGAGTGAATAATAACCAATATTCGCCATCTTAAATCTTTAGAGACCCGCCTTTCGCTTTACTATTTTGTGTCTTGCTCGATGACTTTGTCACCGGCATCACGGTTGGCCTCTTTGTCGGCCTTGCCCTTGTCCGCCATATCTTTTTGCTGCTCATCCGTCGGTTCGTATTTGGATGGACACTTGGCCAGGATGGAATCAGCCGTGAAAACACCATTCTCGTCAAGAGTGCCATCAGCGATCGCGATCACGCCATCCTGGAAGGTATCAGGCAATATGCCATTATACTTAACGGTGATTCGATTCGACGGAACCGTCTCTTTTAAAGAGACTAGTATCATCTCGCTCTCACTTTCAGAGTCAGTGATCTTAAACTCCCATTTGCGCGTCGAGGCTTTGCCTTTCGTCGTGTCGGTGATAACCGTACCACCAACGCGAACCCGCTCCCCATAGACCGACTCGCCGTCATCAGCCACCTTAGTCAGTAGTTCGCTCGGCGTCATATAGTAGGTCAGCGTGCTGCTCATCGAGGTCGCTACCAGCGCTCCAATCCCGCCGATAACCACCACCAACGCGATCAATAGTTTGGCTTTCTTTTTATTCATCTCTCACTCCTTTGCTGGTCTCTGTTATCGATAGAGCGCGCCCTGTATGCCCAAGGCCTTATAGGCCGCAATTGTCGCTTTCTCAGGCAGGTAGTTCTCTGGACACCTGACGAGAATCTTGTCGGCCACAAACGCCTCATCCCGCCAAGCACCCTCCACTATTACTTCGCTAAGATCAGAGAAGTTCTCCGGCACGTACCCGAAGTACGCAACCGGGAGCGCTCTCTTCTCTCCAGCGGCCTTGATATCAAACACCACCAGGCGATCGTCCGTCTGCAGTGAACCGGCGACTATTCGTCCGCCAATTCTCGCTCCGACACTCGCTCTGTCAGCTCGACTCAAGAATTCATCCGGGGTCAGCCAGTAGTTCCCAGGACTGCCTCGCAATATAATAACACCTAGGCCCAAAACGGCCACTACGACCGCAGCGACAACTGTAACCAGTTTTTTTCGGGAGCTCACACCGACTCCCCGCAATTTGAGCAGAACCGCGGGCTACCCTTCAAGGCGCTCCCACAGGCGGGACACGCTTGACCAAGATTCTTTTTGCCCACCGGCTTGACCTCGGTCGGAGCCGGCGTCGCCATCCGGCGCCAGAAGATGACCGCCCCCATGGCAGCCAAGAACATGCCTATAAATAGCAGTAATTGCTGCTGAAGCGGCCCCCGCTCTAAAACCGCCGATCCGATGGTCGCGGCCGCCACCGGAGCTCCAGGGTTCAAGCGGGGCTTGGATACCGCCGGGTCAGTTTTGACATAATTGGCATTAATCGTGATCACTTCGCCTTTTGGCACATCGGACAAATTATAAATATTGACGTTAAGGCCGTCGGAATCGCGTACCGTCTCGGCGGGGGCAGGGTCAAGGCTAAATTCCTCCGCCTTGAGCGGCTCCTGAATACCGATGCTCAAAGACTTAATCACCTCGGGCGCCTTGAACTCATATTTGAAAGACTTACGTCCTTTTGCATCAACGCTCGCCCCGGTAAATGGATCCCAGTAATACTCGAAGAACAGGTTCTGCGCTTGATTGACTTGGTAGGAAACAGACCTGAAGTCACCGACCTCTTTGGTCTGATAAGCTTTGCAGACGTGTCCCTGACCTTCCGGGACTTCACAGGCCATCCCGATCTCGGGATTAGCGGCGCTGATCGGCACCAAGAATTCAGCCGTATACGGCAGCGCGACCTCAGCAGCGAGCTTGGCCTCCATGACCGCCAAGACCCGTGGATCGTCATATTCAGGCATAATGCTGACCGTCATCTCGTCGATAACCGGTTCTGACGCAACTGCTGGTCCCACCGCGATCATGACTAGCGCAATCGCGACTACAGTCACCGGAAAGACCCGTTTGAAATACGACCGCCAGACCATCTTTATAGCTCCGCCCTCGGTTCCCAGCTTTCCAGCGTACTCTTGGGTATCAAAACCTGGCCGTCCTCCACCGTAACTTCGATCTCATCAGGCGGATAAGCCCCACATGCCCCTGAGCGAGCCTCCAGGGTCTCGGCGTCCCACTTCGTCCCGCAGGAGTTACACGTCAGCGTCCCGTCTTCTTCAGTGTGAAATGTCGTCCCGCGGCATGGTTCACAATAGCTGACGCCGACAGTCAGTTTACCGGAAGGGCTAACCATGGCCATCATCGGCAATTCAGGTCGACCGGCAAAGTTCCGGTCTTCGATTCTGACTTCAGGGGAGAGAAAAGCAAAACTAACTAGCTTTTTCGCTACAACTTCGGCGACGGATACTTTGACGGAGTCACCTTCGACTGTGTATTCGATCGGCGACATGTCCACCCGCCCTTGACTGAAGTCCACCGGATCACTAATAGATGCGCGGTTTGTCGTCACAGCCGGAGCAGCCTTGGCCACCTGCTCTCCACTGCCGGAATTCCCACTCAGGGTGATCGCCACCCCGCCGCCGATCATTATCAGCAGCAGTGCTCCGATGAGAATCGTCGCTGAGCTGATCTTGGCCTGTCCCTGTACCGCCTTAGCCTTCTTTGGCGGCGATTTTCTGTTTGTATTTTTGTTCTTGTTCTTCTTTGATTTACCCATATAGCTCCCTCAAGACGACAAAAACCCCCGCAGGCATTTAAGCAAGCCCACCGGGGTCAACTAACGACATCTCGATGACTATTCTCTTATGCTTGCCTGAACACGTAAATCATACCAAAGACATGCCATTTGCGCAATACAGATTGGGGTCAAAAATACAGGTATTTTTGGGTGATGCGGGTGAGGAGCTTACGGCTTTAGCTGCTTATTATTGGGCAGCAAGGTTGATAGAGATGATGGTCTTTCCGCCTTCAGGATCTTTTGCCGCCGAGACCGAAGCGACCCGAGCGTCTTTTTTTGCCGTAATAATCACCGAGCCACTCCCCACTTCCGCCTGGTAGGTTACTTCCCAGCCGTTCTCGGGCAGTTGCTCAGCGTAAAAGTCTTTAACTTGAGCCACTGACTTTCCAGTCTCAAAGACGGCCATGAGCATATTGGCAGCTCCAGCACCCACGATAGTATTAGTCACTTTGGCTTTCGGAAAAGACGGCAGATCACTCGGCCACTCATCCGGCAGTTCGGCGCCCTCGGGATCGATCACGATCTCGCCTTGATCCCCTTTTATCTTTATCTTGTCGCCTTCCTGGGAAACCCCGGGCTTAGCGGCCCCTTCCGGCTCGGCACTCCGACCGCAAGCCACCGCCCCCAAGGACAGAGTAATGACCAAACCTAAAATAACCAGCTGTTTTAATAATTGCATCACGTTTTTTTTCCGCCTTCTCTCTTATAGAACTCCATTAAAGGGGCGAGCCGTTCGTCCACCTGCGCTTCTTGATGCACGTGCGGTTCATCGTTCAAGTTCTTACCACAGCCGGCACAGATACCAGCGCACGCCTCACGACAGAGCGGTCTCATGGGGAGCTCCAGCATCACGCTCTGATAGATGATCGGAGCCAAGTCTATCTGCTCCTCAATGACAGCGAAGTCCTCGTCAGCCTCCTCGTCATCAACTACAAAGACAGCCAGTTCCTCGAAAGAGGCCTTCAAGACAAAAGCGAACTGTTCGAGACAGCGTCCGCAACGCAGCCTAACCGGCCCCTCGGTCTCCCCGCGAACGATAATCCCTCGACCGGCGTGTGACAGTCTGGCTGTGAAAGTGAATGGATCGGGGAATTCGATAGTCTCGCCGCCAAGCTTGGTTGACTCAAGGTCAACCGCCCCGGAAACTTCTAGCTCATCTTCGTAGTTGTCTAATAGTTGCGCAACTCTGAACCGGGCGGTGCTCATAAGCGTACTCTTGAGGTGACCACGCTCAGGCCTGAGTCTGCTCGGCCGCTTTTCCCTGTAGGCGATCCCGACCGCGCTGCACGGCTGTCAACAGCTTTCCTAAATTGACCTCGAGGTTCGCCAACATCTCGTCGGCATAATCTTCCGCACCGAGACGGATCTCACGCTCTTTCGCTCGGACATCTTCTAGAACGTTTATCGCCTGTTCTTCCGCCAACTTCACGACTTCCGTATCGGCCGCACTCTCTTGAGCAGCCGACCGGGCTTCATCCACTAGACGCGAAGACTCCTTCTCAGCTTCATCAAGCATCTCCTGGCGCTCCTTGACGATCCAGCGGGCCTGCTTGATTTCGTCGGGAAAACTACTGCGAATCTCGTCAATGGTGTCATATATTTTCTGCTCGTTAACCATGACCGAAGAAGTCAGCGGTACTTTCTTACCTTCTGCAACCAGATCTTCCAAGTTATCTATCAGCGCCAAGATATCCACGCGGCTCTCCTTTACTTCTGCAACTTGCGCTCGAGGCGCAGAGCTGTCGCCCCCGCTACCAGTCCGTTAAGGTCGCCTCCGAACATAGCGACCTCTTTAACTGCACTGGAACTCAAAAACATGTACTCGGGGCTGGCCATCATAAATACAGTCTCCACCGATCCATCCAACTTCTTGTTCAAGTGAGCCATTTGAAACTCATGCTCAAAGTCAGAAATCGCCCTTAGTCCTTTTATGATTACTTGAGCCCCGTTGTCTTTGGCAAATTCTACCAGCAGTCCCCCGAAGGGCGCTACCGTCACATTTCTCAGCCCGACCACAACTTCGGCCACCATATCGACTCGTTCGTCAAGACTGAAAAGTGTCTGCTTCACCGGGTTGTCGGCTATGCCGACCACCACCTTGTCGTAAATATACGTGGAACGCTCAATAATATCAAGATGTCCAAGCGTAATCGGGTCAAAACTGCCAGGGCATATGGCTATCGGCATTAGTCCTCCCCCCTCTTGAAGAAAGTTAGGCCGGTATCACCGTAAACCCTGCTGTCACAGACGGTTACCCAGGCACCCAAATCAGCTATATCCTGCGTCGAGCGGTGCTCTAAAACCGCCAAACCCCTCTCGGAAAGCAGGCGGGCCGCAAACCGCACTACCAGCTCCAGCTCAACTGGGTTAATTCTATAAGGGGGGTCGAGGAAAATCAAATCAAATCGCTTGCCTTGTTCGACCAGCGCCTTGAGAGAAATTTCTGCTCGGATGTGCTCGACCCTGGCCCGCTCTTTAAAACCGATGGTCTTCAAGTTCTGCTCGATAACTTCAACGGCCGAAGACGCATCGTCCACCAACAACGCCCGCCCGGCCCCCCGGCTGAGGGCTTCGATCGCCAGCGCACCCGTGCCGGCGTATACATCGAGTACCGCCGCCCCATCCACCTGTGCGCCGATAATATTGAAAAGATTCTCCTTGACCCGATCAGACGTAGGTCTGGTAGCCAGACCCAGCGGAACATGTAGTTTTCGCCCGCCGGCCGTGCCCCCGATGAT
>CAXMSJ010000043.1:0-14521 GCA_964196305.1 uncultured Acidimicrobiia bacterium
CTGACTGTCTTGGGGACTGCCCCCTATCTTCTGCTCGCCGTGTTCATGATCGGCACCACCTATTGGCAGTCCAAAATGATGAGCGCCGATGCGCAACAAGATCGGATGATGCTTTTCATGAGTCTCTTCATGGCGTGGTTGGGGTGGACCCTTCCGGCTGGAGTGGTGCTATATTTAGTAGTGACGAACTTATGGACGATCGGGCAGCAGTATGTAACAGTCCGCACTGCGTCCGCAGTGACTGAAGGGGGTTAAGGTGGGAACTTCCGTTCAAGCCGAGGGCGATAGCGCCCAAGAGGCAATTGACGCGGCCCTGGTAGAGTTGGGCGTGGGCCTCGATGAAGTGGAAATTGAGATCATCGAAGAGGCGAACAGGGGCTTGCTCGGTCTGAGAAAAGGCCGGGCGCGGGTGATTGTTACGATCAAAGATGATGCGTATTTAGCCGAGACCGTCGTCAGCGAACTGGCGGAAAGCCTTGGGGCCGATGTTTCTATCGAGACCTATGTGGAAGATGGCGATACTTGGATCGCGATCAGTGGAGAGTCGCTAGCATGGCTAATCGGACACCATGGGCGGACGCTCGACGCCCTGCAGGTGTTGGTGGGATCGATCGTGAACAAGAGAGCTCAGGCGTCGGTTCGACTGATTGTGGACGTAGAGGGCTACCGGGCTCGCAGAAAACGAGAGATCAGAGACATTGCTGAGCGGACGGTCGGGAAGGTGCTTGCCGGTCGGGAAGCCATCGCGCTTCGGCCGATGAGCGCCATGGAGCGAAAGATCGTGCATATGGCTGTCGGGGACTCTGAGGGTGTCACCACCATCTCTGAGGGCTTCGAGCCAGAGCGCTATGTTGTCATCGAGCCGGCGGAAGCGGATTAGACAGGCGCTCCTGCGGGCGGAATTTCGCCCACCCCAGTATGCTTGAGAACGATACAATCGCGGCCATCTCGACACCCATTGGCATGGGTGGCATCGGGATCATTCGGATCAGCGGGCCTCGGGCGCTGGATGTGGGGGCTGCCCTGCTGGCGGCGGATAGAAACACCCTGGCCGAACGGCCCTCCCACTCATTTTTCCACACCAGAATATATGACCCAGTAAGCGGACTGCCTGTGGACGAGTGCCTTTTTTCAATCATGCGCGGGCCGAGGTCGTATACCCGGGAAGACGTTGTCGAGATAAACGTCCATTCGGGGATGCCGTCTCTAAGGCGCCTGCTGGAGATAGTGCTTGAGCAGGGCGCGCGTTTGGCTGAGCCCGGGGAGTTTACCCGGCGCGCGTTCTTGTCCGGCCGGCTTGATTTGACTCAAGCGGCTGCGGTTGGCTCATTGATTCGAGCTACGAACGATACCGCCGCCCGGGCCGCCGCCCATCAAGCCGAGGGCCACCTCGGACGGGAGGTGGCGGCCGCGAGAGAGAGGCTGCTGGAAACAGTGGCCCTGCTGGAGGCCGCCGTAGATTTTTCCGACGAGGACATCGAAACTATAGACGTCCCACACATTGAACGAGAGCTAGACGAGACAATCGGGCGCGTCTCGGCTCTAATGACGGCAGCAACGCGTGGTCGTATCTATGATCGCGGTATTCGTACGGCCCTGTTGGGGCGGCCAAACGTGGGAAAGTCGAGCTTGTTGAATGTGCTGGCGAAAGAAGACCGGGCGATAGTCAGCCCGCAGCCAGGAACGACTCGTGATATTGTCGAGGCCACGGTGTTGCTGGGAGACACTCCGCTGCTACTGCGGGACACGGCCGGCTGGAGGGACCCTCTCGATGACCTTGAAGCCGAGGGCATCAAGCGCAGCCGGGCTGCCATGGACACCGCCGATCTTATCATTCTTGTCATGGATAGCAGCGAGCCCCTTCATGACGAGGACCACGACCTGCTACTGCGCCTTGATCCAGAGAGAAACATCATTATCGTCTTTAACAAGGCCGACCTTTCGCCTGTGCTTGGTCGTGAGCAGCTTTCTCCTGAGTGGCGAGAGGCCCCCGTTGTCCGGGTCTGTGCGTTAACCGGCCTGGGGTTGGAGCGGCTGGAGCAGGCCGTACGGGAGTCCGTAGGCTTAGCGGCCGGCCAAGAGGGGGGCGAGACAATTGTGGCAGACGCGCGTCAACACGAGGATTTGCGCGCCGCGCGCGCCGCTATGCTGGAGGCCAAGGAGGCTATCCTGACCGGCTTTGGAGAAGAGGTCGCCGCGCCGATTATAAAAGAAGCAGTGCGCCGGCTTTCGCGCTTCATCGGAGAGGATGTTGACGAGGCGGTGCTGGATCGCATATTCAGCCGGTTTTGTATCGGCAAATGATCTTGGCGTTTTTTCTTGCTTCGGGATAATCTGCCGGGGAGACAATGAGTCTTTTTACTGAAGAATATATGACAGCTATCATCGGCGGCGGCGGCGCCGGCGTTGCTGCTGCCCTAGCGGCCTCTAGGCGGGCACCCACTTTGCTCGTGACCAGCTCTCTGGATACAATGGGCTTGTCTGCCTGGGGTCCAGTGATTGCTGCGCGGCAATCACTGGACGCGGAAGTGGCGGCGCCGGCGATACTTGGCGTTCTTTTGGCCGGCGCTGAGCAGCTTGTGCGGGTTGATACGGCTACGCTTCAGCGGCGCCGGAAGGACGCGCTCGAGGCCCAAGAGCAACTGGTGATCTACCAAGACACGGTTGAGAATCTCGAGGAACATAGTAGTGGTTGGCGGATCAAGACGAAATGGGGGGCCTCATTTAAAGCTAAGCAGGTAGTGCTTGCCGTAGGCACTTTTCTTGGAGGCCGCTGGCTTTCGGGCGAGGACAGTGGTTCCGGGGGTCGGCCGGGAGAGGCAGGCTCGGAGCGGCTCGCAGAAGCCGTGCTCAAGCTGGGGGTCAGGGTTCAGGCCGCGCACCGCAACGCCTCTCCGGTTCTGAGGCACCAGAGCTGGCTAGACCCTTACTTGGCTGGGAGCCGGGGCGACACAGAGCTCGTCTTGGTGCCAATGAGGCGGCGGGGCGTAGAGCTCTACGCTTATATGGCGGACTACCGACGCTCGCCGGACGAAGAGCAGATTCGCCAGATCACCGGACGAGAACGATTGCCGATCATTGTGCCGGGGTTTTCCGTGAAATACCTAGAGCTGGCGGCCGGACAGCTGTCCGGCCGCGGGGAGCTGTTGGGCCGGCCCGGCATGAGCTTTGTTGGGAGCGTTGGCGGGAGGTGTTCCACGTGAAACATGGTCGTCGACCAGACTACGATGTCATTGTGATCGGCGCTGGTCATGCGGGTTGCGAAACCGCGCTGGCAGCGGCTAGGATGGGCTGCTCGGTGTTGGTGCTCGCGCTGAGAGTTGACAGGGTGGCGCATATGCCGTGTAATCCGGCGATCGGCGGCATTGGCAAGGGGCAGCTGGTCAGGGAGATCGACGCCCTGGGCGGACAGATGGGTCGCACGATCGATCGGGCGATGGTGCAGATCAAGACGCTCAACACCAGCAAGGGCCCAGCGGTGCAGGCCCTCAGGGCTCAAGCGGATAAACGCCTTTATAGCTTTTTGATGAGGAAAGTGCTTTTAGAGCAGGAGCGACTGACGTTACGCCAAGGCGAGGCAGTTGATATCAGCCGCGCCGGAGACCGCCTGTTAGAAGTAGGCACCGCTGACGGCGGAACGTATATGGCGACGGCAGCCGTGGTAACAACGGGCACCTTCTTGCGCGGAACGACCACGATTGGGGAGCTGTCGGCGCCGGGAGGACGGATTGGCGAGGCGGCCTCTTTTACCTTGTCGGAGGCGCTTGGGCGGCTGGGGGTCGACTTGGGGCGCTTTCAGTCGGCGACGCCGCCAAGAGTGGCCGGGAGGACCTGTCAAACTAACCGCATGACAGCCCAGCCTGGTGATGACGAGGGGCTGTCCTTCTCGTTTGTGGCCGAGAGAAAGCCGGGGCGCCGACAGCGTTTATGCTGGTTGACCCGGACGACCAGGGAAACGCACGATATAATTCGACAAAATATTCATCTTTCGCCGATCAAGAGCGGTAGCGTTAGCGCGAAAGGACCAAGATATTGTCCCTCGATTGACCGGAAAGTAATCAATTTTCCGGAGCGAGACGGGCACCCGGTTTTTGTTGAGCCCGAAGGCTGGCGGACGGACGAGATGTACTTGCAGGGACTGACGACTAGCATGCCGGTGGCTATCCAAGAGAAGGTTATACAGTCGGTGCCCGGCCTGGAAGAGGCTCGCCTGGTACGCCCAGGATATGCGGTGGCGTATGATTATGTGTTGTCAGGCCAGTTAAGTGCCGGCTTGGAGATGATGGCTGTTCCGGGGTTGTTCACGGCCGGGCAGATCAACGGTACTTCCGGATACGAGGAGGCGGCGGCTCAAGGGCTGATGGCGGGGATCAATGCCGCGCAGTTCTGTCTCGGGAAGCCATCGGTTGTTCTTGCCAGGTCACAGGCGTATATTGGGGTTCTTCTCGACGACCTGGTTCGGAAGGAGATCGATGAGCCTTATCGAATGTTTACTTCGAGAGCCGAACACCGACTTATATTGCGTTCAGACAATGCGGATCTGCGGCTGACTCCCCTGGGCCACCGGCTGGGATTGGCGGTGGATGCGCGGTTAGGGGCGGTTGAGGCGAAGCAACGGGATATCGACAAGTGTCTCGAGCGCTTAGAGAAGACAAAAATTGGTGGCGTGACCGCAAAAGAGCTGTTGAAAAGGCCGGAAGTCTCAATTGAGTCGCTGGCAGCCGAGGCCGAGCTGAATCTGATTGCCCCCGAGGCTAGGCGAGAGGTCCAGACCGAGGTCAAGTACGAGGGCTATATTAGGCGCCAGCAAAAGGAGATCAAGGCCCAAGTCGCACTGGAAGAAGCGCTTCTGCCTCAACTTGACTATGCTGGCATAAAAGCGCTGTCAACTGAGGCCAGGGTTAAGCTGGATCGCCTCCGGCCCCGTTCGTTGGGGCAGGCGGCGCGGATTGCCGGCGTTTCGCCGGCGGATATTTCAGTTCTGATGCTCTTTCTCGCCCAGAGCGCCGCCGAATGACGGAAGACCCCATGGATCGGGTGATTGACGCGGCTGCCGTCTCCGGGCTTCGTTTGGACTCCGAAGCGATCAGGGGCTTGACGCGGTATGGGAACGCGGTTAACAGGGCCAATGAGCGATTTAATCTTTTGTCTCGGGCGCGCTCCGAAACGATATGGGACGACATGATTGACGCCACTGCTCTGCTGGCGACCGGAGAGATAGTCTCGGGCCGTCGCATCGCAGATATTGGCACAGGTGCCGGCCTTCCAGGCCTACCCCTTAAGCTCATGGTTCCGGGGGTGGAGCTCCTGCTGATCGAGGCTAATGCCAAGAAAAGCTCATTCTTGCGAGACGTTGTGGCTGAGCTCGGCCTGATGAATGCTGAGGTTTACCAGGGGCGGGTCGAAGACGCTGGACGACACGACGAACTGCGTGAATCCTTGGATGTTGTGCTTGTCCGGGCTGTCGCCTCCCTGCCTGTTTTGTTAGAATATGGCATGCCCTTGTTGCGGATCGGTGGTCGATTGTTGGCCATGAAGGGCGCCGGCGTTAGCGCCGAGCTGCCCGCCGGGGCAGAGGCGGCAGCTCGACTCGGGAGTCGCTTGGAGCCGATTTGGGCTGAACGAGGGCCTTGGTCGGGCCGGGGGCGGGTGATCGTCCCGGTCGTCAAAGTCACGTCAACGGATTCGCGGTATCCGCGCCGGACCGGCATCCCGAAAAAACGCCCTCTGGGAGGCTAGAGCTGATAAACGAAGAAAAAAAAGAGACGCTGTCATTGGCCGTTGTTAACCAAAAGGGCGGCGTTGGCAAGAGCACCACGGCGATCAACCTGAGCGCCTGTTTGGCGGCGCTCGGGAAAAAGGTTTTGTTGATAGATTTGGATCCGCAGGCTAATACTACGAGCGGCCTAGGGATGCGTCGGCAAGACCGAAAAGCCTGCATATATAATGTGCTCATTGACGATCAGCCGCTTGAGCAGGTGGTTGAATCCACCGCAGTCAGCGGGCTGTCCTTGGCGCCGGCGACGATTCAGCTGGCCGGGGCCGAGATCGAGATGGTGCCGCGGATATCTAGGGAGACGCTCTTGCGTACGGCCTTAGCTCCGCTAGCGGGCCGGTTCGACTATACGATCATCGATTGCCCTCCCTCCCTGGGGTTGTTGACGATCAACGCCTTGACGGCGGTGGACAAGATCATCATTCCGATCCAGTGCGAATACTACGCTCTCGAGGGACTTTCTCAGCTTATCGAGAGTGTGCGTTTGGTTAAAAAGCACCTGAACCAACAGATAGAGGTGGCCGGCGTAGTGATGACCATGTTCGATGTCCGGACGAAGATATCCCAGCAGGTCGCCGATGAAGTAACCAAGTATTTCACCCGGCAAGTCTACAAAACGATCATTCCGCGATCTGTGCGTTTGAGTGAGGCCCCTAGCTTTGGGCTGCCGATTATCGAGTATGACAATAAGAGTAAGGGCGCCCACGCCTACCGGAGCCTGGCAAAGGAAGTGATGATACGTGGTTAAGCGAGGACTTGGCCGGGGCCTAGGCTCACTTATTCCCAGCCTCGGGACGGGCCAGATCGAGGTCGAGGAGCTCCCGGTCGACCAGATCAGGCCGAACAAAGGCCAGCCGCGGGTACAGTTCGAAGAGCGCGCGTTGGCGGAGCTGACGGCCTCAATCGACAGACACGGCTTGATTCAGCCGGTGATTGTTCGGTCGCTGTCCGAGGGATACGAGTTGATTGCCGGAGAGCGCCGTTGGCGGGCGGCAAGGGAGGCCGGCTTGACGGCCATACCGGCTGTAATTAAGAAGAGCTCTGAAGCAGAGTCGCTCCAGCTGGCGCTGGTAGAGAATATCCAGCGACAAGACCTAAACGCCCTTGAAGAGGCGCGAGCCTTCAGGCGCTTAGTAGATGATTTTGGGCTGACGCAGGCGGAACTGGCCGAGCTCGTGGGGAAAGGCCGGGCGACCATAGCCAACACCCTCCGCTTGCTCAATCTTTCCGAAGAAGTCCAGCGGATGGTACTCGAAGATCGTCTCTCATCCGGTCACGCTCGAGCATTGTTGGGCCTGGCGGAGCCTGAGCAGCAGCTGCGCTTGGCTGAACGCATCTCGACCGAGAGCTTGTCAGTGCGACGGACAGAAGAGCTGGTCAGAGTGTGGGGGCTGGCCAAAGAGCAGGGCGACAAGAAAAAAGTGCCAGTTCCGCCGGAGGTCCGGGTCTTGGCTCGGAGGCTCGGTCGGCAGCTGGGAATTAAAACTAGAGTTCGGCGAGTGAGAGACAAGCTCAAGCTCGAACTGGAGATCAGCGATCCAGGAGATATCGAGCGCTTGGAGAAAGCGCTGGCCGAGCTAGCCGATCAACCAGGATCGTGATCTATCTAGACAACGCTGCTAGCTCATACCCGAAGCCCCCGCAGGTTGCTGAGGCTGTGGCGGACTGTCTGAACAATCTGGCCGCCAGCCCAGGCAGGGGCCAGCACAGGCTAGCCCTGGCTGCCGGGCGCATCGTTCGCGAGACGCGAAGCGGCCTCGCTAAGCTGCTGGGGGTGGCTGATCCCGCCAATGTAATCTTTACTGCCAATGCTACCGAAGCGCTCAACCTGGCTATCAAGGGTTGGGTCAGGCCCGGCGATAAGGTGGTGACCACTTGGGTTGAGCACAACTCAGTCTATCGTCCGTTGGGGCGACTGGCAGCTGAGGCTGGTGTCTCAGTGGCCCTTGCCCGATGTGATGAGCGTGGCTACGTTGATCTTGATGACTGGCGTAAGCAGTTGACGACAGGCACGCGACTGGCCGTTGTGGCTCATGCTTCGAACGTACTCGGCACCATCCAGCCACTGTCTGAGTTGGTCGAGATCGCCACCGATGTCGGAGTGCCCGTATTGGTTGACGCTGCTCAATCTGCCGGAGCGATCGAACTCGATATCGAGGCTCTCGGTTTGGCCATGGTGGCGTTTACAGGACATAAGTCACTGCTGGGCCCCCAAGGAACCGGCGGCCTGTATGTTAGCCCGAAGATTGAAATTCGAGAGCTTATAGTCGGAGGCACAGGAACCGGCTCGATGGGCCCCCAACCGCAAAGACGTCCTGATCGGTATGAGAGCGGGACTTATAATACCCCCGGTCTTGCCGGGCTGGGAGCGGCTGCGAACTATCTTTTGGGCGTAGGGGTGGCAGAGGTGTGCAGTCAAGAGCGTCGGCGGACAGAGCAGTTGATAGAGGGCCTGGCTGGGATAGAGGGCCTGTGTGTTTATGGCCCCCCGATCGGCGAACCTCGCACATCTGTGGTTTCCTTGGTCGTCGAGGGGGCGTCGCCGGCCGAACTGGCCGGGAGGCTCGACCGGGATTACGAAATCTATGTCCGTTCCGGCTGGCTTTGTGCCCCAAAGGTCCACGCGCTAATTGGTACGGAAAAGACCGGTGTTTTACGGCTCAGCCCCGGGCTCTTTTCGACCGATAGAGATGTTGAAGCTGTTGTCAGCGCCCTGCGCGAGCTTCGGGCGCGCTAGACAGTATTGTTGCTGGCGCCACAAGGGCTTATGTTATCATTTCTTGGTAACCGATTGGGAGGTAAGCAGTGGACCGTAAATTTTCACTACAGGATTTCGGCATTGGTATCTTGACCGGCCTTGCCGTCGGGGCTATCGCCGGTATTTTGTTGGCACCTGAGTCAGGCGAGTCAACCAGAGGGCGCCTGGCATCCAGCGCGGAAGGACTACGGGTATCCGCCCAAGACCTGATCGACAACGCCCGCGACAATCTGGATCTCGCTGTTGGAAAGCTCGATGGTGTTCTCGGTTCGCACGAGAAGCAGGTGCGCAAGCGTCTCGGAGCACTCAAAGAAGAACTGAAGAAATACAACCTGAGCGGCGCTTGAACGCAGACAGAGAAGCGAATTGCGGATGAAGCCCAAAGTGGCCGTTTTGATGGGTGGCTCCTCAGTTGAGCGTGATATATCGCTCATCACTGGCGACAAGATAAGCGAGGCGCTGACAGCCAAAGGGTACGAGACTGTCAAGATCGACCTCGACAAGGATGTTGGAGAAAAACTCAAAGCTAGCGGTTGTGACGTTGTTTTCATTGCTCTCCATGGCTCTCCCGGTGAAGACGGGACCATCCAGGGGCTCTTAGAGATTATCGGGATTCCCTACGTGGGGTCTGGAGTTCTGGCCAGCGCTGTGGGTATCGACAAGGTTCGCTCAAAAATGCTCTTTAGCGCCCTGGGGATACCGGCGCCGTTTCATTTGCCGATCAGTCCGCGTGAGCTTGACGGCGAGCGCTCTCAGCAGCTGGTGCAGCGGGTTATCGGCTCGCTGGGCCTGCCGATGGTGGTGAAGCCTGCTACCACTGGCTCCGCGATCGGGGTGAAGATTGTAAGAGAGCGGGCTGAGATAGAGCCGGCTGTCCGAGATGTTGTGCAGTTCGGAGAGGCGATCGCCGAAGAGTTTATCGATGGCGTAGAGATCACTACCGCTGTGCTTGGTACGGACAATCCCCGGGCGCTGCCCACGATAGAGATTGTCTCCGACGGGGAGTTCTATGACTTTGAGGCGAAGTACACTCCTGGAAAAAGCCAGCATATATTGCCCCCGCGGGTCTCGCCAGAGGTCGTAAAGAAGGCTGAGTCTTTTGCGGTGGCGGCGCATGTGGGCTTGGGGTGCAGGTGTTTTTCCAGGGCGGATTTCATTGTCGACACCGATGACAGCCTTCCCTATATGCTGGAGATCAACACCATCCCGGGAATGACTCCCACCAGCTTGTTCCCCGAGGCGGCCAGGGCTGCCGGTATCGAGTTCGAGGAACTGGTAGAGTCTCTGGTCGAATTGGCCCTAGCGGAAGCGTAGATCAATCGCCGGTGGCGACCGGAGACCGCCGGCGGACAAGTTCGACTGCGGCAGGTAAGACCGAAATCGCGATAATCCCCAAGATGACCACCTCGAAGTTGCTTTTCACGATCGGTATGTTGCCAAAGAAGAACCCGCCAAACGTGAATAGCGCTATCCAGATGACACCGCCGATGACGTTGTAGCCGAGAAAGCTCCGGTAGGTCATGCTGCCTACACCAGCGACAAACGGAGCGAAAGTCCTGATGATCGGCATGAATCGGGCGATAATTATCGTTTTCCCCCCGTGTTTTTCGTAGAAGGCATGGGTCCGGTCCAGGTGTTCTTTTTTCAAGAAGCGGATCCGTTCGCGTTCAAAGATGCGCGGACCGATATAGCTGCCGATCTGATAGTTGACGGTATCTCCCAGGATCGCCGCCACGGTTAGCAGGGCAAAAAGCAGCCCGACATCAAGCGCGCCTTGAGCGGCGAACGCGCCGGCGGCGAAGAGCAAAGAGTCTCCCGGCAGGAAGGGCGTGACCACGAAGCCGGTCTCCATGAAAATGACCAGGAAGAGAATCAGGTATGTCCAGGTGCCGTAGTCCCGGATAATCCCTTTCAGAGACTCATCTAAATGTAAGAATAGATCAACTATTTCCATCAACGAGCTTGTTCCCCCCTCTTGATGCCCGGGTTGCGGATATCGAGCGCGTCAAAGATTATACACGGTAGTTTCGCCGCTTGATGAGCTTCTCTCCCTCAACGGCCAAAAAGACAAGAGTAGACAAGAGCAGGACTGCGCCCAGCTCTTGGGGGGTTAGCGCCTCGGTGTGGAAGAGACCCTGCAGAATGGGCAGATAGATGATGCCAATCTGTAATGCCAGCGTCAGCGTGACGGCACCGACTAGGAACTTATTGGTAAAGAGCCCCTGGCGGAAGAGGGAGTCCGTTTCCGAGCGCACCGCCAGGGCGTGCCCCATCTGAGACAGGGCCAACACAGTAAAGACCACGGTTTGCCACGCGCCGCCGTTCTCCAGCCACCAGGCTTGCGAGAAGAGGGATACCCCGGCCATCAAGATCCCGACCCAGATCATATGCTGCCACAGTCCCCTGGCGAAGATGCTCTCCGCCGGGTTGCGCGGGCCCCGGGCCATCAGGCGTGACTCCGGACCCTCAGTGGCCAGAGCCAGACCGGGCAGACCGTCTGTGACCAGGTTTATCCACAGGATATGGATAGGCAGTAGCGGGAGGGGCAGGCCCATAAACGGAGCTAGAAGCATCACGAGGATCTCGGCTGTATTTGAGGTCAAGGTGTACTTAATAAAGCGCCGGATGTTGTCATAGATGCGCCGTCCTCCGGCGATCGCCCGAACGATGGTGGCAAAATTGTCATCGAGCAGCACCAGATCAGAGGCTTCCTTGGCGACATCGGTGCCGGTGATGCCCATGGCGACGCCGATGTCGGCCGCCTTGAGCGCTGGGGCATCGTTGACGCCGTCGCCAGTCATAGCAACAAGTTCTCCGTTGTTCTGGAGGGCCTGGACTATCTTGATCTTGTGCTCCGGGGCGACTCGCGCGTAAACGCGGGCCTCCATGACCAGGGCCTGGAGGCGATCGCCATCAAGGTCTTCGATATCGGCGCCGGTTACGACCACATCCTCTTCTGTGGCGATCCCTAAGTCTTGGGCGATCCGCCGGGCTGTGGCCGGGTGGTCGCCCGTGATCATTACGGGCGTTATCCCTGCTGCTCGGCTAAGCTCGACGGCTTCGACGGCTTCGGGTCGAGCCGGATCCATCAATCCCACTAGTCCCAGGAGGATCATTTGGTTTTCGAGGGCGGTCTCGCTCATCTCAGGTTTTTCATCCCAAAAACGACCGGTGAGCGCGAGCACGCGCAGGCCGTCAGCGGCCATGGCCTCCGCGATCTCCTCGACGCGCCGGCGCTCCGCTTCCGTCAGCGAAACGGCAGACGCACCCGTCCAGACCGATGCAACCTTTGAAAAAAGGACATCAAAGGCCCCCTTGGTAAATGAAACAAAACCGGCGGGGCGCTCATGGACAGTCGTCATCCGCTTTCTTTCAGAATTAAACGGTAGCTCCGCTACTCTGACGCCGGGGGCTGAGGCCTTCGCTTGCTTGGCTGCCAGTGCCAGCGCCACTTCGGTAGGCTCTCCCACGGCTGAGAGCTCGCCCTCTCCGCCCTCTTTGACGATAGCGTTATTGCAGCCACGCAGACCGGCCCAGAACAGTTCAAATTCAGGGCTCGATGGCGCGAGTTTCCGGCCATCAGCTGTGGCCAAGAGGAACGACGATCCCGATGCCGGCTCGAGCTTGAACAACCGGTCGCCAATAAAGACCTCGGTCGCTGTCATCTCATTTTTGGTTAATGTGCCGGTCTTGTCCGAGCAAATGAAAGTGACCGAGCCAAGTGTTTCGACAGCTGGAAGGCGTCGGATGAGCGCCTCGCTTTTGGCCAGCTGTTGCGCTCCGAGGGCTAGGGAGATGGTCACGACGGCCGGCAAGGCTTCTGGGATTGCCGCTACCGCCAGGCTGATCGCTGTTAGCAGCATCAGCGCCGGGTCTTCCCCTCGGGCGACCCCGGCTGCGAAAACAAGGGCGCTGACGGCCAAGACCCCCAGGGCCAGCGTTCGACCGAAGCCAGCCAAGCGTTTTTGCAGCGGGGTGCGGGGCTCACCCGCCTCCACCAGTTCGGCGATCCGGCCGAGCTCGCTGTTGATTCCCGTGGCTGTAACGACTCCGCGACCATGGCCGGCGGTGATAATGGTGCTGGAATAGACCAGGTTAAGCCGATCGCCAAGAGGCAGCTTTTCCGGCGCTAACGGGTCGGATGTTTTTAAGGTCGGCATAGATTCGCCGGTCAGGGTCGACTCGTCGACCTGAAGCCCAGCTGTGTTCAGCAGGCGCATGTCGGCCGGGACTATCTCGCCGGCTTCGATCTTAACGATATCGCCCGGCACTAGCCCTGTGGCATCGATCACAGCGACCTCGTTGTCGCGCCAGACCGTCGCCTGCGGGGCAGATAGGTTCCGCAGGGCTTCCATGGCTTTTTCCGAGCGGTATTCCTGCACGAAGCCGACAACAGCATTGAGAACGACGATGACAATGATCACGATGGTGTCTTTGGCTTCGCCGATGAAGCCGGATATGAGTGCGGCGACCAGCAGAACGCCGATCATAAAATCCTTGAACTGTGCGAGAAATATGCCGAGCAAACTCGTGCCGGCTGTTTCTCCCAAGGAGTTGGGTCCATGGCGCTCTGCCCGAGCGGCGGCCTCTTTGGACGACAACCCGTTGGCGGTCGACTCCAAACGAGTAAGAGCCGAGCTCTGGTCTAGAGTATGCCAAGGCAGTCGGGTCTGTTCTTGCAGTGAGCCACCTCCAAAAACATAAGACAAGGCTAGACGCTTTTTGCCGTCGGCCCTTGCCATCACTTTAACAAAGAGTTTAAGATAGGGCCATCAGGGACGGCAACCGTCCCATGATTTTCACGCAAGAATGCGGAAACCAAGGCGACCGTTCGCCCATTCAAAGATCTCTAACGACCTCGGGTTTGGTTGCCTGGTATTGTTCAAGGAGGTTTGCCAACAAGATGGTGCAAGAAAAGCTGACGCTCAGTGTTATCAAGGCTGATGTCGGGGGGTTCGTCGGGCACTCAGACGTCCATCCAGAGCTGCTGGCTGCGGCCGAAGAGGAGCTGGCCAAAGCTAAGTCGAGCGGCCTGATCATCGACTTTTGTCGATCCAAGGTTGGAGACGATATCGCTCTCATCATGACCCACCGCAAGGGTACGGATAGCAAGGAAATCCACCAGTTTGCCTGGGAGACCTTTGAAAAAGCAACAGAGGTAGCGAAGAAGCTACACCAGTACGGAGCCGGTCAAGATCTGCTGGCGGATGGATTTTCGGGCAACATCAAAGGCATGGGTCCAGGGGTGGCCGAACTCAGTTTTGTTGAGCGGCCCAGCGAGCCGGTCCTCATCTTTTTGGCCGACAAGACTGAGCCCGGAGCGTGGAACTACCCGATCTACAAGATGTTCTGTGATCCCTTTAACACCATTGGGCTGGTAATCGACCCGAAAATGAGCATGGGTTTTAATCTTCGGGTAGACGACCTAATTGAAAACAAGAAGGTCGTTTTTTCTTGTCCTGAAGAGATGTATGAAATGTTGGTCTTTATTGGTGCCCCGTCGCGATTCGTCGTCAACGAGGTCTACACGAAAGAGACCGGCGAAGTGGCGGCCGCTTCCTCGACGCAAAAGCTGAACTTGATAGCTGGGCGGTATATCGGGAAGGATGATCCGGTCCTAATAGTTCGCTGCCAGAGTGGACTGCCGGCAGTCGGCGAGGTGCTGGAGCCGTTTTCAATGCCTCATATAGTCGCTGGCTGGATGCGCGGTTCTAGTCACGGGCCCTTGATGCCGGTGAGCACCAAGCAAGACACGCCGGCGCGCTTTGACGGTCCGCCGCGCGTGGTCGGGCTGGGATTTCAGATTGCTGACGGACACCTGGTTGGTCCGCGCGATATGTTTGATGATCCCAGCTTTGACAATTCTCGTCGCCAAGCTCTGGACATGGCCGACTATTTACGCCGTCACGGACCCTTCGAGCCGGCCCGTCTGCCGCTCGACGAGATGGAATACACAACAATGCCGGACGTTATGGAGCGCCTCAAGG
>CAXMSJ010000044.1:0-4543 GCA_964196305.1 uncultured Acidimicrobiia bacterium
CTTTTTTGATGGAATAATCGATGATCTTCAGGGAATTAACGGAGTTGGAGGCCAGCTTGAGCTTGCGAACCGCCCCAACCCGCAGCTTACGAGTGGTGACCGCCTGATCTTTCAGCTTGTCGGTGGTGACGCTGCCGTTCCCAAGATTAGCGGTGAGCACCGTCAGCGTGGCCAACTTTTTCAGAGTGATCGACCGATCGGCGATCCGGTCGCCATCGATCGCCCCAAAGGCGATCTTCGCCCGCGTCACGGCGCCATCAGCCAACTGCGAACTGGTGATCAGTGGCGCGGCTATCGCCACCGGCATGGCAAAGAGCGGCAGGCAGATCACAAAAACCAAACCCCAACGACGCAACAATTTACGCATAAGTCCCCCTTGATTCAAGCAACATGACTGATATTTAAGTCGTAATATTACGGGGATAGTACGTTGCTGTCAAGAGAGCATGTTTTAGGGAAGGTTCTCGATCATAATGGTCGCCCCGAGCACCAGGCTTCCCAGCCCGACGGCGAATCGCAGCGCCGAATTGAGCCGGGGCAACCCCGCCGACGCCCGCAGCGGCAGGCTGATCATGCCGCCGAAGATCATCATCCCAAGGATCGTGCCCAAACCAAAGACGGCCACATAGACGAGCCCGGCAAAGAGTGAATCTACCTGACTAACGAGCAGGAGCATAAACCCGGCGCTACCGGCCAGACCATGCGCCATCCCGACCAGGACCGAGCGACCATGGTCGTGAGCATGGTCAATAACGTGATCTTCATCAGACTCATGCGTATGAAAGTGGACGTGTACCCGGTCGTCATGCCGATGTCGGTGCAAGTGCAACCGCGCTTGAAAGGCCCGGTGCACCACGCCGATACCCAGCCAAACCAGCATGACTCCGACAAAAAACTCGAACCAGCCGGCGGCGGCCTCCGGGACGGTCAGTCCGAGCACCAAGATCACGAGCGCCGCCAAGAAAAGTGTCCCGGTGTGACCGATACCCCAAAAGATCCCGGCCAGCGCCGAACGCGCCGGCTGCCGGTGACGGCTGACGATGGTCGAAACAGCCATCAAATGGTCCGGGTCGAGTGAATGCTTCAGACCGAGCAGAAAGCCGATGGCCCATATATACATAGTCTCCATAGCTAAGATTATTCCCAATTTCGCCAGAGCCTGCAAGGCGAAGACCGTCTCCCCCACTAACTACCCTTGTTTCTTGTCCAATCTCAAACCCATCCTGTATCATGTCATCTGCTGCACCCGCAATGATTCCCGAAAGGCTGTGTCCATTGACAGAAGTCCGCGCCACCCGCGAAGGTTACTCCGAAGCTCTCATGGAAATGGGAGCCGAACATCCCGATGTCGTCGTCCTCGACAGCGACCTGTCTAAATCTACCGGTTCTCGCAAATTCAGCCTGGAATATCCGAAGCGTTTCTTCAACTGCGGGGTAGCCGAGCAAAGCATGATGGGAACCGCGGCCGGGTTAGCTATCAGCGGCAAGACCTGCTACACCGGCTCATTCGCTATTTTCGCTACGGGCCGGGCCTTCGAACAGGTGCGCAACACTATTGCTTACTGCTCTCTCGAAGTGAAGCTCTGCCCGTCACATGCCGGCATCACTGTCGGACCGGACGGCGGCTCACACCAGTCGATTGAAGATATTGCCCTGATGAGAGTGCTGCCTAATATGAAGGTGATCGTCCCGAGCGATTTCGTCGAAGCCAAGGCGGCCGTCAAGGCGGCCCGAACGATCGAGGGCCCCGTCTATATCAGAATGGGTCGGCCAAAAATCCCCATCATCAACGGACCAGATTACCAGTTTGAACTGGGCAAAGCCCATATATTGCGCCCGGGCACAGACGTGACCATCCTGGCCGTCGGCATCATGGTTCACGAAGCCCTGGACGCCGCCAAGACCTTAGCTGCCGACGGCATTGAGGCCGAAGTGATCAATGTCGCGACCATCAAGCCCCTTGATGAAGCGACCATCCTGGAATCAGTTGCCAAGACCGGCTCTGTGGTCACAGCGGAAGAGCACAGTGTCATCGGCGGCCTCGGCGGGGCAATCGCCGAACTACTGGGCGAAAAAGCGCCGACCCCGATGCGACGCATCGGCATGCAGGACGTTTTCGGTCTCTCAGGCGAGGCCGATGAATTACAGCGACACTTTAATCTGACAGCTGACGACATCCATCGCAGCAGCTTGGAGCTTGTAAATCATTGATTTAACAGGGCAAGTGTGTTAATATTTCGGATTTGGGAGTGACTGCTTGACAGAATGATACGACTAAAAAATGTCTCTATGTCCTATAGTGGAGACAAACCGGCCCTAATAGATGTAAATGTAGAAGTAGCCAAGGGCGAGTTCGTTTTCCTCGTGGGACCCTCTGGTTCTGGTAAGTCTACCTTCATTCGTCTACTTCTTAGGGAATACCTGCCGACTCGCGGTACGATCTTTGTATCGGGGCAAGACATCGTCCATATGCGTCACTGGAAAGTCCCCTACTTACGCCGGAACATCGGCTGTGTCTTTCAGGACTTTAAACTACTGCCAAACAAAACCTGTTTTCAAAACGTAGCTTTCGCGCTGGAAGTCATCGGGCGACCAAAACACATCATCAACAGCACGGTTCCCGAAGTATTGCGGCTGGTTGGGCTGGAAGACAAGATCAACAGATATCCGGGTGAACTCTCCGGCGGGGAGCAGCAACGCGTCTCAATCGCCAGAGCTTTTGCCAACAAACCGCCGATACTGCTGGCCGACGAGCCGACCGGTAACCTCGACCCAGCCACCTCGCTGGGGATCATGACTCTGCTTAGCCGGATCAACCGGACCGGAACCACCGTCATCGTCGCCACCCACGACCGCGAGACTGTCGATAGTATGCGACAGAGAGTCATCGCTCTCGAAGATGGTAAAGTAGTGAGAGACCAGCAAAAAGGGGTATACGGCTATGAAGATTAGTCCCCTTTATTTCACTAAGGAAGCCCTGTATAGCTTCCGTGGCAACCTGGTCCAAAGCATCGCCGCCATCACCACCGTCGCGCTCTGCTTGATGGTTGTCGGACTAATACTCCTGGTTCTCTTCGTCGGTGGCGCGTTGATCGAAAATATTGAAAACAAAGTAGAAATTCAGGTCTATCTGGAGGGCGCCGACATCACGGCCGCCGCCAGCACAGTGACCAAAACAGAAATCGAAAACCAGGCTCACGAAACGATCCGGGCATGGCCGGAAGTCAGTGGAGTCGAATATGTTTCCAAAGATGAGGCGCTGGAGGAATTCAGGGAGACCTTCCAAGATAACCCGGATATCCTCAATCAGCTGAGCGATAACCCCTTGCCGGCCTCCTTTAGAATCAGCCTGGTCGACCCGCGCGATGTCGATAAAGTGGCCGAGCGCATCAAGCAACTGCCGAATATCACCGGCCTGGTCGGCGACCCGGAAACCAACATTGAATACGGGCGCGACACAGTGGAGAAACTTTTCGCTCTCACCAAGTGGATCTCGTACGCTGCGGCCGGTTTTGCCGGTATGCTGATCTTCGTTTCTCTAGTGCTGATCACCAACACCATCCGTCTGGCCATTTTTGCCAGGCGTAAAGAGATCGCCATCATGCGCCTGGTGGGTGCTTCCAGCTGGTTTATCCGTTGGCCTTTCTTGCTGGAGGGCATGTTCGAAGGGCTGATCGGCTCGGCAATCGCCATCGCCGCCCTCACCTTTATCTGGCAGACCTTCTTTGGCAACCTAGCCTCCGGCCAGGTCCTGGCGTTCATGTCGTTCCCATTCGACGAGATCCCTTTCACCGAACTGGTTCTCTTGTTGCTCGCTTCTGGAGCCGTAATCGGGTCTTTGGGCAGTGTAATCGCCCTGCGGAGGTTCTTACGTGTCTAAATACACCCGTCTGATCGCTCTGATGGCCATCCTTCTCCTGCTTCTGACCAGCGCCCCAGTAGGGGCCGTCACCTACGGCGACTTGGAAGCGGCCGAAGATAAGGCTGACGCCAACCGCAAAAAGATCAACGAAGGCGAAAAAGCAAAAACCAAGCTGCGCCAAGATATCCGCGCCGCCGATACGGAGCTTCTTGATACCCGAGAGGATCTCGATGTCTTGGAGGCTGAGCTGGTTGAAACCCGCCAGGAGCGCGACCAAATAACGGCTAAACTAAACGCGATCAGAGCCCGGCTGGCCGCCACCCAAAAGAAACTCAATGAAGCTCTGGCTGAACTGGACCGCCTCAACGGCATCCTCAACAAACGAGCTGGGGATGTATATAAAACGGGCGAGATTTCATTCCTAGAGGTCTTATTGGAGGCGAACAGCTTTACCGACTTCGTCCATCGCGCCCAGTATCTGCAGACGATCATCTCCGAAGATGCCCGTCTCATCAGCAATATTAAGGATGTGAAGGGCGGGATCGAGCGCTCACGCACCAAGATACTAAAGGATGCCGCCAGGGTCGAAAAGGAAGAAGCGGCCCTGACAGCCGAAGTCAACCGGGTGGCCAACCTAACCAACGCTGTCCGCAACAAGAAGGTGACAATCCAAGGTCAGAT
>CAXMSJ010000045.1:0-3997 GCA_964196305.1 uncultured Acidimicrobiia bacterium
GAGATAGACATTCGCGACAACGGTGTTGGTTTTGAGCCCGTTGAGACGCCGGGCGGGGGTCAATACGGGATCATCGGGATGAAGGAACGCGCCCGCCTCATCGGCGGCTCAATCGTTATCGAGCGGGCGCCGAAAAAAGGAATGAGCTTGCGCTTAAATCTTGACCTAAGCATGGTGCCCGCGATCTCTGGAGCGCCGGATGCCTGAAATCATCCGAGTCATGCTCGTCGATGACCATGCTATCGTCCGGGAGGGGATCAGTTTGATCCTAGAAACAGACCCGGGTATCGAGGTAGTCGGCGAAGCGTCCGACGGCCGCGAAGCGCTCACGATGATCACGGAAGTAGAACCTGATGTTATGCTCCTCGATCTGCGCATGCCCGGCATGGATGGCCTAACTACCATTGAGGAGTTGCAAAAAGAAGAGTCTGAGGTTGCCGTCGTCATCCTGACCACATACAACGAAGACGATTTGATGCTGAAGGGCTTGCGCGCCGGCGCCAGAGGCTTCTTGCTCAAGGACGTCGACCGCGAGACTCTGCTGCGCACCATCCGCGCTGCAGCCGGCGGGGAGACTTTGCTCAGTCCCGAGGTCCTCAATCGTGCCTTGGCCAAGTCCGGTGGTCGGACCGATGGAAGCGGTGAGGTCGGGTCGTTGACCGAGCGTGAGCTATCGGTGTTGCGAGCCGTAGCCGCCGGCGATCGAAACAAGGAGATTGCCGTCAAGCTCCACATCTCGGAGCGGACAGTCAAAGCCCACCTGACCAACATCTTCCACAAGCTGGAGGTCGACTCCCGAGCCGGGGCGGTTGCGGTGGCCGGACGGCTGGAGATTATCTAGCGTAACAGGCACGCCACCAAGACAATGTGTGTGCCACCGGCGGGAATCGCGCCTACCACACCAGGATTAGGCCTACGAGAAGACGGGTTTCTATGGTTACAAGAAGCTGGGCAGTTCTTGGTGGAGTTGGCGTGAACCCGTTTTCGTTGACACCTCAGCTTAGGACAACAGCGGCTGCTGATGTCTCCATAGTGTATCGCCGTAGTCTCAAGGTGAATAAATTTCACGAGCCCGTCTTCAATAATCGTATTTGGATTATCAATTGTGTCCTGCCGGGGGCACAATCTCCACGTATTGATAAACTCTAATTTTTAGTGGCAGGGCTATAGACCACCTTCACCTTACGTTATCTATACTAGTCTTTCTTAATGCTACAATTCTGCTCAGTCACTGATGGGGCAATGGTCTGAGGATAAAATGACGAAGTTTGGACATGGTGGGGATATCCGAGCATTGGCTCTTGAAGCTGGCTGCGCTGTCGAGGAACTCCTCGATTTCAGTGCCAATATTAACCCGCTTGGGCCACCGGATTCTTTGCGGCAAGTCGTCTCTTCGCAGCTTGGCCAGGTGTCTCATTATCCGGATCCGTTTTGCGGTGACGAGGTGGTCATCATTGGGCAGCCCGGCAATCCATCTGGAGCCACGTTTGATCCGCGCGGCCTGTTGGCAGTCGCAGACAAGCATCCCTCGAGCACTTTTGTCGTCGATGAGGCCTTTGCTGAGTTCGTTGAGGGCTATGAAAGCGTGGCCGCTTTGGGGCGCCCTAATATTGAGGTGTTGCGCTCTATGACAAAATTCTACGCCGTTCCCGGTATCCGTCTAGGCTATGCTGTCGGGCCAAACGACATAATTGAGCGGCTCCAGCGAGAGCTGCCGCCTTGGTCAGTGGGAAGTTTGGCGCAGGCCGGGGGTGTTGCGTTCCTGAACGAGCGGCACTATGCCAAGAGAACCCGCGAGGAAGTGCCGCGGCTCCGTGAGCCGTTAAAACAAGGCCTCGAAGCACTCGATATCACTGTATTTCCCTCGGCGGCGGCCCGGATAGACCGAGATGATCTCGACGCGCCTGCTCTAGCACGTAGCTTGATCCAGGAGGGGGTTTGTCAAAACTATGAGAGGTTGTTGAGCTGAGCGACATCGCATTTCATATCTGGATTGCGTTTGCCCTAGACCTTCTCATTGGCGACCCACGGTGGCTGCCACACCCGGTACGATTAATGGGTTGGGTATCACAGGCTCTCGAAGAGAGAGTGCGGCCCATGTTTAGCGGTGAACGTTTGGCCGGGGCAATTGTAGCCGGGCTGGTGATCGCCGGGAGCGCGTTTTTGGCTTGGGCGCTGCTGCGGGTTGCCGGGAATTGGTCGCAGATCGCTGGCGATGTGGTGGCTATTTATCTTCTTTACTCTACTCTTACTACCAAGGATCTTTGGGTCCACGGTCGGGCCGTTTCGCAGGCGCTGGAAAAAACTGATCTGGCTCAGGCCAGGCAGGCAGTATCAAGAATAGTGGGCCGTGACACCGCTTCGCTTCAGGAACCCGGCATTGTGCGAGCGGCGGTGGAGAGTGTGGCTGAAAGTACGGTAGATGGCGTGGTCGCCCCGCTCTTCTATGCGGTTCTACTCGGCCCGGTTGGGGCAATTGCTTATCGGGCCATCAATACTCTCGACTCTATGTTTGGTTACCGGAACCAGCGTTACGAGCAGTTTGGTTGGGTCTCGGCCCGATTAGATGATTTGGCTAACTATCTGCCGGCTCGATTGAGTCTCATATTCATTTCGCTCGGGGCCCTGCTGTCCGGTGGGCGGCCTCTATCAGCCTGGCGCCTGGGGCGTCGGGATGCGAGCAGACACGCCAGCCCCAATGCCGGGTACTCTGAGGCGGCTTTTGCCGGGGCTCTCGGGGTTCAATTGGGGGGTCCGCTATATCGAGATGGCCAGTATAGTCCGGCGGCTTCTCTGGGTGACCCCAGTGAGCGCCTGGTTTCTGGACACATACGGCGGGCGGGCGTACTGATGTTCATGACGAGTTTGGTGGGCGCGCTGTTCATGACGGCTATTCTGGTCTGGTGGAACGCGTGATCGAGCTCCTGGCTCTGGATCTTGAGAGTGTGCTCATCCCTGAGATTTGGGTGGCTGTTGGCAAGCGCTATGGATTGCCGGAATTAGCGCGGACTACGAGGGAAGAAAGGGACTATTCGGTCCTGATGCGGGAGCGGTTGCGCCTATGTGCAGAGCATGGGCTTAGCTTATCGGACCTTAGATCTGTTGTGCGTCTGATGGATCCTTTGCCGGAGGCGGTCGCCACCCTGACTATTTTGCGCGCTAGGATGCCGGTCGTGATTCTCTCCGACACTTTTTACGAGTTGGCCGGGCCGGCCCTGGAGCGTCTTGGATTTCCCTTAGTATTCTGCCACACCCTGAAAGTTGATCCGCGAGGTCGGATCATAGATTTCCGGTTGCGGGGGCTCGACTCCAAACGGGAGACAGTTGGTTTTTTCCAAGGCCTTGGGTACCGGGTTATTGCCGTCGGGGATTCGCTCAATGATCTGAGTATGCTTGATGCCGCCGATCAGGGCGCGCTGGTCGCGCCTTCTCCAAGTCTGGGGGACGAACTCGACCGTTATCCAACATTTGAGTCGATCGGAGAACTACCTCAGGCCTTGGGCAGCCTCCGGCTAGCAGGTCATCGTCAAGGAGTTGCAGGTTTCTGACGTGGCTGCGAGTCAGAATTGCCGCGCGACCCCCTACAGTTTACGGAAAAACAAGCGTCTAATTAACAATTGCACGGTAACCGTGATAGTGTTAACATTACGTCATATTGATAGTTTCTTTTGGAGATAAGGGAACCGAACACCTTTACCACGGGCAGAAGAGCAAGGAGACCCGCAAGTACCCAGGAGAGATTATTAAAACAGTGCTTCATAAGCTTGATATGATCAATGGCGCCAGAGAACTGAGGGATCTTCGATCACCACCGGGTAACCGACTTGAGATATTGAAGGGTGATCAATGGAGAATCATCTTCAGGTGGGAGGCCAACCAAGCGCGAGAAGTCAGACTTGTGGATTACCACTGACGAATAGGAGCGAATCTGATGTTGCCAAAGAAAAGAATACCTACTCATCCGGGCGAAATCCTTCAAGAGGAGTTCTTAGCGCCA
>CAXMSJ010000046.1:0-36649 GCA_964196305.1 uncultured Acidimicrobiia bacterium
GCTCTTTATAGATGAGATACACCGGCTCAACCGCCAGGTCGAAGAGATACTTTATCCAGCTATGGAGGATTTTGAGCTGGACATAATAGTCGGTAAGGGCCCGAGCGCGAGGTCTCTCCGCCTGGATGTGCCCAGGTTCACGCTGGTTGGGGCAACAACCAGAACCGGCCTTATCACCTCGCCGTTGCGCGATCGTTTTGGTGTCAATTGTCGTCTTGATTACTATTCGACCGGGGAGCTAACAGAGATAGTCGATCGGTCGGCAGGAATAATCGAAATTGAGGTCGACGCCGAGGGAGCGGCAGAGATTGCTTCGCGTTCACGCGGGACGCCCAGGATCGCCAACCGCCTGCTAAAACGGGTTCGTGATTACGCGCAAGTAAAAGCGGATGGTCGCATTAACGTCGCGCTCGCTCACGATGCGCTGCGCATGTTTGGTGTCGATGAGGCCGGACTAGACCAGCTCGACCAGCGCCTGCTGAGGACATTGATCACAAAATTTAGTGGCGCTCCTGTGGGGTTGAGCACTCTGGCTGTGGCCCTGGGAGAGGAGACCGAAACGATTGAAGATGTTTATGAGCCCTACCTGCTTCAGTTGGGTTTTTTGCAGCGTACTCCGCGTGGGCGTGTCGCCACTGCCCGGGCCTACGAGCACCTGGGGCTTACTTCCGAGTCAAACTAGTCTGGTATAATTAGGCTTTAAACTCTATTGGCACGGAGGTAGTCCAGACGAAGATCATTGAGGTTGAAGGCCTGGTAAAACAGTACGGAGAACTGCGGGCCGTTGATAACGTATCTTTTGGGGTGGCCGAAGGCGAGATCTTCGGCATTCTTGGTCCCAATGGGGCCGGCAAAACAACGACTCTGGAGATGATTGAAGGCCTCCGTCGACCCGATGGCGGTGACATCCATATCAATGGTGAATCGGTCTGGCCGGACCCCGGACGCACTAAAGAGATGATCGGTGTTCAGCTCCAATCAACCGCTCTTTTTGACTATCTAACAGTCCGAGAGATGGTGGCGCTATTCGGTTCTTTTTACGCGAAGTTTCTCTCCAAGACCGACATCGATTACTTGCTTGATGCCGTCGAGTTGCGAGAGAAAGAGCGGGCGGTTGTTAAGGAGCTTTCCGGTGGCCAGCAGCAACGCCTGTCGATCTCGCTGGCTCTGGTCAATGATCCGCAAGTCGTCTTTCTTGATGAGCCGACGACCGGGCTTGATCCTCAGGCCCGTCGGCGCCTATGGGACGTTATCCGCGATATCAACAGCAAGGGCAAGACGATTGTTCTGACCACTCACTATATGGAGGAAGCTCAGATCCTCTGCGGACGGGTGGCTATCATGGACCGGGGTCGGATCATCGCCATCGACTCGCCCCAACGACTAATAGATGAGCTGGACGCGGAGACCAAGGTCACGTTTCAGTCATCTAGCGAACTGTCCTTAACGGAACTGAGCGAACGGATGGGGGCAGTCAACCTTAAGACGACCGATAGCGGGTATGCTTTTTATACCCGTGATATCCAGACAGCGATACTTGGGCTCTTCGAGGCCGCCTCAAAGCAGGGTGTCAACATTGAACACCTCAACGTTTCCGGGGCTAACCTGGAAGATGTCTTTCTCCACTATACGGGCAAAGGGCTGAGGGATTGAGGCAATTTCGCGAGCTATTAGTGGCTAACTTCAAGATGACTGTCCGTAATCGGCAGGCGCTTTTCTGGTTATTCCTTTTTCCGGTGATGCTGATGGGTCTCTTTGGGGTGGCGTTTTCCGGTGGCCAAACAGAGCCCAGACTCGGCTTGGTCGTGCTGGATAGCTCCTCGCTGTCTACGCTGGTGGAGGACGGCTTCGATCAAGCCCAGATCGTTGAAGTGAAGCCATATGAGACAGTTGCACTGGCTACTGATGACTTGAAAGCCGGAGACCTCGATGGAGTGGTAGTCGTGAGCCGGAAGGTACGCCGACCGGTGAGAATTGATTTTTATTTCGACCCCTCGAACACCTTTGTGTCGGAAGTAGCCCGCGGGGTGGTCGCCGGCGTCGTTGAAAGAATTGATCGGGCGGCTAGCGGCACTCCCCGGACTGTAGAGTTCGAAAGTCACAGCGTGCGCGGACGCAATCTTCGATACATAGACTTTCTGGTGCCCGGGATCATTGCTATGACCCTGATGAACTCAGCCATGTTTGGCTTGGGAGGGACTATCGTTAATTATCGCGAGAGAGGCATCCTGAAGCGGCTGAGGGTGACGCCGCAGCCCTTGCCAATATTTCTTTCGGCCCAGATAGTCAACCAGTTACTCTTTTCTATTCTCCGGGCCATACTGCTGGTTTTGGTCGGGGCGATCTTCTTTGATGTCCATGTCCTTGGAGATTATCTGACACTTTTGGTTGTCATCATTATTGGCTCTTTGTGCTTTGTGACGATCGCTTTTACAGTGGCCAGTGTTTCGAAGAACAGAGAGGTGGCCGACAGCCTGGGCAACCTCATCACGATGCCGATGATGTTTCTCGGTGGAGTCTTTTTTCCAGTGGACAGCGCTCCGGATTGGATACAACCTTTGATCAGGGCGATACCCCTAAAATATCTGGCAGACGCTACGAGAGGGGTCATGATCAAGGGTGATGGGCTGGCATCGATGGGGCTGGAGTTGACCGTATTGGTTTTAGTGACCCTCGTCTTCTTTGTCGCCAGCATATTACTATGGCGCTGGGAGTGAGTGGGGGGGGTGAGTGAGTGAAAAATTTTGTTGCAAGTTTAATAGTACTGCTCGTGCTGGTATCGTTACCCGCGGCTGCTTGGGCATCGGAACATGAAGACCAGGGTAGTCTCGGCGAACCGGTGCCGCCGCCGGCTGGGCGTCCTGGTGGGGCTGGATACACGCCGATCGAGCAGCGGGCTGACGATTCAAGCATGGCTCTGGTCGTGGTAACAATCTTTGGTCTACCGGTAGGTATCTGGCTGGTAGCGCGGACGATCAAAAAGGCGCGTAAGACAACGGATGAATGACCTAGCTAATATCTAGAGTAGCCTTTAGGGCCGCCAAGACTTCGGGCGAGAATTCGTCAGCTGCTTCTTTCTCAATTTTAGCTAAGACGTTTGCGGGAGCAGGTCGCCTGCCTCGGGCCGGGAAGGCTTTGGAGACATACAGCTCGGCTAGAGCTAAGGCCTGAGCGCTTCGCGGGTGCGAATCGGGTTCATCGGAGGTGGTGCTCTTGCCTGATCGCGATAGCACCGCCACGACCGCTGGTGGAAAACCTAAGCCGGCCACGATGTCCGCAGGCCCACTGTCGGTCGGGGCAACTCCATTAGCAATTAGGCCGATGTGACGTAAATGCGCTGCCGTGGCTATTGCTTCGATCGCCTCTTCCTTCAGGCCAAGATTTCGGCCGATCGCTTGGGCTCGGATTATCAGGTGCTCGGTCTGTTTTTTGGTTTTGGCCTGCTCGTCGCCGATTTGAGAGATTAGCAGCAGGAGTCCTTCCAGCTGGTCTTCGCGGCCCTGAGCCTGCTCAAAACCGAACCCCCCGCTTGAGGTCTCTCGGGCCAGCGTTTCCATCATAGCCATGTCGCTCTCGTCGAAGGCGCCTGAGGCTTCGGCCCAGAACATAATCACTCCATAGAGGCGGTTCTCGAGGCGGAGCGGGACGGCTACGACTGAATTTACCGCCTTGATCTGCCCGTGGTCGGGGTAATCCGGGTGCGGTTGGATAAATGAACGACCGCTCTTGCCGACCAGCCTGGAGATTTCCATAATCATCTCCCGATCAGCCCCCTGAGGCTTGGCTATCAAGGGCGGTTTCCAGGCTCGGCCACTCCCCTTAAGAACAACCGCCCCGCCGGAGGCATGAAAGAAGCGGGCTGCTGTGTCAAACAGCTTTACCAGTGAATCATTATCACTCAGTGTGCCCGCCAGGTGGCTGACCTCGGCCATGAATTTATTCTGGCGCAGCTCCTTGCGGAGCCTCTCGGAGCTGTCGGACATTTCGTCGAGCAACTGCTTAGTTAGCTTTCCCTGCATCCTTTCTTTTTGAGCGAGGTAGATAATGAAGGCGATGATCAGGATCACAAACAGTGTGCGTAAGAAGATGTTGTATTGGAGCGCCGCCCAAAAGCCGGCGAACTCATCTATAAAGAAGAAAAGCCCAAAGACGACCAGAGACAGAAAATAGATTAGGAACAGCGAGATATAGTGAAGCTCACGCCGTCTCTTCTCGATTTTTTCAATAGTCTGCATAATTTTCCCTCAAACTTTAATCGGACTACCGGTAGAGAACTTTATCATTTGGCGCTTGGTTATTGTATCAGATTCACACTGTTGCCAGGCGATTGACTTAAAGGCAGCCCCTAATTTTGGTACGATAACAGCAATATGAGGATTTTGACACATGTTTGTTGTGGACCCTGCTTCACTGCGGTCCATGAGAATCTGGCCAAGGAGCACGAAGTCGCAGCGTTTTATGATAATTCGAACATCCATCCAGGACTCGAATGGCGTCGTCGTCTCCTTTACCTCCGGCGCTTTTGCGATCAACAACACGTCCGGCTGAGCGTTGCTCCTTACGACCCGCAAGCTTATTTTTCTGCCGTTAACGGCTATGAGGAGCAACCAGTTCGTTGTCATCGTTGCTATCAGTTACGACTGGCGTCCACCGCTCGGGCGGCTGCTGCCGCTAAGCATGAGGCATTTACTACGACCTTGCTGATCAGCCCTTGGCAAGACCATGAGGCTTTGCTGGACATCGGGAGGGTGATGGAAAAGCGCTTTGATATCGAGTTTCTTTACCGAGATCTTCGCCCTCTTTTTGAGCGGGGGCGAGAACTCTCTCGAGCCGCAGGAATGTACCGGCAGCGTTATTGTGGTTGCCTATATAGTGAGGCGGAACGCTTTCGAGCTAAACTTGCAAAAGAGTCAGGCCAGGCTTGAATAAGCTGATCTCACAGGTCAAGGATTTTGATTATAAGCTCCCGCCGGAGCTGATAGCGCAAAGACCGGCGCCTCGCCGGACCGATTCGCGCTTATTGGTCGTCGAGCGCAGTTCGGGTACGCTCAGCCACCAAAGATTTCGTGATTTACCGGAATATTTGATTTCTGGAGATACACTGGTTCTTAACGAGACGCAGGTGCGGCCAGCTCGATTGCGCGGCGTCAAGACAACCGGGGCTAAGGTGGAGTTGCTGCTCTTGCGCGAAGTCGAACCCGGTCGCTTCTCGGCTCTGGCCAGACCCGCGAAAAGATTGCCTCCCGGCTCGCAAGTGCATTTCAAAGCTGGACTACGGGGCGAAATAATTGCGGCGGGAGAAGCTGGTGAGCGGTTGGTCGAGCTGACGGCTGATGGGCCCTTAACTGAGGCGCTGGCTAAAGCTGGTGAGCTGGCGCTGCCGCCCTATATCCGCGAAACTCAAGCGGATGAGAGTCGCTATCAGACAGTCTATGCCGCAAAATCAGGCTCTGCGGCTGCCCCAACTGCCGGTCTTCATTTTACCCAGGAACTTCTTGACCAGCTGACAGACGCAAGGGTCAACACGGCGCGCTTGTCGCTCGACATCGGACTGGACACTTTTCGGCCGATGTCAGTGGCGGCCCTGGACGACCACCAAATGCATGCTGAAGATTACTCTATCGGCGCCACTGCAGTCCAGCAGCTTAGGCAGGCCCGCGAGTCAGGAGGGCGGCTTTTGGCCGTGGGGACTACGACCGTCCGGGCGCTGGAGTCTTGGGCTGTCTCAACGGCGGCCGGACAGCCCGGTTCTTACCGGACCGATCTGTTTATCCGTCCGGGTTTTGATTTCCAGTTGACCGACATGATGCTGACCAACTTTCACTTGCCCCGATCGACACTACTGGTGATGGTCTCGGCTTTTGCCGGATCCGAGTTGATCAAACAGGCTTATCAAGCGGCTATTGAAGCAGAGTATCGGTTTTATAGCTTCGGTGATGCCATGCTGATACTCTGAGTCCCTGATGTCTTTTCAATTCGAGATCACTAGTGTAGATGACGGGACTTCGGCCCGACGGGGGGCGGTGACTACGGCCCACGGTCGGTTTGAGACTCCGGTTTTTATGCCTGTCGGGACGCGTGGTTCAGTTAGAGGCATGACTCCGGAAGAAGTCCGGGAGGTGGGTGGCGAGATAGTCTTAGCCAATGCTTATCATCTGTATCTTCGGCCCGGACAGCACTTGATCGAAGCGGCCGGCGGACTCCATCAGTTTATGAACTGGGATGGCCCCATCCTGACCGACAGTGGCGGCTATCAGGTTTTTAGTCTTGGAGACAGGATGCGCTTCTTTCCCGACGGGGTTGAGTTTCGCTCCCCTGTAGATGGCTCCAAACACTTCTATACGCCGGAGTTAGCGCTGCGGGTGCAGGAGGCCCTGGGGTCCGATATCATCATGCCGCTCGACCATTGTCCTCCCTACACAGACGACCGGAGTCTTGTTAGCCGGGCTGTCGAGACGAGCACTGAATGGTTGAGGCGAACAGTCGCAGTCAAAAAACGGGAGGACCAAGCTCTTTTCGGTATCGTGCAAGGAGGGGTTTTTCCTGATTTGCGTCTGGACAGTGCGGCGCAGATCACAGCGCTCGACCTGCCGGGCTATGCCATCGGAGGCCTGTCGGTCGGCGAGCCGCTCGATCTCGGCCTGGAAGTGTTGGCCGCGACGACACCGGCATTACCGATAGATCGACCGCGTTATTTGATGGGCGTTGGATCGGTAGTCGAGATAGTCAAAGCCGTCGCCCTGGGGGTCGATATGTTTGACTCGGTGTTTCCCACGCGGGTCGCGCGAAACGGGCTGGCCTTGACTTCAGCCGGTCGGCTGAATATCCGTAACAGCCGTTTCAAAGACGACTTGGATCCGCTGGATCCCGATTGCGAATGCTATGCTTGTCGGTCTTATTCGCGAGCTTACATCCGTCATCTCTATATGTGTGACGAGCTGCTACCGCTGCGTTTGTTGACCTGGCACAATCTTGCCTTTACGATCACCTGTGTGCACCAGGCCAGGCGCGCTATCGATGAAAAGCGCTATGGCCCGTGGCTTGATAGTTTTTTGGGACGGATGGAGTAAACAGTAGGCACGGAGGTGCTCAATTGAACCAAGGATTGTTTCAGATCATGTGGGTCGGTTTTCTTTTTGTTGTTTTCTATCTAATGTTAATTAGACCGCAGCAGCTGCGGGCCAAGAAGCGCCAGGAGTTGATCAAAGCGCTACAGGTCGGTGACCGGATAGAGACGATTGGCGGCCTACAAGGCATCGTCATGTCGCTCAATGATGATGTGCTTGAAGTACAGATTGCGCCTGAGGTGACAGTGACTCTGGCGCGTCGGGCTATCTCCGGTCAGGTCGGCACTAAAGAGGTGGACTGACCGCCCAGCCCTTCATAGACAGGTCAAGGGCGTGAGGGCTATAATGACCGAGCTATGAAGCAGATTGAGAGTAATATCTTTGAAGAAATAAAGGGCGATGAAGGTTTTCACGCCTATCTTGAGCAGGCCGATAAAGCGATGGCGGCGCTGGGATACACTGAGCATGGCTTCCGCCATGCTGAGCTGGTGGCTGCCATTAGCGCCAACATCATGCGTCGGCTGTCGTTTCCCGAGCGGACCGCTCAGGTGGCAGCGGTCGCCGGCTATCTCCACGACATCGGCAATTCAATCAGTCGTAGTTTTCACGGAGTATCCGGAGCCCTCTTGGCCAAAACAGGTCTCGAGGGAAAAGATTTCACACCGGCGGAGATCGCTAAGATTATGAGTGCTATCGGCAACCATGAAGAAGAGTACGGCTGGTCCACTAGTGAAGTCAGTGCGGCCCTTATCTTGGCAGACAAATCAGATGTACACCGGTCACGGGTGGCCAATCCGGACATGGCTGCTTTCGACATCCACGACCGGGTTAATTATGCCGCCGAGCGTTCGTTCTTGCGAGTAGACGAAGAAAGCGGTTTTATCACTTTGGAGATCGATATCGACACTAAAATCAGCCAAGTGATGGAGTATTTTGAAATCTTCCTCTCTCGTATGATAATGTGTCGGCGGGCGGCAGAGTTTTTGGATTCAAAGTTTAGCCTGATGATCAATGGAACCAGACTACTTTAGGAAGCGCATTTGACCCAGAGACAAAAAGATACGATATCGATCTTGCTTGCGAGCAGCTTGGCGTTCGCGGCCCTGCTATTAGTCTGGTACACCCCGCCTAAACTCGGCTTGGATCTACAGGGTGGCTTACTCTTGGTGCTGTCGGCTGAATCGACCGAAGGCGGCGAAGCGACTGAAGAGGAGATCGAGCAGGCCCAGTTTATTGTGGATGAGCGAGTCAACGGTCTCGGGGTCACTGAGCCGCAGATCGAACGTCAGATAGGGACACCCAATATCATCATCCAGCTGCCGGGCATCAAGGAACCGGAGCAGGCCGTAAGTCTTATCCGGAGTACCGCGTTCTTGGAATTCAAGGAAGTGGTAGATTCAGTCACGACCGATCCCGAGAAGCGGTATGGACCGACTCTGATGACCGGAAAAGTGATTCAAAAAGCTCAGGTTGGCACCGACCAACTGGGACGGGCTTCAGTCGACTTCACTCTGACTATAGCGGGAGCCGAGAAATTCGAACAAATAACAGCTGACTTGTCACAAGGTCAGCGGCAGTTGGCGATCATCTTGGACGAGAAAGAAATGTCGGCCCCGAGCGTCCAGTCCACGATCACGGGCGGACAAGGGACGATTACCGGTACTTACACTTTCCAGGAGGCCAAGGAACTAGCTCTGGTGCTAAATACCGGCGCTCTTCCCGTCAAGCTGGAGATTGCTCAAAAACAGACCGTCGGTCCGACGCTGGGGCAGGATTCACTCAGACAAGCGCTCCTGGCCGGCCTGGTTGGACTCGGATTCGTCGGCTTTTACATGCTCATCATGTACCGGGGCTTAGGGTTGGTATCGCTGGCGTCTCTGGGGATTTTCTCGTGTCTCTTTGCCGGGATGCTGGTCTTGATCGGCTCAACGCTGACTCTGCCGGGTATCGCCGGCATTATTTTGACGATCGGCTTAGCGGCTGATTCAGGCATTGTTTATTTCGAGCGGTTCCGCGAAGAATACCGGCGTGGCCGTGAGCCGCGAGCGGCCGCCAAGACCGGTTTCGGGCATGCCTTTAGAACTATTATTGATGCTGATATGACGACCCTGATAATCGCGGGAACGTTGATCGCGTTATCCTATTTATACTTCGGGTCCGGTCCGGTCCGTGGTTTTGCTATTACGCTCAGCATCGGCATTGCGCTGGATGTCTTTGTCTCATATTTCTTCTCGCGCCCGGCGATGATCAAACTGTCCACCCTGGGAATCTTCGATAATCCTGCTTTTGTCGGCGTGCGGCGGGAGGAATCATGACCAGCATTGATTTTGTCGGCCGGAAATTTATTTGGTTCAGCTTCTCGGCCCTGGTTATCGCAGTCGGTCTCGTGGCCATCATCACGCAGGGTCTTAGTTTTGGAATTGAATTCAAGGGCGGCAGCCTCTTTGAGGTCAAGTTTGCCAAGGCTACATCGACCGCAGATGTGCGGGGGGCGTTGGAAGTGATCGGCTTTGGAGATGCGGTCATTCAACAAGGCGGTAGCGCGAAGACGATTTTTGTTCGAACCGAGGAGCTTGGTGCCGACCGTGAAGACGATGTGCGGGTGGCTCTGAAAAAACTGGGCGCTAAAGATTTTATTATTCAAGAAGTAGGAGCGAGCTGGGGCCGGCGCTTGACGGAAGGGACTCTGATCGCGTTGGTAGTGGCGATCGCTGTCGTTCTAGTCTTTGTGGCGCTACGGTTCGATGTCAAGATGGGAGTGGCGGCCGTCGTGGCGCTCAGCCATGACGTCCTGATAGCAGTCGGTCTCTATGCTTTGGTGGGTCGACCGGTGACCACCGCGACTGTGGCCGCCTTTTTGACCGTCATGGGTTATTCGATTTATGACACCATTGTTATTTTCGACCGGGTGCGCGAGAACTCGGGTTCTTATAAGTCCAAAAAGACGTACTCCGATGTCGTCAACACCTCTGTAAATCAGTCTTTGCGGCGCTCGATCAACACCTCGATGACTTCGATTATTCCCGTGGCCAGCCTCCTGATCATCGGTGGAGAGACTCTCAAGGATTTTGCTTTCGCCCTCTTGGTCGGTTTGGCATCGGGGGCGTATAGCTCGATCTTTATCGCCAGTCCGTTCCTGGCGATGTGGAAAGAGCGAGAACCAAAATTCGCCGCCATCCGTCGCAAACTAGAATCCTAATAGTTCAGGGCCAACGCCCTGAAGCTCAAACGTTAAACTTGAAGGTGATGACGTCGCCGTCCTGGACGACATAATCCTTGCCTTCGAGGCGGAGATGGCCGGCGTCTCTAGCGGCGCTGAATGAGCCGGCAGCGATCAGTTGAGCGACCGGAGTGACTTCGGCTTTAATGAAACCCCGAGAGATGTCAGTGTGTATTTTCCCAGCCGCTTGCACGGCGGTGGTTTTCTGTTTGATAGTCCAGGCCCGACACTCCTGCGGTCCGGCAGTCAGAAAACTGTGCAGGCCTAACGTGTGATAAGCGGCCCGGATCAATTGAGTCAGACCGGATTCGTCCATTTCAAGTTCATCCCGAAAGACTGCAGCATCTTCATCATCGAGTTCGGCCAGTTCGGCTTCGATCTTGGCGCTGACCACCAGAGCATCACGCCCGGTTTCGGCAGCGTGTGCGAGCACCGGCTGAGCGGACGGGAACTCTCCCTGCCGGAATTCTTCCTCGGTCACGTTGGCCACGAATATCAAGGGCTTAGCGGTGAGCAGATGCAGATCGGAAAATTCGGCGGCCTCCGGAACAGTGCCGGCCGGAGTGCCCTCAGATAGCTTGGACATGGTCGTTTGCAGGGCATCTAATAGGCGCCGGCTTTCTTTGTCTCCAGACTTAGCCAGCTTGGCTAACCGGTGCTCTCGTTTCTCGCAAGTATCCAGGTCGGCCAGGGCCAGCTCGGTAGAGATCGTCTCCATGTCGTCAAGCGGTCCTGCTTGGCCGGCCACCCGTTGGATGCCGGCATCGAAACACCGAATCACCTGTGCGATTGCGTCCACCTCTCGGATGTGGCCGAGAAATTGGTTGCCGAGGCCCTCTCCCTGACTGGCGCCCTTGATCAGTCCGGCGATGTCGACGAACCGCATCGTTGTCGGTACGAGTTTCTTGGGGTGGAAGACTGTAGCCAGAGATTGGAGGCGATCGTCGGGAATAGTGACGACTCCGATATTCGGCTCGATCGTGGTGAAGGGGTAGTCAGCTGCCGGCGCTCCGGCCTTTGTTAAAGCGTTGAATAAGGTCGATTTACCGGCGTTTGGCAGCCCTACTAGTCCGATTTCCATGCTGCGAAGTGTATCATTTAAGTTATCGCCTTGCCTGCAGTCTCTCAGTCTTTTATCATATAAACCAGGCTATTTAAGGACGGACAGAGTTCAATGCAGTGGCGCTTACTTTTATTGCTGGTTCTAATGGTACTGGTCGTCGTATTCTCGATAGCCAACGCCGAAGTCGCGAAGTTCAATTACATTCTCGGTGAAGGGGATGTTTCGTTGGCGTTGATAATCATCGTTTCTGCTCTGGTTGGAGCGGTGGCCGCCATTGCGTCCAACGTTAGCACTCAGATCCGGCTCAAACATGCCCTTGATGAGAGAGACCGCCAGATCAGAGAGATGAAGCACGACAACACCGAACTTTCAGATGAACTAGAAGCCCGCCGTGCTAAGCGGCGACAGAGGAACCGGCGGAACCAAGGATAGCTGCGCCAAAAGAATGGCTTCCGGCCGAAGTCGATCAGAAGGCAGCCAAGCGTCTCGCGCTCTCTCTCGACCTGCCACTCCCAATAGCGAAGATTCTTGTTTCGCGGGGTTTAAAGACCAAAAAAGCTGCTAGTGCCTGGCTCAAGCCGGACCTCAGCGACCTAGAAGCAGCGAAGAACATGTTGGGTCTTTCGGAAGCGGTCGATCGTTTGCTGGAGGCTGCTAAGAATCGGGAAAAGATCGTCATCCACGGAGATTTTGATGTGGACGGGATCACGGCCACAGCGGTCATGCTGAACATTCTGGACGCCCTAGACGCCGACGTCGGGTCGGTCATTCCCCATCGTCAACAGGATGGCTATGGACTGAACGAGGAGACGATCCGCCGCCTGGCAAAAGAGCAGGTGGAATTGCTGGTGAGTGTCGATTGCGGCATCACGAGTGTGGCCGAGGTGGCCCTGGCTAAAGAGCTTGGGCTTGATGTCATCATTATCGATCACCACGAGCCGCCGTCAGTGCTGCCCGTCGCCGATGTGGTGGTCAACCCTAAACAACCTGAATGTAAATACAAATTCAAGGAGATGGCTGCTGTTGGGCTGGCGTTTTGCGTGGCGCAGGCGCTAGGAGCGAAGGCCGGGCTGGAAAAAGTGGCCTTGGAGCAGCTGGATCTGGTGGCGCTCGGCACAGTCGCCGATGTGGTCCCATTGATCGGCGAGAACCGGGCTTTGGTGGCTCAAGGCCTGAGGCAGCTAAGAGAGAAGCCCCGACTGGGCCTGGCACAACTTCTAGAGGTGAGCGGGCTGACTCCGGAGGGTTTGACGGCGGGACACCTGGGGTTTGCTTTGGCCCCCCGTCTCAATGCGGCGGGGCGGTTGAAGTCGGCCGATGTTGGCCTGCAGCTACTAAGAACTAATGATCTGGCGGATGCCCGGCGGATAGCAGATGAGCTTAACAGGCTCAATCGCGAACGTCGTCAAATCGAGGAAAAAATGATGGCCGAGGCGATCAAGATGATCGAGGCATCCCAACTGGGATCGACTATCGTTTTGGCGGCTGAGGGTTGGCATGACGGAGTGAAGGGTATCGTCGCCTCACGTCTGGTCGAGCGGTATTCTCGGCCGACGATCATGTTTTCCATCAAGGACGGTTTATATATGGGTTCTGCCCGCTCCATAGCGGCGCTCGACATTCACGAAGCGCTGGGTGCTTGTTCGGAGTGGCTGGTCCGTTGGGGTGGGCATAAGGGCGCTGCCGGCATGACGGTGGCTGCCGACAACTGGGAGGCATTCCGCGAGGGGTTTGAGGCAGTCGTGGCCAAGACTCTAGATGGTGTCGACTTTGTTGAGCCTGTCGCTATTGATCTAGAATTGTTGGGAGAAGACATTAATGAGCGGTTTGTAGAGGAGCTCGACCGTTTGGCCCCTTTTGGCAAAGGCAACCCGACGCCGGTCTTCAGTCTTCACAATGTGGCTGCGAACGACTATCGTGATCTAAGCGGGGGGCGCCATCTGCGGTTCTTAGCTCAGATCGGCGGGGTGGTTACAGAAGCGGTGGCCTTTAGGATAGATCCGGATGGCATCTTGAATAAGAGGAAGCCGGTGCTGGATATCGCTCTTCAGTTGGGGATACGTGAGTTTCGGGGCCGGTCTGAATTACAATTTAAGGTGATCGATGCTCGGGCCCCAAAGAATGCCGCATCAGCGACTGACGGGGTCAAGGTGGAGGTCCCTCGAGCTGAGACGGGCTACTACCTGCCAAGCAGTGAGGTGCCGGCGTCGTCGACCCGGATAACCTATATCGATGACCGCGGCTGCGAGGAGCCGGACAAGCGTCTAGTTGAATTGCTTGAACCTGGAATTTCCGCCGCAGTTTACACCAGAGACGCCCATGAGGGTGTGCAGTTGGCCAAACGGTTGGAAAAGCTTGGCCTGCCCGGGGGCGCTGAGCTGTATATCGTTTGCACTCCCGAGGACGCGGGGGCCGGTACCGGGCGTCTTTTCCTCTACGAAGTACCCTTGTCCAGGCGGGCTCTAGCGGGCCTGGTGCAAGCGGCTGACGCCTTTAGTGCGCGACGGATAGTCCACTTGTTGTTCGATGAGGCCGATCTGGCGCGGGCGGCGGAGACGATCGAGACCCTGTGTCCCTCGCGAGCAGCGCTAGCCGACATCTTTAGGGTTCTTCGAGACGGGGGTCCGTTCGATATTGACGCCGGAGCGAGTCTGGTCCGGGAGAAGCTGGGCAACTCGATCTATCAACCAGCTACTAGGCAGGCAACTAGCAGAGTGATCAAGATCCTAGCCGAGCTACGCCTGCTGGAAAAGGATGAAGAGGGACGGTTTGTCGTTAGCGGTACCACGACGAGAACAGACCTCGGGGACTCCCAGTCATGGCGGCTTCTCTGTCAGCAAAAACAGGAGTTCGAGAGCTTCCAGAAAATAGCTCTTAATTCGGGAGTCGAGGACTTTCCAGGCTAATCAGACTATAATGGTCTCGGTGGTGTGAAGTGCCCGAATTAGAACTAAACCTGCTTGTCCAGAAGGTTAAAAGCTATAATCCAAAGGCTGATTTCGATCAGATCAAGAAGGCCTTCAATTTGGCTTCCCGGTCGCACGAAGCTCAGAAACGAAAATCCGGTGAAGCTTTTATTCATCACCCTTTGGGTGTCGCTGAGATATTAGCCGACCTGCGGATGGACTCGGCGACAATCGTTGCCGCCCTCCTCCATGATGTCGTCGAGGACACTGACGTCGAACTCAACGAGATAAAACGTGACTTCGGCAATGAGATCGCCGAGATAGTCAATGGCGTTACCAAGCTCGGACGGATCAGTTTTAACTCCAAGGCCGAGGCGCAGGCGGAGAGTCTACGCAAGATGCTGATCGCCATGGCCAAAGATATCCGAGTCATTCTTATCAAGCTGGCCGACCGCCTGCACAACATGCGGACCATCTGTTATATGTCACAGGAGACACAGAAGCTGAAGGCCAGAGAGACGCTTGATATCTACGCGCCCCTGGCGCACAGATTGGGGATATTTCAGCTCAAGTGGGATCTTGAGGATCTGGCTTTTTTTACCCTTGAACCCAGGAAGTTCAATCAGCTGCAGAAGATGTTGACGGAATCCCGCGGCGAGCGGGAGGGGTTTCTGGAAGGCGTTATCGAGGAGATCAAGGAAGAGCTGTCAAAGTCGGGTGTCGATTCGCAGATCTACGGGCGGACGAAGCACTTATACAGCATCTATCAGAAGATGGTCAAAAGAGACAAAGAACTTAATGAGATATACGATCTCTCCGCCATTCGGCTGATCGTCGGCTCGGTTCGCGATTGTTATGCGGCTCTCGGAGCGGTCCACTCCCGGTGGCGGCCCTTACCAGGGCGTTTCAAGGATTATATTGCGATGCCCAAGTTCAACCTGTATCAGTCTCTACACACAACAGTCATTGGGCCGACCGGGCGTCCGTTTGAGGTCCAGATACGGACCATGGAGATGCATCGTACGGCTGAATACGGCATTGCCGCCCACTGGCTCTACAAGGAGGGAGAGGCGGCCAGTGCCGACCAAGAGCAGTTTTCCTGGCTACGACAGATGCTTGAGTGGCAGACCGAGATGGAAGACCCCAAAGAGTTTATGGAGAGTCTCAAGGTAGATCTTTTTGAGGACGAGGTTTTCGTCTTTACCCCTAAGGGTGATGTCGTGAGTCTGCAGGCCGGGGCGACGCCGCTCGATTTTGCTTATTCTATCCACACCGAAGTTGGGCATCATTGTGTCGGCGCTAAAGTTAATGGCCAGATAGTGCCCTTAGGTTATGCGCTGCAAGTCGGCGATATTGTCGAGGTAATGACAAGCAAGTCGTCGGCCGGTCCCGGGAAAGACTGGCTGACTATCGCTAAGACTTCAAGGGCCCGGAGCAAGATTCGTCAGTGGTTCAGCAAGGAGAGCCGGGAGGACAGCGGAGAGCGTGGTCGGGAGGCTCTCCAGAGGGCGCTGCGTAAGCAGGGGGTCAATCTGGACAGTCAGACCTACGCCCAGGCGCTCGACGACGTATCCAGTGAGATGAATTTCTCAAAGACTGAAACGATGATCGCGGCTATCGGTGCCGGCAAGATATCCGCTAAACAGGTAGCAGATAAGGTCATCAAGGTATTGAATCGGGACGAAGAAAGGGAAGCGCCCGAGCCCCAGTTCCCGACGCGGATGCCGGAAACCAGCGCCGCGATGAAAACAGGCGTCAAGGTTAAAGGGGTCGACGATGTGCTGGTGCGCCTGGCTCACTGTTGTCATCCTGTGCCTGGGGATCCGATCATCGGTTTTATCACTCGTGGTCGGGGCCTATCTGTTCATCGGGCCGATTGCTCCAACGCCAAAGATCTAAGATCCAGTCCGGAGCGGTTGCTTGACGTCTTTTGGGATGCCGACCAACAATCCGCTTATCAAGTTGAGGTTCAAGTGGAAGCTCTTGATCGGACCAAATTGCTCAGTGACATCAGCACGGTTCTCAGTGACGCTGGGGTTAATATCTTGACAGCCACCGTTTCGACGAGGAAAGACCGGCTGGCCGTCTTCCGCTTTGTTTTTGAGATCGGAAATATGGAGAACCTAAAAAGCATCTTGCGGCGGATCAAGCAGATCGAGGCCGTCTTCGACGTTTATCGGGTCTTGCCGCATCAGTCACGCGCTACCGCAAAATAGTCTGCGAGAAGGAGAGAGTTTGATAATCGAGACAGTGCCGGTCGGGACGCTGGCCACCAATAGCTATATCATCGCCGGCGATGGTGAAACGGTCGGGGCGGTGATCGACCCTGGGGACGAGGCGGTCAAGATACTAGCGGCTGCCACGGCCGCCGGGCTAAAGATAGGAAAGATAATTCTGACACATGGTCACTGGGATCATATCGGGGCGGTGGCGGAAGTGGCCGAAGCCACCGGAGCCGAAGTATTTGTCCACGAAGGGGATCTCGCCCACCTAAGCGATCCCAACAAGAATCTCTCGGGCCTTGTTTTCGAGCGGCGCGATTGCCGTGCCGACCGCACTGTGGTTGACGGAGATACGATCAACGTCGGCCCTCTGGAGCTCACTGTTATACATACGCCTGGTCATACACCTGGGGGGATGTCGTTATTGGCGCAAGGCAATCTCTTCTGTGGGGACCTGGTTTTCCTTGGTTCAATCGGGCGAACTGATCTACCCGGAGGAGATGATCGGCAGATGCACGTGTCGGTTCATTCAAAAGTGATGACGTTGCCTGATGAGACCAATATCTACCCGGGGCATGGTCCGGCGACGACTGTGGCCAGAGAGCGGGAAGAGAACCCTTATCTGGTGGGCGGCTGGTAGGATTACATCACGGTAATTGCTCATTTCGATAATTAGGTATTGTGTCCACGTAATTCATCCAGTTAAATATGGTCGAGGTTGCACTGTCGAGGAGGGGTGACACTGGAAGCGTCAAAAAAACAACAGAAACTGAAAGCGCCGCGCGGGACGCAAGACTACCTGCCGGAGAAGGCGGACGCCATTCATTGGCTGGATCGGCGGGCCACCGACATGTTCGGTCGCTATCAGTTCAGACGGATCATCACCCCGGCTTTCGAGGACACAGCGCTCTTTACCCGCAGCATCGGTGAGGCTAGTGATATTGTCCGCAAGGAGATGTACACCTTTGCCGATCGGGCCGACCGGAGTTTAACGCTGCGCCCCGAGATGACTGCTTCAGTGGTGCGGGCTTTTATCGAGCACAACTTAGGGTCGCAATCACTTCCGGTCAAACTTTATTACTTTGGCAATATGTTCCGATATGAGCGTCCGCAAGCGGGGCGATACCGAGAGTTTTGGCAGCTAGGCGTGGAAGCTTTGGGCTCAGAGGGGCCGGGAGCCGATGCTGAGGTCATTGCCATGGCGGCCAAGTATATCAAGGATATCGGCATAGACAGTTCGACCCTGCTTCTGGGCAGCATGGGTGATGCAAAGTGCCGCCCGGCCTTCGTTGATAAGCTCCGGCGTGAGCTGTCGTCTAAGACAGACGCGCTCTGTGATGATTGTCGCGAGCGCCATGAGTTCAATCCATTAAGAGTTTTTGATTGCAAGAACCCAAAGTGCCAAGCTGTCTTGGCCGAGGCCCCCAAGATGCTCGACCATCTCTGCCCGAACTGTAACGATCATTTTTTGCAGGTGCGCCGTCTTCTTGATGATATCGGCGTCGACTATCAGGTCGACCCGATGCTGGTCCGGGGTTTTGATTACTATACGAGGACGACTTTTGAGATCAGCAGCACTGCCTTGGGGGCGCAAAACGCTCTTGGTGGCGGCGGCCGGTATGACAACCTGGTTTCAGATTACGGCGGCAAGATGACGCCGGCCGTTGGCTTTGCCTTAGGCGTGGAGCGCTTGTTGATGGCGGTCGAAGCGGCCGAGGGCGAACAGATCGAACGACCAAAGACAGGTGTTTTTATCGCCGTCATTGAGGATGAGGATCGACCGTTGGCTTTTAAGCTGGCCACCGAACTTCGTGATGTAGGGATCTCGGTGGAGATTGACCATATGCACCGGAGCTTGCGGTCTCAGATGAAGTTGGCGGACCGTCTCGGAGCTGATCTGGCGGTGCTTCTCGGCCCGGATGAGCTGGCCCGGGGCGAGGTTATTGTGAGAGACTTGCATGGCGGGGAAGAAGCCGTGGTGCCGCTGGCCAAATTGACAGCCCAGTTGAACAGAGAGGGATAGAATGCGTATAGATCTACCGGCTACACATAGCCTTAGAAGCCACCCGGGAGGAACCATCGGGGCCGGAGATGTCGGGACGGATGTCTCCCTGGCTGGCTGGGTACATACCCGTCGCGATCATGGTGGGTTGATCTTTTTGGACCTGCGTGACCGCTCCGGGCTCGTTCAACTAGTAGTCGACCCTTCTACTCCAGAGGCCTTCAGCCTGGCCGAGAGTATTCGGCCTGAATATGTCGTTCGCGTTCAGGGGATCGTTCGGCATCGGCCTGAAGGGACTGTCAATCAAGGTCTTGCGACCGGCGAAATAGAAGTGCATTGCCGGGAGATCGAACTGTTGAATACTGCGAAGACGCCACCGTTTGAGATTGATGATGAGCTGGAGGTTGACGAGAACCTCCGGCTTAAATACCGGTATCTCGATCTGCGGCGCCAGACAGTGCTGGACAGTTTTCTTGTTCGTCACTTAGTGACGGCAGCCGGTCGCGACTACCTGAACTCGCAAGGCTTTTTGGAAGTCGAGACCCCGGTCTTGACCAAGAGTACACCCGAAGGGGCGCGCGACTTTCTGGTCCCCAGTCGGGCCCAGGCGGGGCACTTCTACGCCCTGCCTCAATCACCCCAGCTCTTCAAACAACTTTTGATGGTCGGCGGGGTTGAGCGCTACTATCAGATGGCCCGGTGTTTCCGAGATGAAGATCTCCGGGCCGACCGTCAGCCCGAATACACGCAGATAGACCTGGAGATGTCTTTCGTCGATCGTGAAGACATCCTCGGTCTGCTGGAAGAGCTCATGGTTTCTTTGTTCGCGGCCATTGATGTCCAGATCGTCACTCCTTTTTTGCGGATGAGCCATGCCGAGGCGCTGGCCCGCTACGGGACAGATAAACCTGATACGCGATTTGACTTGGCCATTCATGATCTGACCGAGATCTTCAAGGAGACCGATTTCAAGGTGTTCGCCGGGACAATTGCCAAAGGCGGCTCAGTTAGAGGCCTTAAAGTTTCTCCGTCTGAACCATTTGTCCGCCGCGACTTCGATGAGCTAACGGAATTTGCTCAAGGACTCGGAGCAAAAGGGTTGGCTTGGCTTGTGGTGGACGGCGAGAAGTCCGTTAAGTCCCCGATCGCCAAATTCTTGACCGAAGAAGAGATCGCCGGGATGCTGAGCGAGCTCGACGCTCACCCTGGAGATGTCATTTTTATCGTGGCAGACAAAACGAAGCTGGTGGCCCAGGTTCTCGGGGCTTTGCGGGTGGAATTGGCCGCCCGCCTCGACCTCGTCTCCGGTGGTGGATTTAATTTTCTCTGGGTCACGGACTTCCCGCTCTTCCACTGGAACGAAGAGGAAAAGCGGCTCGATAGCGAACATCATCCGTTCACCATGCCCCGGGAGGAGATGCTTGACTCCCTGGAAGACGACCCCTTGTCAATCATCGCCGATGCCTATGATCTAGTCCTCAACGGGGTTGAGCTCGGCAGCGGGACTATTCGCATCCATCGTCGCGCCCTTCAGGAAAAAATACTCAAGATGATCGGTCTATCTTCCGAAGATATGGAAGAAAAATTCGGATTCCTGTTAGAAGCGCTGGAGTATGGGGCGCCTCCGCATGGCGGAGCTGCCTTCGGGCTGGATCGCCTGATTATGGTGATGCTGGGTCGTCCGTCGATTCGCGACGTGATCGCGTTCCCTAAGACCCAGTCAGCCAGCTGTCTGCTAACAGGGGCTCCGGATGAGGTCGCGCCGACTCAATTGCGTGATTTGCGCATAAAGCCTGTTTAGAAAGGTGTTTGTAGAGCTGCAAAGGTTATGATATAGTCACCCTGTTGTTCGAGGTTCGTTAGGATCTCGGACGGGCTCTTAGGAGTAAACGTGAAAAAAGTCGTACTATTCATCGTAGCATTGGTTATGATCTTGGCTCTGACAGCTTGCGGCGCGGCCGGCACTGGGTCCACTGAGACCACCTCTACTGCCGACGCCACTGTGACCGCGACCGCTCCAGCCGTCTTAGAAGTACCCCGGGCCTTCGTGCCTTCCGGCAATACACCACAGTTTTTTATTGATGCCAGGAAAGAGAACCAGGCGATCTTGTTGATGTTCTACAGTCCAGACCAGATCAGCCAGGAAGTAATGCGGGGCATCAACGACCTTTTTGAAAATGAGAAGTATGTCGGACTCGTCAAGTTTCTATTGCTGGATATCGACGATGGCGAAGAAATAACCGAGTTGGCCAGGGACTTCTCTGTCGGCTACATTCCCTTTACGGCCATTCTTGACGAAGATGGGACGGTCGTTCTTGAAAAATCTGGTTATGTAGATGTAAAAGTGTTGGAACAAGCGCTTCATTCGGCGGTGTACAGATGAGGCAGATCTTCAAGATCATCGTTCTAATGGCCGGCCTGGTGTTGGCGTTGGTAGTTCTGTCCGGATGCAACCAGCAGTCAGAAGACAATCAAGCCAGTACGGATCAGCCTCTGGTCACAGCGTTAGAGAAGAGTGAGCCGACACCCCTTGAGGACATCGAGCTGAAGACTTTTGACGCCCTGGACTTGACGTCTGACACGGTCAATCCCTATGAGGGCGACGATTATTTGGCCTACGTCAATGATGCCAAACTAAGAGACCGCGATGAGCTAAAAACGGCGACGGTCAATCCCTTGGAAGCGATGGTCGACGCTCTGGCCTCGACCATGATATCCATGGTGACTGACCTGGGTAACGCGATCGCCAACGGCCTTTCCGGCCTGGATACAGGCAGCAACACAAATACAGATACAGACACTGATACTGATACTGACGATACAGACACCAGCGACGAGACCGAGACAGTGGTGGTGAATAGCTACACCAATGCTGACAGCGGTTTCTCGATCGTCTTTCCCAGCGATTGGAGCGTGACCGAAGGCACCGATGGCGACAAGAACACCGTGACAGCAAAGAGTGCCTCTGAAGGAGCCGGGGACGCCTTTTTGGAGAATATCGAGGTCGTGATCGAGGAGCTAGTCCTCGCTTTCGACCTAGAGGAGTATACCGATTCCGTTATCACCCAGCTTTCCACCGATCTGTCTGAATTCACGGAGGTCGAGCGCCAGGAGACAAAGATCGGCAGCCTGACCGTCAAGCGGATAGTCTATACGCACAATTCAGGCGGGACACCGCTTAAGTCGGTCACCTACGTGGTGGCCGGCGAACTCCTCAAGGGCTACACTATCACCGGCACTGCTGAGACCTCGAAGTTTGCATCTTTTGAGTCTGATTTTGATGCAGCGGCCGAGAGCTTTCTGCTCGAATAGAGTTTCACCCCGCGCGATACGCTAGAATCAGCCCATGAATAAACCGACCTCTAAATCAGGCCGTACGGGTCAATTACCCCCGTTATCCTGGAGGATGCGCCCTCTGAGCCTTAAGGAATACTGTGGCCAAAAACATATCATCGGGCCGGGAAAACCTTTGCGCCGGGCGGTCGAGCAAGACCAGCTTCACTCATTGATACTTTACGGACCGGCGGGCTCCGGCAAGACCAGTTTGGCGGCAGTCATCGCCAAGACGACGGCCGCCGAATTCGTCCGGCTCTCAGCTGTCTCTGCCGGTGTTAAGGATGTGCGGCGAATACTAGGCGAAGCGGCGGCGCAAAGAGAGGATGGACGAGGGACAGTCCTCTTTATCGATGAGATCCACCGCTTTAATAAGTCTCAGCAAGATGCCCTGTTGCCTGCGGTGGAAGCCGGGACAGTCGTTTTGATCGGAGCGACGACCGAGAATCCATTTTTCGAGGTCAATTCGCCGCTTATTTCTCGATCAAGGATATATGTCTTGAAGCCGCTCGATCAGACGGATTTGGCCGTGATCTTACGGCGGGCGCTAAGTGACAGCCGGAAGGGCCTGGGCGGTCTGGGACTGGAGGTCGAGGAGGCAGCTGTCGTGCTCTTGGCAAAAGCGGCTGGTGGAGACGCCAGGGCCGCCTTGAATTTATTAGAAACGGCGGCTCGCCTGGCCCAAGGAGGAGATCGGTGCCTGACTGCTGATTTGGCCCGGGAGGTCGCCGGAGGCCGGGCGCTGGTCTATGACAAGAGTGGCGATGCTCACTATGATGTTACCTCAGCTTTCATCAAAAGCTTGCGCGGCTCCGATCCCGATGCAGCTATCTACTGGCTAGCGCGGATGATCGAAGGCGGAGAAGACCCAAAATTTATCGCCCGGCGCATGGTGATCTTTGCTTCAGAGGATATCGGTAATGCCGACGCCCAGGCTTTACTGGTGGCTACAGCCGCGGCCCAGGCTGTCCAGTTCGTCGGCCTGCCGGAATGTCGCCTTAATCTGGCGCAGGCTGTGCTCTACTTAGCGTTAGCAAAAAAAAGTACCGCTGTTATCCGAACAATAAACGCGGCTGCCAAGGACGTGCGCACCGGAGCTGGTTACGAAGTGCCGCCGCAGCTGCGTGACTCTCATTACAGCGGCGCAAAGAGGCTTGGACACGGCGGCTCCGGCGCAGAGGGCTTTCTGCCGGAAAAACTGCGCGGCCGTCGCTACTACGACCCCTCGTAGATCCTGCTTGACCCCAGAGGCCGAGCGGTGCTATTCTACGCAAACCCGACTAATTTAGTAAGGAATGGAGTGTCGTTCATTTATGCGTGTCTCTCTGCGGACTGAGTACGGATTAAGGGCTATGATCGCCTTGGCGCGAGACTTTGATGACATCGTTTCCATCAAAGAATTGGCGCGACGTGAGGCTATTCCGGGGACGTTTTTGGAGCAGATCATGGCCGACTTGCGCCGGGCCGGTCTTTTGGAGTCAACCAGGGGAGCTCAGGGCGGGTATCGACTAAAAAATCCCCCCAGCCGGATAACTATCGGTGAAGTGGTGGAGACGCTTGAGGGGTCACTCTCGCCGGCTCGGTGCGGGTCGGACTGCGAGCGTCAGGACGGTTGCTCGACGCGGTCGGTTCTAGACCGGATCGAGCGCTCTATTACAGAGACCCTGGATGGTATTAATTTGGAAGATCTGGTCGTGGAAGGAGCGACTCATGAATAAGATCTATTTTGACCACAGTGCCACCACTCCCGTCTTGCCGGAAGTGGCTGAGGCCATGGCCGAGTTTTTGGTCGACAATTATGGCAATCCTTCGAGCGTATATGAGACCGGTCAGGCGGCTAAAAGAGCTCTACAAGAGGCCAGGGAGTCGATTGCGACCGTGCTTGGCGCAGCTGACCCAAAGGAGATCATTTTTACGGCCGGTGGTTCTGAGGCGGACAACTTGGCCATTAAGGGCGTGGCCGATGCTAAGCGTAAGCGCGGGGATCATATCGTGACGTCTACGATTGAACACCCAGCAGTAATTGAACCACTTAAACACCTGGAAAAGAGCGGCTTCCGGGTGACATACGTTCCGGCAGACCACCAGGGCCTAGTTGACCCAGCCGCAGTGGCTGACGCTATCACCGAAAAGACACTTCTGGTGACAGTGATGCTGGCCAATAATGTCGTCGGAACCATTCAAGACATTAAGGGCATGGCTGCCGCGGCCCGGGCCAAAGGAGTCGCGTTTCACACCGATGCCGTCCAAAGCGTTGGCAATATGCCGATCGACGTGAACGACCTTGGGGTAGACATGCTATCCATATCGGGACACAAATTTCACGGACCCAAAGGCGTCGGAGCGCTGTATGTTCGTCAAGGGACTAGGCTCAATCCGATTATCCACGGTGGCGGCCAGGAGCGAGGCAAGCGGGCCGGCACCGAGAACGTTCCGGGCATCATCGGTTTGGCTCGGGCACTGGAGGTCGCCGAGCGGGAGCGGCAGGAGAAGACACAGAGGCTGACGGTCTTGCGGGAGCGCTTGGTAAAAGGAGTCCTTGGTTCGATCCCAGATGTCACTTATCTGGGAGATCCAAGGCGGCGATTGCCGGGGAACGCTTGCTTCTCGTTTAAGTATATTGAAGGAGAAGCGCTCATTCTTCACCTGGATATGTTGGGCGTAGCTGCTTCCAGTGGGTCTGCTTGTTCATCACGCTCTTTGGAGCCATCTCACGTCATATTGGCCATGGGTTATTCTGCCGTAGACGCGCATGGATCGCTACGGATCACGATGGGACGATCTTCTACAGCAGCAGAGGTAGACGAGTTGATTCAAATATTACCGGGTATAGTCGCACGGTTGAGGGAGATGTCTCCCTTTAAGACAGGAGAAACGCCGGAGATGTTCCTGGCCGAGCACGGCGAGGAAACACCTGATCACCACCAAGAACACAATGAGCAATAGTGCTAGTCGCCTTCAGGGCGGAAGGAGGACCAATGTATAGCGATAAAGTAATGGACCACTTCAGTAACCCGCGTAACGTGGGGGAAATAGAGGGGGCCGATGGAGAGGGCACAGTTGGCAATCCGACCTGCGGTGATGTCATGAAGCTGACTGTAAAGATCGAAGAAAACCGAATTGCCGACGTCAAGTTCAAGACCTTTGGTTGTGGGGCCGCGGTAGCGACGTCGAGCATGGTGACCGAGATGGTCAAAGGAAAAACGATCGATGAGGCCCTGGCCATCTCGAACAAAGCTGTCGCCGATGCTCTCGATGGGCTTCCGCCACAGAAGATGCACTGCTCGAACTTGGCTGCCGACGCTCTTCATAAGGCGATCGACGATTATCTTGAGAAACAGGGCGCGCCAACCAAATAGACCGCGAATGACACGTGTGCTAAGATTCGGCCACAGTGCGGTAACGTCCGGGAGGTAGCCCTGAGTTCTTATTTTGTCTTGCAACTGATTTTGACAGTCGGCTTGCTCGGATTGATCGGGTTCGTCATTTTCGTCTTAGCCCAGCTCTACCGGACGTTGAAAACATTCGAGGATCTGTTGGTCGATCTACGTAAAGACTTGCCCCCGGTTCTGGCCAAGTTGCAAACAACTCTTGACGGAGTGAATTCGGAGATCGACCGGATCGAGCAGCTAGCCGCTACTTTTGAGCAAGTGAGTACGGGTATTCAGAGTACGACGGGGGCAGTCCAGCGCGTGGTTGCCTCACCGTTTATTAAGGTTGCCGGGCTGGCCTCTGGGGCGGGAGCGGCCCTGTCGCGCTGGCTGAAGCATGAGGGTAAGGAAGATTGATTTTAGAGGGGAGTCGCGTTGGTAGAATCTAATGGTCGTATCTATCTAGAGTTGCCGATCGAAAAGGAGTTTGCGCGTCTATTGCGGCTCTTAGTGTCCGGGATAGCGTCACGCATGGACTTCGATCTCGATGCCGTGGACGATCTGAAGATCGCTGTGGAAGAGGCCTTTCTGGCAGCTATGCGGCGGCAAGTGGAGAGTCCGGTCAAGATATCTTTCATATCCAGCCCCACCAGCCTGGCCATAGAATTAAAAGGAAAGATTGCTCCAGGCGCGAGAGATAGTTCCGCCGATGACTTTGGAAACTTCATCCTTGAAGCGGTCGTTGACGAGCTGAAATATGGGGATTCGCAGACCGATTTCAACTTACACCTAATAAAGAACCTGTAGGAGGAGACGCTTGGCTGAAGCGCGAAAGAATCGGTCCCTGGTATGGGATCGGGCTAAGACATATCAGCTCTTTGCGGAGTATCGTGCGAGCGGCGACGCGGAAGTCCGGGATGAACTTGTCCGGATGTACTTAAATCTCGTCGAGTATCTGGCCAGACGTTTCAAGAGTCGCGGAGAACCTCTAGACGACCTGATCCAGGTGGCGACAATCGGTCTGATAAAAGCCATTGATCGTTTCGATGTCGAGCGGGCTGTCGAGTTTACTACTTATGCTACCCCGACCATTGTCGGGGAACTGAAGCGTTATTTTCGTGACAAAGGATGGGCGATCAGAGTGCCCAGACGACTACAAGAACTTAATTTACAAGTCAACAAGACCGTCAATAGCCTGACTCAGGAGATCCAGCGGACGCCGACTATTAAGGAGATCGCCGCAAAGCTTGAGGTGACGTCGGAAGAGGTTATTGAGGCGATGGAGACCAGTGAGGCCTATAACTTCATCTCACTTGACGGCGACCTCTCGACTGAATCCGGAGAGAACTTTTCGCTCCTTGAGTATATCGGCGAACTGGATAAACAGCTGGTGAATCTGGAGGATCGAGCTAGCCTCGGGGCCGCGCTCAAAGACCTGACCTCGCAAGAACAGAAGATCCTTTATTTGCGGTTCTTCCGGGGACTGACTCAGACGGAAATTGCCTCCGAGCTTGAGATATCACAGATGCACGTCTCCAGGCTGCTCAGACGCACGCTTCAGGTTCTCCGCCAGAGGATGCCCTCTTTCAACGAATAATTTGAGGGATTGGGTTCAATTAGCGTAAACTAATCTCGCCTGTGACGACTAATGAAAGCACCAAGAGGTACCAGCGTCTCGCGACGATTTTTGCCGCGATAATCGGTGGTGCCATTGTTATCGGGTTCGCGTTCTATGCCCTCCACCTTATTAGGCGTGTCTTGTATCCCTTTCTTTACGCCGCCGTTATTGTTTATCTGGCGCGTCCGTTCGTAGAGATGCTGGCCCGCCGACAGGTCCCGCGAATGTTAGCCGTGGTCATCGCCTATGTGCTGGTATTCCTGGTGATTACCCTGATCATGCTCTTCATCGTGCCGGTCTTAGTGGTGCAGGTCGAGGAGCTTATTAGCCTTCTACCACAGGCGCTTGAGATCAGCGAAAATTACGTCTCAGAGCTGCTTCTTCAAACACCATTTGCTCTTGAGGGAGTGTTGTCCGAGGCCCAGGACCGCATCGGCGGCATTGCTCTAGGCCTGGCTTCGAACCTGCCCGCTTCCGCTGTTGGCCTCTTTGGCGGTCTCTTCAACATCGTTATCGCGTGGTTGCTGGCTTTCTACATATTGAAAGATATGCCGGCTATTAATAAAACAATAGTCGAGCTGCTCCCCGATCGCTATCGTGACAATGTCCTGCATATCTTCAGCGAAGTTGATTTTGCCGTTGGCGGTTATCTTCGCGGACAGGTAGTTATCGCGCTGGCGGTGGGGTTAATGATCACTGGATGGTTGCTAGTTCTGGGGGTTGATTTTGCGTTTCTCTTGGGGCTGCTCTCTGGCGTGTTGAACATCATCCCGTATCTCGGAGCCATTGTCGGCGGCGGGGCGGCTGTTATTGTCGCTCTCTACGATTCCCCGCAACAGGCCTTAGCTGTTATAATCGGCGTCGTTATTATCCAGCAGATAGACGCTCTTGTGATCTCGCCATTTGTTATGAGGCGTTCGGTTAATTTACATCCGACGGTACTTGTTTTTTCACTCCTGATGGGCGCTGTCCTATTTGGTTTTGTCGGTCTGTTGTTTGCGATCCCGATCGCCGCAGCGTTAAAGGCGATCTTGTATCACTACGCGTTAAAAAAACCCGTAGTGATACCGGAAGATACCTAGAGGAGAGTCCGAGATAATGAAGAGCGCCGACATACGCCGGGGATTCCTGGACTTCTTTTCCGCCCGGGATCATCTTATCGTGCCCAGCGCCTCGTTGGTTCCGGCTGATCCGACAATGTTGCTGACCGGGGCGGGCATGGTTCCATTTAAGCCAATATTCTTGGGAAAAACTGAAGTGGATTATGTCAGGGCGACGAGTGTGCAAAAGTGCGTCCGGACCACGGACATAGAATTGATCGGACGGACCAAGAGGCACCTATCGTTCTTTGAGATGCTGGGGAACTTTTCTTTTGGTGACTACTACAAGCAGGAAGCGATTGCCTGGGCCTGGGAATTGCTGACGGAAGTCTATGGGTTAGATAGATCCAGGCTGTGGGTGACCATCTTTGAAACCGACGAAGAAGCCGACGCTATCTGGCGCGAAGAAGCCGGGGTGGCAGCCGATCGGATCGTACGCCTGGGGGCGGCGGACAATTTTTGGGCAGCCGGGCCGACTGGCCCGTGTGGGCCCTCCTCAGAGATACTCTATGACCAAGGCGAGGCTTTAGGCTGCGACAAGCCGACTTGCGCGCCGGGGTGTGATTGTGATCGTTATCTCGAGATATGGAACCTGGTATTTATGCAGTCCAATCGAGATGAAGCCGGTGAACTGCAACCCTTGCCGCGCCGGAACATCGACACCGGGATGGGGCTCGAGCGGATCGCTTCCGTTCTTCAAGGCGTGACTAGTAATTTCGAGACCGATTTACTAAAACCGCTGATCGACGAAGCAGTTTTGCTCAGCGGACAAGCCTATGGCTCCAACGGGGAGGCCGATGCTTCACTGCGGATTGTCGCCGATCACACGCGAGCCCTGACTTTCATGATCTCAGACGGAATACTGCCCGGTAATGATGGTCGCGGGTATATTTTACGTAGGTTGATTAGGCGGGCGGTCCGCCATGGCCGGCTTTTGGGCATCACCAAAAACTTTCTGACCCCCTTGGTCGATACGACTGTCGAGTTGATGGGCGCGCACTATGCCGATCTCCAGACGGGGGCCGACTATATTAAGACTGTGGTCGACCGGGAAGAAGGGCGATTTCGCGATACGCTTAAGCAGGGGCTCACTATCTTAAATGAATTTCTGGCGGTGGCCAAAGAATCTTCAGCAACGACACTACCAGGCGCAGAGGTCTTCAAGCTGTATGATACTTATGGTTTCCCGCTTGAACTAACTGAAGAAATTGCCGGTGAATCTGGAGTGGCGATCGATCGCCACTCTTTTGAAACCCAGATGGACGAGCAGCGCACGCGGGCTCGGGAGCAAGCCGGCGGCGGGCATAAGGAACTCTTCGTCAGCAGCATCTATCATGATATCAAGGAGCAGGTCGGGGCGAGTCGCTTTGTTGGATACCAAACGGATAGCGCCGAGACCAAGGTCATTGCCTTGACTACCGGAGATCAGATGAAAACGTCTGCGACGCTTGGCGAGGAGATCGACGTCGTTTTAGAGGAGACGCCGTTCTATGCGGAAAAAGGCGGTCAGACTGGTGACGCCGGGCAGATAACCACTGAGACTGGGGCAGTGGTTATCACGAACACCCTGGCGCCCGTGGCCGACCTGGTGGTACATCGTGGCCGGGTCAGCGAGGGTCGCATTGCTTTAGGCGATGTCGGGCGGGCAGTCATCGATCGGCGACGGCGTCGGGCGATCGCGCGTAATCATACGGCGACACATCTTTTGCACTGGGCGCTTCGGGCGGTGCTTGGCAGTCACGTTAAGCAGGCCGGGTCATTAGTCGAAGCTGAGCGCCTCCGGTTTGACTTTAACCACCACCAACCGCTGACTGACGACCAACTAGAAACCATTGAACGGTTGATGAACGAGAAGATACTCCAAAGCCAACCGGTTCGCTCTTTTGAGACGACAATCGACTTTGCCCAGGAGGCCGGGGCTCTGGCTTTCTTTGGAGATAAATATGGGCGGTTCGTCCGGATGGTGGAGATCGGCAACTTCAGCAAAGAACTCTGCGGGGGAGTGCATGTCCATAGTAGCTCGGAAGTGGGTTACATCAGGATTGTCGGCGAGTCCGGCATCGGGGCGGACACCAGGCGGATCGAGGCGGTCACCGGAGAGGGTTTCTTGAACTATGTCGCTGATCTCAGGCAGCGCACCGCAGCGGCGGCTGAGGCGCTTAAAGTAAACCCGGAGCGCCTGGCTGAAGCAGCAGCAGTAGCAGCAAAGAGGATCGAGGTCCTCGAAAATGAAGCGGACAAGTTAAGGGCGGAGAAGTGGGGCCGGGAGGCAGAGAGTATTGCTGCCCAGGGTGAGAACATCGATGGCGCTCTTTTATACACAAGCAAGGTGGGCGGAGCGGATATTGATGCTCTCCGCTTGTTGGCCGATAAGCTTCGGGTCAAACAGGAGAAGGCGGTGGTAGTTCTAGCTGCCGTCGCAGGTAAAAAGGTCCTACTACTGATTGCTGCGACCCCCCAGCTAGTTACCGACGGTTTTAGTTCTGTCGCTATGATCAAGGAAGTCGCGCCGCTCATAGGCGGCGGCGGCGGCGGTCGGGCGGATCTAGCTCAAGCTGGGGGCAAAGATCCCGCTAAGTTGTCAGACGTATTTGCCGGTGCTCGAGAATTCCTGCAGAGACAAACACGCTCTTGAGCGGGCGGATACTGGCGATAGACTATGGTGAGCGGCGCCTAGGACTGGCGCTTAGCGATCCATCCGGTTCGGTGGCGCACCCACTTTCCGTCATAGACAACGTAGATCACGTGCGGGCCATGGGTTTGTTGGGCGAGCTAGTTGAGGAGCGCAGTATTGTCCGCATCATCGTTGGCGATCCGCGGACGCTTTCCGGGCAGGCCGGAGCACAGGCCGCCCGGGTCAAGAGTTTTGTATCTGCGTTGGCAGAGGTTTGTGACGTGCCAATAGATTTGTACGATGAAAGATTAAGCTCTAAGGAAGCCCGAGCGGGATTGGCGGCCGGCGGTGTCCCGGGGCGTAAGATGCGCGGGCTGGTCGACAAACTGGCGGCCGCTATCTTCCTCCAAAGCTATCTTGACCGAGAAATCGGGAGGCGCAACCAATAAGCAGACAAGCTTTGAAAAAGGAGCGGACAAACTCCTCGCGCCGAAAATGGCGGACCGTGGTGGTTCAAACTACGCTGTGGGTGGCGCTCACGGCGGTGTTGGGGTCCATTGTCTATTTTTCCTTCTTACAGCCGGTGACAGAAGTTTTTGAGGTCGAGATCACCGTGCCGTCCGGGGCAAATACCTCCCAGATAGCCGATCAATTGCTTGAAGAGGGTGTCATTTCAAATGCCCATACTTTTCGCGCCTATGCCGCCATGACCCAGACGGAGTCGAAACTCCAACCCGGAGAGTATCGGTTTAGAAACGACATGAGCTACGAAGAGATTATCAAGGCACTAACAGAGGTGCCGGAGCGAGAGTACGTGCAAGTTTTGATACCGGAAGGGTTCACGGCCTTCCAGATAGCAGAGCGCTTGGCAGAGAAGACCGACCATCTGGTAGTGGACTTTCTTGAGTACATCCGCGGCCAAGGTCTTGAGCAGATCCGCCCGGCGGCGTTGCCGTCAAGCATTGGGACGGCCGAGGGCTACCTGTTTCCCAAGACCTACGATTTGGAGAAAGAGGCTCATCCTCGCGAGATTGTAGCTACGCTAATTGACCAGTACGAGCAGGAAACGGAAGGTCTTGACTTGACCTTTGCCCGTGAGCGCGGGCTGAGCCTTCATGAGATCATGACGGTGGCTTCCTTGGTGGAAAAAGAGGCGCGTCTGCCCGAAGAGCAGGTTTTGATGGCGGCCGTTATATATAACCGCATCGACATGGGCATGCCGCTGCAGATAGATGCCACCGTCCAGTATGCTTTGCCACAGCGAAAAGAAAGCCTGACAAACCAAGACTTGAAGTATCCTTCACCCTACAATACCTATCAACAGATCGGGTTGCCGCCCGGGCCTATCGCCAGTCCCGGGCTCTCAGCCATCAAGGCCGCCCTTAGTCCGGCCGATGTCGACTACATTTATTATGTGCTGGCTTCGACGGATGGACGCCACACATTTACCAACAACTATTCAGATTTTCTGGCGGCCAAGCGCCGCATGCCTCAGTCGGGCCAATGATCAATGGCTTCCATTGGCGATAAACTGCTAAACTTGGCTATACCAAAGGCATGGCTAGGGAGAGAATAATGGGAGTTTTTCGTCCCGACCTTTTTGTCGATTCGGTCTTTCAGATCGACGGAGATTGGTTGCGACAGCACGGGTTGCGCGGTCTGCTCGTCGACGTTGATAATACGATCATGCCCCGGGATGAGACTATTCCCGGGCCAAAACTGCGTGAGTGGGTCACGGACTTGCGGCTGGCGGGCTTCCCGCTTTTAGTCGTTTCCAACAATTGGAGCGCTAGAGTAAAGACGATCGCCGGCGAACTGGACTTAGAGCTGATCGCCCCGGCCGGCAAGCCCTTCAGGGCTGCTTTTGGCCGGGGGGTAGATGCCTTGGGGTTATCAGCAGACGAAGTGGCTATCGTCGGCGACCAGCTATTTACCGATATCTTAGGAGGCAATCGGGCCGGACTCAAGACAGTCCTGGTGCCGCCCCTGGGAGACGTTGATCTTATTCACACGAAGGTCCTGCGTGTTTTAGAGAAAGTGCTCCTGCGTCGACTGGCAGGTCAGGTCTTACGCGACGGTCGGTGGTATGCGACATGAAGACCAAGCCGGTAAGAGTTGACAGCCAGACTCACTTTACAGGGATAATCGGTCGGCCGGTCGGGCACAGTCTTTCGCCGATCATTCAGAATGCCGGCTTTCAGGCCGCTGGTTTGAACTGGGTCTATCTGGCCTTTGATGTTGGGGTTGAAGATCTCCAAGATTCGCTGGCAGGCCTGCAGGCCTGTGGTTGCCGGGGGCTCAATGTGACGATGCCGTATAAGCGGGAGATACTGCCTCTCTTAGACGAGCTAGATGAAAGCGCGATGCGAGTCGATGCCGTCAACACGATCGAATTCCGAGATGGCCGTCTGGTCGGGCACAATACGGACGGTGCGGGCTTCATCAAGAGTCTCAAACAGGACGCCGATTTCAACCCGCGGGGCGCCGACATTCTGGTCGTCGGCGCCGGCGGTGCGGCCCGGTCGATTGCGGTTGCTCTCGGTGACGCGGGAGTCCGCTCAATAAAAGTATTAAACAGGGATGCAGTAAAAGCCGAAAGATTAGTAAGGCTGATAGGTTCGCATTTCCCTGATTGCTCAGTTGTTGCAGCTGGATTTGACGAAGTTGATCCGGCGCAGTTCGATTTAGTGGTCAACGCCACTTCGGTCGGGATGGAAGACAATCCCGGCCTGCCGCTCAGTGTGGATTCGATCAGGTCGGGACAGGTGGTCTACGATATCATCTACTGGCCGCTTGAGACCGCATTTTTGCGGGCAGCAGCCGAAAAGGGCGCGCGAACTATCAATGGATTAAGGATGTTGTTGTTCCAGGGAGCCGAGTCCTTTTCGATCTGGACCGGCTCTAAGGCTCCGGTGGAGCGGATGGCCGCCGCTCTAGATGAACAATGGATCGATAAGGACTGATAAAATGCCGCCTACCAGCAGCAGGTTAGAAAAAATATTGCTAGACTCCCAGCTTATTACGGCTGAGCAGCTTGGTGAAGCCAAGGCGGCCGAGAATGGCAAGAGTGTTTTTCAAGTCCTTGATGAACTCGGATATGTGACCGAGGAAGATATTGCCAAGACAGTGGCCGAAACACTCCGGCTGGATTTGATCGATCTTGGCACTGCCGATGTCGACCCAAATGCAGCCAACGCTATCGATGAAACGGTCTCCCAGCGCTACAAGCTTATTGCGATATCCATAGACGACGACGAAGTTGTCGTCGCCATGAGCGACCCAGCCAATATTTTTGCCATCGACGATCTGCGTATTATCACTGGGAGGCAGGTTAAACCGGTAGTGGCGACAGAGAGCGATGTCCTTGCCGCCATTAAAAAGTACTGTCGGGGCGAGACTGATGTCGCCGAGATGATGGACTCAGTGACGGACAATATGGAAACTGAGGTTGGTGAAGCGGACGAGGACGAGGAATCTCAAGATAAGGCCCCGATCGTTAAACTCGTCAACCTCATTCTGACCGAGGGCGTGCGCAACGGGGTCAGCGACATCCTGGTCGAGCCCCAAGACCAGGATTTGCGTACTCGGTTGCGGATCGACGGTGTTTTACATGAGATGATGCGTTCACCCAAAAAGGTTCAAGGCGGGGTTCTTTCCCGGCTAAAGTTGATGGCCGGCATGGATATCGCCGAAAAAAGAGTGCCCCAGGATGGCCGCTTCGGGATCATTGTTGACGGCGAAGCATGTGATTTTCGCGTGGCTACTCTGCCGACGATCTATGGCGAGCAGGTTATCCTGCGACTATTGCGCAAGGAATCAGCGCTAATGAACCTAAGCGACATGGGCTTTCTTGATGATTCCATGGAGAGGCTGAAAACTTCCTATACCAAGCCGTATGGGGCGATTCTCGTTACCGGTCCGACCGGGAGCGGGAAGACAACCACGCTATATGCGACGCTTAATACACTCAACACTATTGAAAAGAATCTGATCACAGTCGAAGATCCGGTTGAGTATCGGCTCGAAGGGATGAACCAGGTACAAGTAAACACCAAAGCCAAGCTGACCTTTGCTGCGGCGTTGCGCTCGATACTCCGTCAAGACCCCGACATCATTATGATTGGGGAAATTCGCGACAAAGAGACGGCCACGATCGCCATAGAGTCAGCGCTCACCGGGCATCTGGTTCTTTCCACCCTACACACCAATGATTCCGGATCATCTCTGACGCGTCTGGTGGAGATGGGCATTGAGCCTTTCTTGGTCGCTTCCGCCGTTGATTGCGTAGTTGCCCAGCGTCTAGCTCGCCGGCTCTGCTCGAACTGCATGGAGGCGTATAAGCCTACGCAGAAGGCTCTAGATGATATAGACTTTCCGGTGCCGGCGGCAGAGGTAAACGAAGTTTTTCGGGCGCGGGGTTGCAAGAAGTGTCATGACACCGGCTATAAAGGAAGGGTTGGGCTCTACGAGGTCCTGACGGTTTCCGAAGAGATCGAGAGATTGATCGTTTCCGGTGGGACGGCCGAGGATGTCAACCAAATGGCTATCTCAGAGGGGATGCGGACGTTGCGCCAGGACGGGTTCCTGAAGGTTCTCAAGGGACTGACTTCTATTGAGGAAATCATGAGAGTAACGGTTTAGCGGGGAGAGACTGATGGCGCTTGAAGGCAAATTAAAAGATTTTGGCCTGGAAGCAATTTTCCAGTTGGTCAACTCGGAAAGTAAGACTGGCACCCTGCATATCGTGCGCAAGGCCGGCGATGCTGAGGGATTCGTCTATTTTCGAAACGGCAAGATATTCGGGGCTGTTTCCAACTTTAACCGCCAGCCAATCGGTGAGCGCCTGGTCAATGCCGGGCACATAACTCGTGAGCAGTTGCACGAAGCGTTGGAGCTGCAGCGCAACGCCACGCGCCGTCGCAAGCTGGGACAGCTCCTTATCAGCGAGGGCCTGATCACCAAAGATATCCTGCGGGATTTCGTCAAAGAGCAGATCCAAAACACAGTTTTTGATTTGATGCCCTGGACAGATGGCGACTTTCACTTCTTCGAGGACCAGTTGCCGGGGGCCGAAGATATGGGGCTCCTGCTCAGTGCGCGCAAGATCCTGTCAAAAGGGAGCGCCAGACTCGATGAATGGGAGCGGATCGGGACGCTTATTCCGTCACTGAATGCGGTCTGTGAGCGTAATCCGCGGGCCGAAGAGACAGCGCAAGCGGCTGGATTTAGCCAACAACACCTGCAGTTGCTGGAACTATGTGATGGGCGAGTAACGGTTTCCGAGATGGCCAAGACTCTGGAGATCAGTGAATTCATGGCGGCTTCGAGTCTTTTTGATCTGGCCGAGACGGACCTGGTCAAGATTGTCGACACCGGTGAATCCAGCGAGGAAGGGTCGGCCGAGCTTTCGCTTGATGGCGGCAAGGTCGATGCGTTTGATGCGCTCGATGAACTGGAGTTGGCGCCGGAGGACGTGATTAGTGATCGGGCTGCTTTCAACGATGAATTGATCGCCTTGACCGATGCTACCCGTCGGGCCGGACGAGGCCATGCTATCATGCCGGCTATGAGCCAGGCTGTCTTGGCGGAGAGGGTTCACCTCGACCCGGACATTGAGCCGTCCGAACTCGAAGACCTTCTGGGTTTCGTGGAGAAACGTTAAGATGAAACTGCTTAATGTCATTCTGGCCGGACCGGCCGAGAAAGAGAAAACATCCCTGATCACGGCATTTAGCGATGCGGTTTTCAAATCGCCGGAACAGGTTGCCATAGGGAAAAAAGGCGACGCTTACACCGTCGAGTTTGGTCGTTCCAGGATTGGATCCGACACATACCTATATCTGGCCGGGGTGCCGATGGACGAACACTTCGATTTTCTCTGGGAGCGGTTGGCTAAAGGCCTGCTTGGTTTTATTCTTATTGTCGATATGGCCGCGACAGCCGACAAGGCGGCGGCCAAAGACCTGATCGCGCGGGTGAAAGAGATGTCCCAGACGCCGATGGTGGTCGTCTTTATCGGTCCGACTGATCCTCGTGATCCGGGGGTGGCGGCGCTCCGTAAGGAGCTGGGCGTCCCCAAAGAAGAGCAGCTAATCTGTGGGGCGGTCGCCGATAAACAGACAGCCAAAGCAGC
>CAXMSJ010000047.1:0-2831 GCA_964196305.1 uncultured Acidimicrobiia bacterium
GATCGCTAGCCTAGGAGCATCTGAGGCCGAGGAGGTCGTCAAAAGCTGGATGGCTAACGACCCGATCATCTATGACAGCGACACCGATATGCTCAAAGCGATCGAGGCCGGTCAGGTAGATGTGGCTATCGCTAACTCATACTATCTAGGCCGCCTTCTTAAAGAAGACGCAGATTTTCCGGTAGCGATCTTCTGGCCCAATCAGGATGATCGCGGGGCGCATGTCAATGTCTCCGGCGCCGGCATCACTAAGTACGCGCCCAACAAGCAGGGTGCTGTTAAGTTACTTGAGTTCTTAAGCGGTCCAAAGGCGCAAAAGTCTTTCGGGGACCTTAACCTGGAGTATCCGGTCAACGCTGAAGTGGAGCTCCATGCGATCCTCGAGGGTTGGGGAGAGTTTGCGCGCGACGATTTGAACGTCTCAGAGCTTGGCAGGAATCAAGCCGAAGCGGTCAAAATGGCTGATCGGGCTGGATATCGGTAGGAGAAACATATAAGAAAACTATTTGGATGGTCCACCCTAACCTTAGTGATCGCCGGCTCAGTTGCCTTGCCGATCATTTTGGTCGGGTGGGCTGTTTTTTCGCCTTCACTCGACGTCTGGCGGCACTTGTGGGAGACGCGTCTGGGCGAGATGTTAGTCAACACGCTGGTTCTGGTAGTTGGAGTCGGCGTGACCACCCTGCTCTTAGGGACAAGTCTCGCCTGGCTGGTAATCTTCAATCGTTTTCCGGGTCGGGCGGTTTTGGAGTGGATGCTAATACTGCCGATGGCAGTGCCCAGCTATGTCATGGCTTTTATCGTCTTGGGGTTGTTTTCCTTTACCGGCCCGGTGCAGACTGCTTTGCGGGCCTCGTTCGGGCCGGATGTCTGGTTCCCAGACATCCGCTCGTCGACTGGGGTGGTCTTGATCATGAGCCTGGTTCTCTATCCGTACGTCTATCTGTTAGCCCGAGCCGCTTTCTTAGAGCAGGGCGCCACTCTAATCGATGCCGCTCGTTCCTTGGGTCACAGTCGTCGGGACGCTTTCCTGAGAATCGTGTTGCCGATGGCCCGCCCCTCTCTGGCTGCCGGCTCTGCCTTGGTTTTAATGGAGACGATCGCAGACATCGGCGCCGTCAGCGTACTTGGTTATCCCACCCTGACCACCGGAGTCTACCGTGTGTGGATCGGCCTGCAGGAAAAACAAGCAGCTATGCAGCTGGCGGCCCTCCTCCTTCTTTTTGCGGTTCTCCTACTCTTGCTGGAGAGAGTGTTAAGAGGCGGCGCGCGTTATTTTCAGGCGGGTGGCCGGTCGCTTCGGATCGAGCCGGTGCCGCTGGACGGATGGCGCGGCTGGGCGGCGACGAGCGCCTGTGTGGCGGTGGTGACGGTGGCTTTTGGCATCCCCTTTGCTCAGCTGCTGACGTGGGGCACGAGCCAGGTTCGTGGGGGGGCACTTGATGTGCGCTACCTTGAGTTTACTGCGAACAGTTTATCGGTGGCAGGGATTACAGCGATCCTGGCGGTGTTTCTGGGCCTGATAATGGCTTACGGTGGGCGGCTCTACCCTCGCACGCGCGGCTCGATAGAGATCGCCGCGATGGGTTACGCTGTCCCGGGCGCGGTTGTCGGTGTCGGTATTGCTGCCACGGTGGCCGCGGTTCAAGGGGGTCTGGACGGCGTCTTGGCCGCGGTCGGTCGCCATAGCGATATTTTGCTTTCCGGATCGGTGACGGCCCTGATCTATGCCTACCTCGTACGATTCATGGCCGTGGCTTACCGTCCGGTCGAGGCCAGCTTGGGGAAAGTGACGGAAAGCATGGACATGGCTGCCCGCAGTCTGGGGGCCTCTCCAGCGACGACTCTGCGGCGGATACACGCGCCTCTGATGGGGGTTGGCATCCTGACCGGAGCGGTTCTGGTCTTTGTCGATGTGATGAAGGAGTTGCCCGCGACTCTGTTCTTACGCCCCATTGGCTACGATACGCTGGCCACCAGGGTCTGGCAGTTCACCGCAGAAGCTTTATGGGTAGAGGCATCGTTGCCCGCCTTGACGATAGTCTTGGCAGGAGTGATTCCGGCTGCTATTCTCATTCGAGAATCTCGCCGAGTGCGCGAGAAGGGCCGGCCAAAATCGACTAGGTCTGAGCCGGTCGAGGGGGAAGTAGCGTGAGCCGAGACGGCGATTACGCTGTGTCATTAAAAGGTATTTATAAATCCTACGGAGACGATACCGTGGTCATCGAGGAGATGTCGCTCGATCTGGCCCAAGGAGAGATCTTAGTCCTGTCCGGGCCCAGTGGCTGCGGGAAGACGACTACCCTCAGGTTGATCGCTGGTTTTATTCAGCCGGACCGCGGTAGTATTCACGTTCAAGGCCTGGAGGTTGCCGGTGAGGTTTGGGTGCCCCCGGAACGCCGTCCGGTTGGAATAGTATTTCAAGATTATGCTCTCTTCCCACATCTCACGATCGAGCAGAATGTCGCCTTTGGTTTGGCCAAAAGAGAGAAGAGCGCCAGGGATCTCGTGATCGCAGAGAAACTGCGTCTCGTCGGGCTGGAGGGTTTTAACGAGCGCTATCCGCATGAGCTCTCCGGTGGCGAGCAGCAGCGAGTGGCGCTGGCCCGGGCTTTGGCGCCTGAGCCTAAAGTAGTTTTGCTTGATGAGCCGTTTTCTAACCTCGACGCTTTTCTGCGCGCGCGGGTCCGCGAGGAGATTCGCCAGATACTAAAACGGGCCGGCACCACAGCTGTTTTTGTCACTCACGACCAACAGGAAGCCATGGCGCTAGCCGATCGCCTGGTTGTGCTCAACCGGGGGCGCTTCGAGCAGGTCGGTTCGCCTGAGGA
>CAXMSJ010000048.1:0-7554 GCA_964196305.1 uncultured Acidimicrobiia bacterium
CGGACTCGCCCGACCGGAAAGGTTGGCGCTCGTCACCGCCAACGGCTCTCCCACCGACCGGATCAGCGCCCGAAGCCACTCGTGGTCCGGCAAGCGAACCCCTATTTTACCTCTTACCAAGGTGTTTGGGGGCAGATCTGCGCCGGCCTTTAGCACGATTGTCAGCGGCCCCGGCCAATAACGTGAGATAAGCGCGAGCGCCGCAGGTGATGGCTGGAGAGCAACTGTCTTAAGGTCGGCGAGATCGGCGATCATCACTATTAGACCCTTGGCGACCGGGCGCTCCTTGATCGCGAAAATCCGCTCTATTGCAACCGGATCGCCAAGCCGACCGGCTAGACCATAGACCGTGTCGGTGGGGAGAACAACCAGACCGCCGTCTCGCAGGATCGTGGCAGTCTCCTTGATAACAGACTGATCCGGACGAGCTATATCTATCAAGACTTCGGACACGCTAGCTCCCCCAGACAGCCGAGACGATCCGGTCGATGCCGCCGTAATCTCGGGTCACCTCGACATCCCGAAAGCCGGCCCCGGCTAAGGACGAAGCAACGGCACTCGCCTGCCCGAGGCCAACCTCAAAAGCAATCAGACCGGCAGGCTGCAGTCTGGCTGGAGCGTCAGCGATAATGCGCTCATAAAAATCCAGCCCGCTAGGTCCGCCATCGAGTGCCGCCCGTGGTTCATGATCGCGTACTTCCAGCGAGAGAGTCTCGATCTCCTGCGTCGGAATGTATGGGGGGTTAGAGACGATCGCCGCAAACTGAACTCCGTCCGGTAACGGCGAGAAGAGATCTCCTTGGAGAAATTGGATCCGGTCAACGACCCCGTGGTCAGCCGCATTGGTTTTGGCCAGCTCCAGGGCTGCCTGGGAAATATCAGTCGTCCAAACGGACGTCTGGGGCGACTCGGTGGCTATCGAGATACATATCGCTCCAGTACCCGTCCCGAGCTCGAGCACTGGCGTTCGCGAAGCGTTCGCTCGCTCGAGAACCTTCTCCACCAAAAGCTCAGTCTCCGCTCGCGGAATAAATACTCCGTCGGCCATCTTCAAGTCGAGTCGACGGAAGGCCTGCCTGCCAGTCAAGTGTTGCAGCGGCCGACCGGAAGAACGAGCTCGCAACAACAACCGGTAGGCGCCGCGTTCGTCATCGTCAAGGGGCCGATCGAACTGAGTGTAGAGATCGAAACGGGAAAGCGACAGCGAGTGGGCCAACAGTTTCTCAGCTTCCAGCCTGGCACCCGGCAAGTCCTGTCCTACGAGATATTCATGAGCGGCTGCCAGGACGTTTCCTACCGTCCACCGCTGGGACATCAGCCGACCTGCTCCAGTTTGTCAGCTCGATCGGCAGCTACCAGTCCGTCTAGCAATGGAGTCAGTTCGCCGTCGAGTACGCCCTCTAGGTTATGGACGGTCAGGCCGATGCGATGGTCCGTCACCCGCCCTTGGGGAAAATTATAAGTCCTGATGCGCTCACTGCGGTCGCCCGTGCCTACCTGGAGTCGGCGTGCAGATGCTTGTTCTTCCTGCTGCTCCCGGGCCAGCTGCTCGTAGAGACGAGCTCGGAGTATCCGCATAGCCCGTTCCTTGTTCTGAAGCTGCGACTTTTCATCCTGGCAGGAGACAACAAGGCCTGTGGCGATGTGCGTGATCCTGACGGCCGAATCAGTGGTATTGACGGACTGGCCGCCGGGACCGCTTGAACGAAAGATATCGACGCGCATTTCATGAGCCTGAATATCGACTTCTGGGATATCCTCGGCTTCGGGCAAAACGGCCACCGTCGCCGTCGAAGTATGAATGCGACCACTTGATTCAGTCACGGGCACGCGCTGAACGCGGTGGACTCCAGACTCGAACTTCAGGAGGCTATATGCTCCTCGGCCATGGATCTCGAAGATCACTTCTTTAAAACCGCCACCCTCGGACGGGCTGCTGTTCAACACCTGGGGCTTCCACCCCTGCCGCTCGGCAAACCGCATATACATCCGAGAAAGATCGCCGGCAAAAAGGGCTGCTTCCCGACCGCCGGCGCCCCCTCTGATTTCAACGATAACGTTCTTGTCATCATTAGGATCTTTTGGCAGCATCAACCCCCGAAGTTCTTCTTCTAGGACTTCTTCTTGTTTGGTCAGAGTCGATATCTCATCGTGAAGCCAGCGCTGCATCTCATCATCAGCCTCTGTCTTGAGCATCTCACGAGCATCGCTGATGCCCGCATCCGCTTCAAGGTACTCGTTGATCTTCCTGACCAAAGGGCCTAGATCCGCATGGCTCTTGGTTAGGATGCGGTAGCGATTCTGATCGCTAATGACAGCCGGGTCGGCGAGCTGCATCATCAACGCCTCATAGTTCTTGATAATCTGCTGAAGTTTTTCTTTGATAGGAGTCACGTTCGATCCTAAGTACTGATGGGAACGGGCTCAGGCTCACTCTTGCCGCCTGCTTCGACAGCCAAAAGCGTGTTGAGCGAAGCCAGTGCGACCTCGATCTGGTCGATCGACGGTGGCCGCGTGGTCAATTTCTGTAAAGCCAAGCCCGGCGCCATGACTATCCGAACAAAAAGGGAGGTCTCATGCCGACCGGCATATTTAATGACTTCATACGAAAGCCCAGCCACCAAGGGCAGGACCAGAAACCGTAACCCAATGCGAACCAAGATAGACTCCGGTCGACCCAGCAGGGCAAAAATGAAGATCGAGATAACCATCACCACTAATAGGAAACTGGTGCCACAGCGCACGTGCAACGTGCTGAAGTCGTCGATCTTCTTGGGTTCCATCTCAATCCCATGCTCAAAGGCATGAATCGTCTTGTGTTCGGCGCCATGGTATTCAAATACGCGCCGAATATCTCTTAGGCTGGAGACCAGGAGTAAGTAGGTGAAAAAGATAGATATCCTAATGCCGCCCTCGACAATATTGTGGACGAAGGTATTGATCCAAGTGCCGCTGGCAAGCGATGAGTCGACTGCCCCTTGCGCAAAGTGCGAAAGATAGACGGGCAGAGCAAAAAAGAGTCCTAGAGCTAAAGCAAACCCGAACACCATGGTCACAGCGATCTCCCGAGGGCCTATTTCCAGCTCTTCTTCGGTCGATTCCTGAGCTGAAAAATTGAGGGCTTTGACACCCAGGCCTACCGCCTCACCAAGAGAAATAGCTCCCCGGACCAACGGCCATTTCAACCAGGGCCAACGCTTTGGCCAGGTAGCCAGCTCATTGGTCTTAGAAACTATCTCGCCGTCTGGACGACGGACAGATACGGTCCAATGCTCTTTGCCGCGCAGCATGACGCCTTCAAGGACGGCCTGGCCGCCAATATGGGTGGGAATCGGTTTAGTTTTTATGGTAAACCCAATCTTTTTCAGCAATCTCGATGAGACCCTCCGGGGTAAGGCGGCGCGGTTTGCCACAGTAAAACTTGCCTTCAGAACAGCGACCACGAATACAAGCCGGGCCGGTCTTGCCAAAGATGATCGGGGCCAGCGGCAGAACCAGAACGACCATCCGCTCAGCCATTGCCCGGATCTCCCACTGGGCTCGCTCGCACGTCCGTAAAGTAAAGAAATGGAGAAGCTCACGAGCGTTCATGGTCACGACGATCTTGGTCTCGACCGCCTGCGGAAGCAAATAACGGGCATCTTCCGCCTCCATTCCGTCCGCTAACATACCTTGGTAATCAGCGTAAGCCGCTTCCGTGGCCGCCTCAAAACGGGCGGCCAACTCTGGCTCAGCCGCTACAGCCGGCGGCGTGATGATCAGCGGTTTTTTCAACTTAACATAGCGTTGTGACTGCTGGCTGTAGGAAGCTAGGCGGTGACGGACAAGCTGGTGTGAACACGCGCGAGATATGCCCTCGATCGCGAAAGTAAATGAAGCATGCTCGCAGACACTAAGGTGCCCAGACCTAAGTATCAGTTTGAGCAGGCGTTCGATCTCGTCGTCACTAAGCTTTTCAGCCAGCTCAGCGGCGCCAACCGGTGCATAACAAAGGCGAGCCGCCGCCCCAATGACCCGCTGGGGGTCGGGAGTGTGGCTAAGTAAGGATACGAATACCATCGCGGCGCCGCCAGGCGCTATTTAGCTTCTTTTTCTTCAGTACTGGACCGGCCGTACTTCCGCTGGAACCGCTCGACGCGACCGCCGGTGTCGACGAATTTCTGCTTGCCAGAATAGAACGGGTGGCATTCGGAGCAGATCTCGACATGGATAGCCGGTTCCGTCGAGCGCGTCTTAAAAACGTTCCCGCAGGAACAAGTCACTTCAGACTCAACGTAATCCGGATGTATATCTTTCTTCAAAACTGTCACTCCTTGCTTTAAATCTCTCAGGGGCGATTCTACACGAAAGCTCGCCGCCGACCAACCTCTGGACAGCTGGCCCTAGAGTTGTGATTTACCGATCTGAGACAGGAAGAGCTCATTAGTCTTAGTCTCTTTGATCTTTCCTATTAATAGTTCTATGGCTGCTCCCGGATCAAGTGCATGCAGCACCCGACGCAATTTCCATATCTGCTGGGCCTCATCGGGCGGCAACAGCAGCTCTTCTTTTCTCGTCCCGGATTTCTCGATATCGATAGCCGGGAAGATCCGCTTGTCAGCCAATCTCCGGTCGAGATGAAGCTCCATGTTGCCTGTTCCTTTAAACTCCTCGAAGATCACCTCGTCCATGCGACTTCCCGTGTCCACCAGGGCGGTGGCCAAGATCGTCAAGCTGCCACCGTGCTCAATGTTTCGCGCTGCGCCAAAGAACTTCTTCGGCGGGAAGAGCGCAGTGGAATCAACACCACCTGAGAGAATACGCCCGCTAGCTGGAGCGGTTAAATTGTAGGCGCGAGCCAGACGGGTGATGCTGTCAAGAAGGACGACAACGTCCTCACCATGCTCGACTAAACGCTTGGCCCGTTCGAGTACCAGCTCGGCCACCTGCACATGATTGTCTGACGGTTGATCAAATGTTGAACTGACAACGTCACCGCGGACAGACCGCTCCATATCGGTCACTTCTTCGGGTCGCTCATCGACCAATAATACAATCAGCTTCACTTCAGGTGAGTTCGTGGTAATGCTGTTGGCAAACTGCTTGAGAACCGTGGTTTTCCCCGCCTTTGGCGGAGAAACGATCAAGCCACGTTGACCTTTTCCGATCGGCGCCACTAAATCTATGATGCGGGGAGCCAGCTCGTGCGTCTCAGTTTCCATCAAGAACCGCTGGTCGGGATAGATCGGCGTCAATTTCTCAAAATTCATCCGCTGTCTCGCCGTGTCCGGATCCTTGCCGTTGACAGTCTCGATCCGCAAGAGCGCATTGTACTTCTCGCTATCTTTCGGCGGCCTGACTTGGCCGGCCACCTCGTCCCCCCGACGGAGTTCGAAGCGACGTATCTGCGAAAGAGACACATATATATCCCTGTCTCCCGGAAGGTATCCTTCAGAGCGCAGAAATCCATAGCCATCAGCCAAAATATCTAGGATCCCGGTCCTGATCTCCGGCGGTCCATCGTCCTGTCGTTGGTGCTTGCTGTCTCCACCTGGGCGCCTGCCCCCCTCGATCGGCTTCACTACCGGAGGACGGGATCCCGACGATGCTCCTTGACCACGCCGCGCTGATTTGGATGAGTGGCCGCCGCCAGAGCGGTCAGACTGCCCGCGCGACTTCCGTTCCGGCGGTCGAGACTGGCCCCTATGCGTTGGCCCCGTTTTGGCGGCAAATCTATCTCGATTAGCTCCGTTGGCCCCACTGGGCACACGCGACACAACCGGCGCGCTGGAAACAACTGCCGCCGCTGGTGGAGTTGAAGCCGTCGGTGTGTTCTTGGCCAGAATGGCCTCGATCAGCTCCTGCTTCTTTACTCCTGTCACCCTCTTTAGCCCGAGATCCGCCGCTATCGGCTTCAGCTCGACTAATGTCTTCCCCTCTAAATCAGATCGCTGCAATTGAATGCCTTTCCTTCAAGTTTGCTCTTTGCCCATTTACCATGACCCTAAGCCCCCGGAGTTTTCGTCTTGTCCACGCGAGCCTGTAGATCTTCCCAATCAGCCATAAAGCGGTCTATCCCCACATCGGTCAGTGGGTGGGTGACCATCTGCTTGATGACTTTGAAGGGAACCGTAGCTATATCTGAACCAATCAACGCCGCCTTGATAACATGCATCGGGCTACGGATGCTGGCCGCAATTATTTCGGTAGAAATATCGTAGTTCCGGAATGACTCAACCATCTCAGCGAGACGCTCCAGGCCATCGGTGCCAACATCGTCAAGGCGGCCGAGGAACGGACTGACAAACGCCGCCCCCGCCCGGGCTGCGAGAATCGCTTGATTAACGGTGAAAACCAAGGTCATGTTGACATGAATGCCGTCTTCCTTGAGAAGTTTTGTGGCGGCCAGTCCCTCGGGGCAAACTGGGATCTTAATAACTACATTATCGGCTATCCGCACCAGATCCTGAGCCTCCGAAACCATGTCATCCCGGACCGTCCCCATGACTTCGGCGCTAACCGGCCCATCGACTTCGGCGCTGATCTCCTTAATGTTGGTCCTAAAATCTCGACCTTCTTTAGCGGCTAAGGTCGGGTTGGTCGTCACGCCGTCCAAGATACCCCAAGAGGCAGCCTCCTTAACTTCGGCGACACTGGCGCTGTCAAGAAAAATCTTCATTGTCTTTCCTCTCCTATCAGTTCTTGAGTGGGCTCTGGCGTTAAGTCCGATCCAGAGGTGGCAATCTGAGCAATAACTTCTTCCAGGACTATTGAAACGGTCGTGTCTAGGTTCTCACTATCGACCACCGGTATCTGGTGCTCTTTGGCTCTTTCTTCGATAAATTCCCCGATCTTACGGATACTGTCAAAGTTGGCCCGATATCTTTCAAATGGCCGAAATCCTTCAGTCTCCAGTTCACGAATGTAAAAATGACTCCGGTGAAGATCAACATCAGCCACGGTGATGACCATGTGCACTATGACCGCATCATTCTTGAACCCAGAGAAATCTATGAATCCAGGGACAAGATGGACGCCTTCGATTATTTGATTAGTCGACTCTTTGATAGACCGCTCTATCATCGCCCGCACCCCGACCGAGACGGCTGCCGTCTGCTCACCAAAGCCGACGACGACCGCATCGCCATTGTCGTCCAGGGGCACGCGCAGCTCCTTCCAAGCGTCGAATGAAGACTTATATAGAGCGGGCATCAGATCCTGGGAGAATATGGCCCGCATCACTTCGCGGATCGCGTCTGTCGAGATAAAGCGGGTGATGCCCAAGCGGTGGGCGATCTCACCGGCGACTGTCGATTTTCCTACCCCGGTGGTTCCGCCCATCAAGATGATCAATGGTTTGTCTAGTTTAGCCAGGTTTTCCCAATGCCGAAACTTCTGTGCATACGCTTCACCAAAACTATTCTGCAATATCTGCCTGGTCACCCGGCGTAATTCATTGACGCTCACCGACCTCTTTTTTGACAACACCAAGTGATCTTCAATCTTCTTGGCCACTTCATATGCCTCATAGGGCATCAAGCCGGTAGCCATGATCGAAGAAGCCATCAGGCCCTT
>CAXMSJ010000049.1:0-11986 GCA_964196305.1 uncultured Acidimicrobiia bacterium
CTGCCACACTGCGCTCCTGTTCGAGCTTTGTGTCCTCTTCTTTACCCACTCCGTCCTTTCCGGTTTAATGAAAGTCTATCAAAATAGAATTGGTTTGCCCTATTGTGCTAGAGAAAGAGGTTTTTGTGAAGCGGCACGTCAAGGCCATCGGTCTCATTAATATTTTTCTGGGCGTCCTGACAATCTATGTCGGCGCGAGCACCCTCTCCTCCAATCTTGGCCTTAAGGTCGGTATTCTTATCATACTCTTAGGGATATCGATGGTCGTGACCGCTATCAACCTGAGAGGCTTTAAGCCCTGGGCCAGAGTCGCTCAGATATTGATCAGCGCTTTCGGCCTGCTTATCATCCCTTTTGGCACCATGCTTGGCATCTATGTTCTCTGGGCTCTACTCAACAAGGAAAGCACTCCACTCTTTGAGGCAGAATCATCCAGCACGACGCTCACTTGATCCCCAGCAGTCGGCGTTTGTCTTATTCTATCAACAAATAGCTTAACGCCGGACTCTGTCTTATCAATACCCGCTTTTTGACCGATACTAATTGTGCGGGGACTCACAACGAGCGGATGAGATGAGCAAAATACTAACAATAGTAAAACGCGTTTTTTCGATTGTAAGCTTCGTGATATTAGCTGCTTACGCGGTTAACACCTACTACACTCTGAACACCATGGAGCCACCGGTCCCTTTTCTCGATCCCGCCACCCGCATCACTGAACTCCGGGAAGCGGTAACCGTCTCAGAAAAAAACGGCTCGATGGATATTCAGATAGACCAGAAAAAAATGGATAAAAGCTCGCCCATCTCGGCCATCAACCAACTTAATGATCTCTTCAAGGAATATCCCTATCTGCTGCTCTTGATGGTCTCTGCCGGCATCTGGGCAACCTGGCCGCTGATCAAGACCGCCAATGACAACCATCATTACACTTGATCCTAAAAGCCTGGACATACTGCTGGTCTAAATTCATGGTCGGCTTCACCCTCGGAGCCGCGCTTGGGTATCTGCTTCTGGCCGTCGCCCACCTTGATCCAAGTCGTCTCTTGGACGTCTCCACTACGGGAGTGCGCAACATAGCCCTCCCGGCTATCGCACAAGCCAGCGCCCGTGGGATCGACCCCGCCTTTGTCATCTTCACTGTTAACAGCGTGGCTACCCTAGTCCTAGTCTCGTTTCTATTTTCTGTGCGAATCTATGATCCAACGCGACCCGGCCGTTTTTCCGCTTGGTGGCGCCGACAGGCTGAGAATGACCCACTAACGGGGCTCTTACGCCGCTACCGCGATTGGCGCGAGATCGCCGATCCAGCCGCCCGACCTATTTTCACTTCGCTATTGGTCGTGCCGGTCGCAGGCGCCACTGCGCTCGGGCTGATGCTTGGCACGATCTTCGCCGCCTTGTGGGCGCTAACGGGTCCGGGTTTGCATTCGGGCGCGATCGCGCTTGTTTATATCCTGCCGCATGGCCTCCTTGAGGTTGGAGCGATCCTGCTTGGGGCAGCTGCACCCGTATCAGTCTATTTGGAAAGCAAATCAGTTCTTCGATCTGACGAAAGTCACGCGGTATTCACTCGAGTGCGAGAGATCGGGGGATCAAGGCGGATAAAAATCTTGGTCGTAGTGGCCCTCATGGGGCTGGCCGTGGCAGCCATTATTGAGACCCGACTAACCGGTTTAGTGGTCGATGTGGTCACGAACCGGATGAACCCTTAGGTGCTGGCCACCTCTTGGGCTGCCCTTAACCGCTCCGCCGTCTCCTGGGGCCCAAGAATTTCCAGCGTCTCAAAAAGCGGTGGGCTCACTAACCGACCGCTGACAGCCACTCTGATCGGCTGAAAAACTTTGCGCGGCTTTTCGTCCAGCTCCTCCGCCAACTCCCGCAGGGCAACGTCAATCGCGGTGGTCTTCCAGTCACTAAGACCAGCGAGTTTCTCAATAGTCGCTCCGAGCACCGCCCGCGCGCCCTCTTTCTCCAATCCTTTTCTTAGAGCCACCGGATCATAGGTAACTGGACGAAAGAAGAAATCCGTCAGCTCTACAATGTCAGTCAGCTTACCCAGGCGCTCCTGACAGATAGCGGCCATCGCTCGCAAGCGCAAAGACTCAACCGAGCCGACCTCCGTATCCGATAAAAGTCCGGCACTGCGCCATATAGGTATCAGCCTCTGGGTCAGCTCCTCCTCGCTAAGCTCGCGGATGTATTGGCCATTCAGCCAATCAAGCTTGGCTGTATCAAAAACAGCCGGACTCTTGGTCACCTTCTCCAGAGTGAACTTTTCAATCAGTTCCTCGAGACTAAAAATCGTGGTGTGATCATCCCACGCCCAGCCCAACAAGGCTAAGAAGTTGATCATCGCCTCCGGTAGATAGCCGTGATCGCGAAAAGCCTCTACTGAAGTGGCTCCATGACGCTTACTAAGCGGTGTCTTGTCAGCCCCTAAAATCATCGACAGATGCGCGAAAACCGGCGGCTCAGCCCCAAGAGCGCGATATATTTGTATCTGCTTCGGAGTATTCGAAAGGTGGTCCTCACCTCTGATCACATGGGTAATCCCCATCTCGTGGTCATCGATAACCGCGGCGAAATTGTACGTCGGGATGCCATCCGGTCGCATAATGATCAGATCATCTAGCTCGCTGTTGCCAAAGACAACCCGACCGCGAACCAGATCATCAACGACCGTTTCACCTTCGATATCAATCTTGAACCGCACGGATGGGCGGCGACCGTCGGCTAGACAAGCCGCCTGCTCTTCGGCGCTCAGGTGACGACAACGACGATCGTATCCGGGCGACTCCCCCTTAGCCTTAGCCTCTAGGCGTCTCTCCCTGAGTTCCTCGGGAGAACAGTAGCAGTGATAAGCTTGACCTTGCTCGACCAGGCTGGTTGCCGTCGAGAGGTAGGCATCTAGATTATCGGTCTGTCGGCGGGGGCTCTCGTCCCAATCAAGCCCCAGCCAGTTCATCGCCTCGACGATTTGATCGATGGCCTGCTCTGTAGATCTGGCGCGATCCGTATCTTCGATCCGCAAAACAAAAACGCCCCCTAAGTGGCGTGCAAAGAGCCAGTTATATAGCGCCGTTCTCGCCCCCCCGACATGCAGATAGCCGGTCGGACTCGGTGCGAATCTTACGCGGACAGACATCTGCTTACCCCGTTCAGAGTTGGACATCATATATGAGCGGTCTGGTGTCAGGTTCATCTGGAGCGATCTCAAAACTCTGGCGAACTAATAACTCAGCTTCGGCCCGTCGCTCATTATCTGAAAAGTAGAGTTCCATGATCGGCGCTCCGGTTTCGATCCGATCACCATGACGCGCCGACATCACAATACCGGCACCGGGATCGAAGCTGAACCCGCCCCCTTTGTGACCGCACAAGACCGCTGCCGCCAGGCCTATGGCCCGACAATCCCGGATAACCAAGTATCCGTCGTGTTCTGCCGCTATGGCGACTTGGTCCGAAGCCTGCGGCAACCTGGATGGGTGTTCAACCACGCTGTCGTCGCCGCCTTGAGCTTGAACCATCTTCTTAAAAACATCGAGCCCTTTACCTGCCGCTAAGACCTCGTCTATCTTAGCCAGAGCTCCATCAAGCTCGAAATATAAGCCACCGATAATCAACATCTCAGCGGCTAAGCGTGATGACAACTGCGTCAAGTCTGGTGCCCCACGCCCGCTGAGCGTCTCGATCGCCTCAGCCACCTCCAAGGAATTCCCGACAGCCCGCCCAAGCGGTTGATTCATGTCGGTAATCAAACACTTGATTCTCAAGCCCAGCCGCCCGCCGATATCGGTCAGCATCTCTGCCAACTCTCGGGCTTTCTTTAGATCCGGCATGAAAGCTCCAGAGCCGGTCTTGACGTCAACAATGATATTTTTGGCTCCACCGGCGATCTTCTTACTAAGAATGCTGGCGGTAATAAAAGGAATGGATTCCACAGTGGCTGTCCGGTCCCGTAAGGCGTACAGCTTCTTATCCGCCGGAGCTATATCAACCGTCTGCGCGCCGATAGCCAGGCCGAATTCCTCGATCTGGTTGATGAGTTCATCCCGGTAGAGTGAGGTGCGAAAACCAGGGATGGTCGCCAGCTTATCTATTGTCCCCCCGGTGTGACCAAGAGCCCGACCGGAAAGTTTTGGGACCTTGACGCCGGCGGCGGCGGCCAGCGGACCGGCCACCAGCGTCGCTTTGTCGCCCACCCCACCGGTGCTGTGTTTGTCGACAGCCACCCCGACGAGCTTGCTAAGATCGATAGTCGAACCTGATTCAACCATGGCCTCGGTCAACAGTTTTGTCTCTTCTTGATCCAGGCCCCGGATAAACGCCGCCATCAGCCACGCGGCCATCTGAGCATCCTCGATCCGGCCATGCGTATAGCCTTTAACTAGGAAATCAATCTCCGGTTTTGTATGGGAACGACCGTCCCGTTTATTGATGATCAGTTCATAAGGAAGCATAGATAGATTATAGGCCTTTTCTGACTGACGGCCAGAGGTTGGTTCCCGCCAAGTCAACATCGATACCCATGGCTCCCGCCACGGTCCGTCCAGCGTCCGCAAAAGTAGAGAGAACGCCTAGTTCATGCCCCTTTGTTACTTGATCCCCGTAGAAAAGGCAGGGCACATACTCCCGCGAGTGGTCGGTAGAAGGAGTAGTTGGATCACAACCATGGTCGCCGATAATCAGCAACAGATCATCTGGGCGCATCGCCTGAATGACCTCAGCTAACCTGACATCAGCGGCGCGCAACCCTTTCGCGTAACCCTGCGGATCGTTTCGGTGACCCCACAGCATGTCAAAATCGACTAAATTTCCGAAGATGATCGCCCGACCAGATCGAGCCATATATTCAAGTATTAGATCAAAAGTTTCACCGTTCCCGCTGGTGTGATGGGTCTCTGAAATACCTCGCCCAGCGAAGATCTCCCCGATCTTACCGGCAGCCCAGACTGGCGTGGCTTGAGCCACAGCCAAGTCCAGGAGCGTCAACTTGGGTGGCTCGATCGAAAAATCTTTACGCCAATGAGTCCGAGTGTAATTCCCTGGATCGCCAACAAAGGGACGAGCGATAACTCTGGCCACCCCGTGCTCCCCAGTCAATATTCCCCGGGCAGTCTGACACAACTCATACAGCGTCTCGAGTGCGATCGTCTCTTGATGAGCGGCGATCTGCCAGACGCTATCGGCGGAAGTGTAGACGATCGGCGCCCCCGTCCGCTGGTGCTCCTCGCCCAGCTCTTTGATGATTTCAGTCCCGGACGCCGCTTTATTCCCCAGAACTTCCAGACCGGTGAGGCTTGAAAACTCGGCGATCAGCGCCGGCGGAAAACCCTCCGGATAGACCGGAAACGGTTGCTTGGACACCACGCCCATCATCTCCCAGTGACCAACGGTGGTGTCTTTACCACATGATAGCTCGGCCATCTTGCCATAGGCGCCGGCAGGTCTTTCTGCCGCCGGCACACCGCTAACACGAATGATGTTTCCAAGACCAAGAGCAGCCAGGTTGGGTAGATCTAAGCCGCCAACCGCTGTCGCAATGTGAGCCAGGGTGTTGCTCCCTTCGTCTCCAAAGTCGGCTGCATCCGGCAACTCCCCGACGCCCAGGCTATCGAAAACAATAATAATAGTCCTCTTGATCATGTTGGCAGTAGTGTAGCAAAAGATGCGTGAATAGACCGCGCTCTTTACCAATCGCCACTTAACTCGTAATCTGTCGATATGGAGCACGCGCTGATGGAGTTCATGAGTTATCTGACGATCGAGAAAGGCCTGGCCATCAATACCTGCCTGGCCTATGAACGCGACATCAAGGCATATCTTGAGTGGCTTACCAAGCAAGGTTTCGCTGGGCTAGAAACGGTCCGCCCTGATGACGTGACCTTATTTCTGGATTCGCAAAGGCTGAAGGGCAGAGCGCCGACCAGCGTGGCCAGGGTTATCGCCTCCTTGCGATCCTTTCACAAGTTCTTACTAATGGAAAATCATCTGGCGACCAATCCGACCGAGGATCTGAGAACACCCAAGAAGCCCTTGCGTCTGCCGGGAGTGTTAACGATCGAGGCGGTCGACTCGATCCTGGCGCAACCTTTCCCGCGCACACCGACCGGTCGCCGAGACCGCGCTATTATCGAGACGCTCTACTCCTGCGGCCTGCGAGTATCCGAGCTGGTTTCACTTGATATCCAAGACCTGGACTTCGAGGGTGGCTACCTTCTTTGCATGGGAAAAGGATCGAAACAACGCCTGGTTCCATTTGGACAAGCGGCGACCGATGCCCTTGAGGATTATCTGGCCCTACGATCAGTCTTGACTAAAGGAGATTACTCCCAGCAAGCAGTCTTCCTGAATGTCCGAGGGGGGCGATTGAGCCGCCAAAGTTGTTGGCAAATAACGAAGAAATACGCGGCCAACGTCGGCATAAAAAACCTCTACCCTCATAGTCTCCGACATTCTTTCGCCACGCACCTCTTGAAAGGCGGGGCCGATCTACGCGCCGTCCAGGAGATGTTGGGACACGCCTCAATCTCCACTACCCAGATATATACTTCCCTCTCCCGAGATGACCTGCGAGAGATCTACCATGAAAGCCATCCACGAGCGAAATTGCCGCCAGTCTAACGTGAATTAAGCCAACGATCGGCTAAGAGCAGGCCGATGATGGTCTTAGCATCAACGATCCGTCCATCGTCGACCATGCGTAGTGCCTCCGCCAAGGGAACGATCTCCCGTTCCATCTCCATCTCCTCGAATCCATCGGGCTCCATTTCCCCAATAGTCGTCACTTCCGCCAGATAGAGATGGAAGAGTTCACTGCTATATCCGGGGCTATTGTGGAACTCGCTCAATTCGAAAAGATTCTTAAACTCTGCTCCAGCCTCTTCTTTCAATTCGCGGCGGGCACATTCCGTTGGCGGTTCGATACGATCCCGCTTGCCGGCGGGAATCTCGAGCAGATATCCGCCGATAGCGTGCCGATACTGGCGCACCAGAATGACCTCTCGTTCAGCAGTCACCGGAACGACCCCGACAGCCCCGGCGTGACTGATGACCTCGCGCTCCACCACCTCTCCGCCCGGCATCCGCACGTCATCCACGCGCACCTTGAAGATGTGGCCTTCCCACACCTCTTTCGAACTCACCACTTGATACTTGCGCTCAGACATCCTACCTCTTCACTCGTTTGCCGGGAACACGCTTCTTCCGCCAAGGTCCAACCGTTCCCACCACCAGCAAGACGATTATCACTACGATTATCAACATCGACCAGACCGCCAAACCGCCCCCCAGGGGCACGGTCGAAACGGCCCCGGCGACGAGGGTTGGCTTCCCTTTTCCATATGCTTGCCATAGCTTGTAGGTCACTTCCCCCCAAGTCTTGGAGTCGTCCGGGGTCGCCGCAGCCGGCCCGCCAAAATTGGCCGCCAATGTCTTGTCTGTCTCACGCAGCCATTCGATATACTCTTTTGAAAAGGTCTCGTAATTAAGACGCGCCACCACCTTGAGCGGACCCCGTGTTCCTGGCGGAACAGTAAATCGATAGGTGGCGACATCCCAGTTCTGCCCGTCGTCATAGTCAGCCGCCACAATAAAGGCGCCTTCTTTTTCGTACGCAGCTTTGTCGAAACCTCTGGGGGGAATGCGATTATCTTTGGTGATCTCGTCCAGTCGGGCGAAATGAAAGGACTTCTCTCCCTCGACCGCAGCCTTCTGCTCGTAGACCTTGGTCTGCTCGGTTTTGACCAATGATCCGTCCTCGTCCAAGCGACCGTCCTCGAAGACCACCTGGCTTTGTGCGTCCGTCACTTTTATATGGAGCCAAAGTTGGCGACCTTCAGCAAACCCAGTTGGCAGCCGATGTCCGCTCTGATTGGTCACCTTTACCGGTATTTCCAGCTCTTGGCCTGATCTTTTGGGAGGTGCCTCCAGTATCTGCACATCAGCCGCCTGGCGCATCAGGTGTTCGTTTCTGGCTCTCGCCCGACGCAAAGCCTGTTCCCGACTGGCTGAGACCGGATAGCCCGCCTGTCGCCAGCCGGCATCAATATCTCCGTACAAAGAACTCATACCGGGGTAGAGGAGCCAAGTCTGCGCCCCTGGAAACTTCATCGGCGGGTGGCACTCTTGGCAGGTGTAGTTTGTCTCGCCAAAAAAACTATACCGCCACTCCGTGTAAGTCCGCTCTAATGGCTGCTTCATCGTACTATCGTTAACGCTATCCACCAGCGGATTAGCCACATCATGACAGGACCCACAGAGTTCAGCGGTCTGGTGTATTGGTCTCAGTGGATGCTTGCCCCCTTTCCAGGGGTCCCGGGCTGAGAAATAGACTGAGCCGTTGCCTTCCGCCACCATGGAGCCGTCAGCCCTGGACTCGCGCATACCCACTCTTTCAAGCCGGTGGCAGAGATCGCAAAGGGGTACTGACTCTCGATCTATGGCCGGCGGAGCAACCAGGCTTCGCCCAAGCGTATCGCCCTTGGGGGGCTCAGATTTCCCCTCAAACCAACCAGCCACATGGCACCGCAGGCAGTAATCGCCAACCCCGGGCACATCCTGCTCAGCAATGGACAAGGTGGCCAGAAAGGCCGGATCATAGAAATCGTTCCCCATCATGCTCCCCGCCCAGTCCTCGTATATCTGAGCGTGGCAGGTGGCACAGAGCGCCGGCGGCTCAAGTTTGTCCACTATATCCTCGGGCTGAGTCGAGTTTTTCGTCACCTCGCTAGCCACTGCCGGTAGACTAAATAAAAAAGCAATAGCCGCCAATATCACAACAACCCTAGTCAGTATTTGCACGCGTTACCCACCCCTGTTCACCTCGGAACAAATTACCGAAAAAGCATCTCCCTGACCGCCGGACCAACGGCGGCGGCAGCCATAAAAAACGCCGGTTCCTCTGATATCCCGCGCCCCATAGTTGAAGCTTTTGGCCCCTTTTTGTCTGCAATTTCAGCCAACAACCCAAAAATCATATCCGCTCGATAGGTCTTGACAGTGTGTCGCTCCTCAATCCCGGCTGCCTGCAGTGATGCGGCCACTTCCGCGCCAAATTCCTCAAACTCACCATCGAAAACCGGCAGAGGCACCAGTGCCGTAGCCAAGGCCGCCCGGATCAGGGCCGAAACACTATGGTGACTGAGACCATGGTGTCGAGGCCGATCATCGAGTTGGCCCAAACGAAGCGGCGCCACCGGACGCCCACCAAGAGCAGCGGTGGCATTAATGATCTCGCCCTGCTCCATGCCTGTATGGCCGAGCGCGGTCCCAGTACCAACAATCCCCGGACCCATCGCTACCACGGTGACATCCGCTTCCTCTACCAGCTTAGCGGCAAGGAGTGCTGAAAAGAGATTGACGGCCTCGTGATCGCCACCAAACGCTTGGCCTGCAGTAATAACTGTGGCCAGATATCCCTCTTCCTTGAGCCAGCGAACGGTCCGACTATACGCCGCCGGTAAAGCGCCGCCATCAGTCATCACATAAGCAACCCTTAAATTCGGATCGACAGCGCGAAGCGAGACTGCGATCGGCAATACTTGGCTATGAAGACCACAGGCCACTACCGGTTGTCCCGCCAAGTCTTCTGCCTCTCGCAACAACTCGTGATACGGGCTGTCCGGCTCCTCTACAGATAGAGCGCTCCTTTGCATTGGAGTATATCGGAGTTTCATTAGATGCCCCGGCTCGGGGGGATGATTGCTGTCGATCATCGGTCCGCAGATGACAAAATGATAGCCGCCTGAGCCTAAGTGCAGCTGTTCCGCCGTAACGTTGAGGAGAACACGATCACCGACGGTCGCTGCCCCGGATAGCTCCTCAAAAGCCAGCGCCCGGGCCGCCCGCCCTTCAAGCTCCACTGCCAACTCGATCAGTCCGTCAGCTGAATCGACCACTTCCGTCACAATGGCTGTCTTGGTAATAATCATTCAGTCAATCCCATCAAGAACCTGCTACGATCTCAGCGATCGCCACCGCCACCTGAGCGGCCTGCTCGAGCTCTGTTAAAGAAACTGATTCCTCCAGAGTGTGTGGCGCTTTGTATCCGGCGCCCAGGTTAACGGTCGGCACCCCACGAGCGTTAAAGACATTTGTATCGCTTCCTCCACCAGTGGCAACCAAAGACGGAGCTAGGCCGATCGCAGTAAAGGCGGCCGCGGCCCAGCGGACCACTTGATCATTTGAAGAGAGGTGAAAGCCATCGTATTCACGGATCAGATCCACATCCACCGCCACCCCGGAGTCCTCGGCGGCACCCCGAAGCGCAGACACCATTATCTCCGTCTGCTTTTTCAGTTTATCAATTTCGAGACTACGTGCTTCGCCCTTGACCATGGTCCGCTCCGGAACAATATTGACCGCGCGGCCACCCTCAATGACTCCGATATTGGCCGTAGTCTCGCTATCGATCCGCCCCAGAGGCATCGCGCATATAGCGGCGGCGGCGGCCTTAATGGCACTAGCGCCCTGCTCGGGGTTGACTCCAGCATGGGCAGCCCGCCCCCGAAAAACAGCTTCCAGGGTGTTCTGGTATGGGGCAGAAACGGTAATATCCCCAACAGGCCCAGCCGCATCAAAGACAAATCCATACTCACCAGTAACCAGCCCCCAATCCAGATTTTTTGCTCCGAGCAAGCCTTTCTCCTCTGCCACGCAAAAGACAAGGTCTATCGGTCCAAATCTACCATCCGGACGAGCAGTCAAGACGCGCGCTAACTCCAACAACACGGCCGCACCGACCTTATCATCCGCACCCAAAACCGTATCGCCGACCGAAGTAATGATGCCATTTTGCTCGCGTGGCTCTATGCCACGACCAGGCTCAACGGTATCGACGTGACAATTGAAGAAAATGGGTGTCTTGCTTGTATCGCCGGGAAGATGGGCGATGAGGTTGCCGCAGCTACCGCCGATCTTCTCTCCAGCCGAGTCGCTCTCAACCTTCAGACCAAGCTCCGCCAGTTCTTGACCAAGGAAAGTCATAATTGCTTCTTCCTCAAACGTGAGGCTGTCTATCCGAACTAGATCAAAAAAGGTCTGCGCTAGGCGCTCGCGATCAACGCTCATTTTCTTGGCTGGGGGCAGCCACAGCCTTGTGCTCGGCGCTATGAGCTACAGCCGCCTGCACGAATTCGCGAAAAAGCGGATGGGGGCGGATCGGACGCGATTTAAACTCTGGGTGGAACTGACAAGCAACAAACCAGGGATGATCCGTAAGCTCTACAATCTCTACCAGCTTATTATCAGGCGATGTCCCACTAAAAACCAAACCTTTGGCCGCCAATTCTTGACGATAGGCATTATTGACTTCGTACCGGTGGCGGTGGCGCTCCAGCACGAGCTTCTCTTTATATGCTTGCTGTGTGCGGGAGCCAGGCTCTAATCGACATGGGTAACTCCCTAACCGCATCGTCCCTCCCTTTTCAGCGATCTGCCGCTGATCGGGCATTAAATCGATAACCGAATAAGGGGTGGCGCGATCGAATTCCGTACTATTAGCCTCCGCCATATCGGCCACATGACGGGCAAATTCTATCACCGCACACTGCATCCCCAGACATATGCCTAGAAAAGGTATGCCGTTGGTTCGCGCGTAGTTAACCGCCCGGATCTTGCCTTCGATGCCCCGCACCCCAAATCCCCCGGGAACCAGAATAGCATCGACCTCAATCAGCCGATCGTGAATCTCCTCGGGGCTGATGCGCTCGGCATCTACCCAGTCAATCTCCACATGGGCCCCAGCACTAAAGCCGGCGTGCTTAAGCGCCTCTACAATGCTTAGGTAAGCGTCGGGCAACTGAACATACTTGCCGACAATGGCCACTCGCACCTGTTGTCCCCGACTATCCTGGATCTTTCCGACCAGCTCCCGCCACGAGCTAAGGTCGATTGGCCCAACCTTTAGCTTCAGCCGCTCCAAAATTATTTCATCAAGACCTTCGGCTTCGAACCGCAATGGAACCTCGTAGATGTTGCCCAC
>CAXMSJ010000050.1:0-25971 GCA_964196305.1 uncultured Acidimicrobiia bacterium
ACCAAGTAGGCTGACAACGTTATGGTAAAGGTTAAGATTTGCGGGATCACGAATGTCGAGGACGCCCTGGGAGCGATCGAATTCGGGGCTGACGCTCTTGGCTTTATATTCTACCCACCGAGCCGCCGCTATGTGACGCCGGAAAAAGCCAAGACAATCATCGATCAGCTCCCCCCTTTCACGCTAAAAATCGGAGTCTTCGTCAACGAAGAGCCTGAGACCATACTTAAAACGCTCAATGAATGTCGGCTAGACGGCGCCCAACTCCACGGCCAGGAGTCTCCGGAGTTCTGTGCCCACTTCCGCCGTCGCGTCATTAAGGGGCTGCGCCCGCAACGCGAGGAAGAAGTAGCCCGGATCGGCGAGTATAAGGTAGATGCGCTCCTGCTCGATAGCTACCACCCTGATATGGTGGGGGGAACCGGAGCGACGTTCGATTGGGAGTTAGCCGTGGCCGCCAAGATGTTCGGTATGCCCGTCATCCTCTCCGGTGGCCTCACCCCGGAAAATGTGGCTGAAGCGGTCCGCCTCGTCAAACCCTACGCTGTTGATGTTGCCAGCGGAGTCGAGACCTTTCAGGGCAAGAAAGATCTCGACAAGGTCCGCAACTTTATCGAGCAGGCACACTGGGCTTCGGACTAAGCGTCCGCTCTTGCCGAAACTGCTCGATTATGCCTAAATATAGTGCGATTAAGGAGTCACATGGCTGAAAAGCCCGGGCATTTCGGTGAGTTTGGTGGACAGTACGTCCCCGAAACCTTGATGACGCCGCTGGAGGAATTGACAGCGGCTTACGAACAACACAAGGATGACGCGAGCTTCCGCGAAGAACTCTCCTATCATCTCAAAAACTACGTCGGTCGTCCGACGCCTCTTTATCACGCCAAGAATCTGTCAAAACACTTCGGCGGGCCGGAAATCTGGCTCAAGCGAGAAGACCTCTGCCACACCGGGGCGCACAAGATCAACAATACGATCGGGCAAGTCTTGTTGGCGACCAAGATGGGCAAAACACGAGTCATCGCCGAGACCGGAGCTGGGCAGCACGGAGTAGCCACGGCCACGGCCGCCGCTCTTTTTGGCCTGGAATGCTGCGTCTATATGGGCGAAGAAGATATTGGACGCCAATCATTAAACGTCTTCAAAATGAAGTTGCTGGGTGCTGAAGTAGTGCCGGTCGTCAGCGGCAGTCGAACGCTAAAAGACGCGATGAACGAGGCGCTACGCGACTGGGTGACGAACGTGCGGGACACATTCTATATTATTGGCTCAGTCGCCGGCCCTCACCCTTACCCGACCATTGTGCGGGACTTTCAGATTGTGATCGGCCGCGAAGCGAAAGAACAGATCAACGAGTCCCACGGCCAGGATCCGGCCGCCGTCGTCGCCTGCGTCGGTGGGGGCAGTAATGCCATCGGGATCTTCTACCCCTGGCTGAGGGGTAACGTCAAGCTTTACGGCGTCGAAGCCGCCGGTCATGGACTGGACAGTGGCGAGCACGGCGCAGCCTTAGCCAAAGGAACCAAAGGCGTTTTACATGGATCCCTCCAGTATCTGTTACAAGACAAGTTCGGGCAGATCCATCCGGCCCACTCGATCTCGGCCGGCCTCGACTATCCGGGAGTCGGCCCGGAACACTGCTACTTCAAGGACGAGGGCTTGGTGGAGTATGTCTCGGCCACCGACCAAGAAGCCCTGGCAGCTTTCCGTCTCCTGTCGGAGTCTGAGGGGATACAGCCGGCCCTGGAAAGCTCGCACGCCCTGGCGTATCTTGAGCGCTTGGCCCCCACGCTCGGCTCCCACCAGGCAATCGTGGTAAACCTATCGGGGCGCGGCGACAAGGACATGCATGTGATTGCCGAGCACCTCGGAATCGAAATATGAGCGCGATCAACGCCAGGTTTACTGAGAATAAGCAGCTGATCCCTTACATTATGGGCGGCTGGCCGGACGTCGAAACAAGCAAAACCGTCTTTAGGGCGCTGTCCGACGCCGGCTGTCGAATCATTGAGATCGGCATCCCCTACTCTGACCCTCTGGCCGACGGTCCGACTATTCAAAAAGCCTCAGAAGCAGCTTTGGCCAACGGGGTAACCACCGAGACAGTACTGGAGATGATCGGCGACGTAACCAAAGAGAGCGACGTATCGCCGGTCTTGATGGTCTATTACAACTTAATATATCGCTACGGCTTAGAGCGTTTTGCCCAGGTGGCCAAAGAAGCGGGTGTCCAGGGCGTGATTGTCCCGGATCTAAGCATTGAAGAAAGCGCTGATTGGAAAAAAGCCGCCGCAAAGCACGGGGTCGATACTATTTTCTTGGCCGCCCCAACCAGTTCTCCGGCGCGCCTGGATAAGATAGCCGCCGGTTCGAGCGGCTTCATCTATGCGGTCTCGCTGACCGGCGTCACCGGCGCCCGGGCTGAGCTTCCGCCTGATTTGCCGGACTTTGTCTTAGGGGTCAAAAACCGGACCGACCTGCCCGTAGCGGTCGGTTTTGGGGTATCTGAACCAGAGCAAGCTGCAAAAATAGCTGCGGTCGCTGACGGCGTCATTGTGGGCAGTGCCCTCCTTGACCTGATAGAAAAAACAGATGCTGCCGATCGAGCCTCGGTCGTCGAGGCCTTTGCAACCTCTATCATCCGCGCCCTGCGAGGTAATGATGACCATGCCGCTGTCTGACTGGTTTAAACATCGTCGCCCCACGCAGGAAGGCCCCAAAGAAGGCAAACGGACGGTCCCGGGGGGTATCTGGTCAAAGTGCGCCAACTGCGGGCTAATCATCTATCAGCGGGATATCCTCGACAACTTCCACGTTTGTCCTGAATGTGACCATCATTTCCCACCCTCACCAGACGAGTGGATATCTACCCTCCTTGAGACAGACACGTGGGTCGAGCAAAACGCCGGCCTGAGTCCGCAAGACCCCTTAGGTTTCATCGGCCGCAAACCCTACCGCGAGAGCCTAGACGCCGCTATGGCCGCCACTGGCGGACGAGAAGGAATCATAACCGGACTGGGCCGCTTAGCAGACAGCCCGGTTGCCCTCGGTGTCATGGACTTCCGCTTTATCGCCGGGAGCATGGGTTCGGTAGTCGGCGAGAAGATTACCCGTCTGTTTGAGAAGAGCACCAACGAGCGCCTACCGATTATCATTATCGCGGCTTCAGGTGGGGCTAGAATGCAGGAAGGCATGTTCTCGCTCATGCAGATGGCCAAGACAGCTGCAGCTGTCGGTCGCCATAGCCGAGCCGGCCTGCCATTCATCTCTGTCTTAACCAATCCGACCACCGGCGGCGTGCTGGCCAGCTTCGGAACGCTGGCCGACATCATCATTGCCGAACCGCAGGCTCACATCGGATTTGCCGGACCGAGAGTCATCCAACAGACTCTCGGCGAAGAGTTACCCAGTGGCTTCCAGCGAGCCGAGTCGCTCCTGGACCATGGTATGGTCGACATGGTCGTCCACCGGCGGGATCTAAAAGATAAGTTAAGCACCCTGCTGGGATACTTGGCTGGGCATACTAAGGCTCAAGTAGACGTAAAGGTAAAAGGATGAGCCGGCGCTTCTATATGGACTTCGAAAAACCGGTTGTAGAACTTGAGCAACGGTTGAATGCTCTTAAAGAGGATCCGCTCGCCGGAGAACCGGATATCCATCAAGAAATCATCTGGCTCGAAGGTCAAATCGCAAAACTAAAGGTGCGTACCTATTCCAACCTCACCGCCTGGCAGAAAGTACAGGTCGCCCGCCATCCAATGCGGCCCCGGTTGAGCGCGTACATCAAGGACATCACTACAGACTGGCAAGAACTCCGCGGGGACCGGGCTTTCCGGGACGACCCGGCGATCACTGGCGGCCTAGCTAGGATCGGGGGCGTGGCGGTGGTCCTAGTCGGTCAAGACAAAGGGGCCGATACTCGTGATCGGATCCACCGTAATTTCGGCAGCCCGCATCCCGAAGGCTATCGCAAGGCCATCCGCTTCTATCAACTAGCCGCTAAGTTCAGGTTGCCTGTCGTGACCTTTATCGATACTCCAGGAGCCTACGCCGGCATCGAAGCAGAAGAGCGGGGCCAGGCTTGGGCGATCGCAGAATCCCTGCGGGTACTAAGTGAGCTCCCGGTCCCGGTAGTCGCGGTCAACATCGGTGAAGGCGGTAGCGGTGGCGCTTTGGCCCTTGGGGTAGCCGACCACCTGATCATGCTGGAAAACTCGTATTATTCTGTTATCACTCCCGAAGGGTGCGCGGCTATCTTATGGAAGTCCAAAGAAAAAGCAGCCGATGCCGCTGCGGTTTTAGGCTTAACGGCGGCACATCTGCTGAACATGGAGATCATCGATGAGGTGATCGAAGAACCGCTGGGCGGCGCCCATCGAGATCAGCAGGGAGTGACAGAAAAAGTGGCGACGGCCATCGGGGGGGCGCTGGAAAGGCTAATACCCAAGACGGGTGAAGAGCTAACCTCCCAAAGGTACGAACGGTTTAGAAGACTGGGAGCCTTCGTTGAGGCCGGCGAAAAGGAACTTGGCCTGGAGAAAAACACCAGTTGAACATCGCTGTGCTCACCAGTGGCGGCGATTCCCCGGGGATGAACGCTGCGGTGCGGGCAGTTGTCCGTAAGGGTCTGGCAGAAAAAGCGTACATCCACGGTATCTATGAGGGTTTTCGTGGTCTGACCGAGAATGAACATGTGCCCCTGGGCCACTCTTCTGTCTCGGAGATCATCGACCGTGGTGGGACTATCCTGCGGACCTCTCGTTACGAACAGTTTCTGGACCGAAAAGTCCGGGCCGAAGCACTAGCCAATCTGCACTCTCTTAAGATCGACACCCTGATCGTCATCGGCGGCAACGGTTCGATGGCCGGCGCCCACCAGCTCGAAAAAGAGGGCCTCAAGACGATCGGAGTACCGGCTAGTATAGACAACGACGTCTACGGCACTGATTTCTCAATCGGCTTCGACACCGCCCTCAATACTGTGGTCGAGCTGCTCCGTAAGCTAAGAGACACCGCCTCGGCCCACGAACGGATATTCATCGTCGAGGTCATGGGCCGCGAGTGCGGCGCGATAGCGCTTTGCGCCGGGATGGCGGGTGGCGCCGACCATGTCTGCCTGCCGGAGATCCCGGCCATGGAGGAGCGGCAACTGGTGCAGATGTCTGAGATAGTCGAACGCCGCTTCCGCCTAGGCAAGACCCACACGATCATTGTCGTGGCCGAAGGGTCTGGTTCAGCCGAGGAAGTCGGTCAAGCTATACATGAGCGCACCGAGCGCGAAGTGCGGGTGTCGATTATCGGCCATATCCAACGGGGTGGATCCCCTTCCGCTTTCGACCGCATCTTGGCCGGACGCTTGGGCTCCCGGGCTGTCGATCTAGCTATCGCCGGCGAATCCGGGGTAATGGTCGGCTTGGGGGAAGGTCGAATAAGAGCGACGCCCCTGTCTGACGCCTATACAAAAACAGTGAAGATCGATGCTGACCTAATAAAGCTAGCTTCGATCCTGTCATAGGACTAGTACCGGAGGTGGGACTTGAACCCACACAGGTAAAAACCTACACGATTTTGAATCGTGCGCGTCTGCCAATTCCGCCACTCCGGCGACGGGACTAAGATACTGGAAATCCTCTATTGACGCAATCGCCGGATCTTTACTAATTTGTTTGACAATTCCGGCTGCAATAAGGATAATTGGGAACTGTTCTGACAGCCTTTACCAGGAGATAGTAACCAAGGAGTACGATTGATTAGCAGAAAGTTTCTCGTCCGAATTCTTGTCGGCTTGCTTTTGATCACCAGTATGACCCTACTAGCCGCCTGTGGCAGCAATGATAGATTGACTGCCGAAGAAGGCGGGGAAAAGCTAGAGATCGAAACGGTCAAGCAGGGACATTTGGGTTTCCCGTTCAAGCGGCAGGATCGGCCTGAATTCAGGGTCTTTCGCGATGAGGCTGACTGGAACGAATTTTGGTCGGAATCGACCACACGTGCCACCGGCTCACACAACATTCTCGCTAAGGACAATGTCGATCCGATAGTACCTGGTCAACCGCACGTCGATCCCGACTACATCAGCGATCAACTGAGCCCGATAGCCTGGTCGGCCAACTACACCTGGCGGGACATGGTAGTCGGTGTCTTCCTTTACCAGGGTTCCGGTTACAGCGTCACGATCAATGAAGTGCGCAAGCTAAAAAACAAGATCCTGGTCGAGGTAGTCGGAGAGACTTTCGATGATGACCGTCCGGGCCAGTGGTACGCGCCCTACCATATTGTGAAGGTAAAAAAATACGACCTACCAGTCGAGTTCCGCTTTATCGACAAGCGCTAGTTATTAGATCCGCTCGACCTTGATGATGTTTGTGGTATCCGGCACGTTAATCAAAGCCCCGGCTGTTAACACAACAGGTTGACCACTTTTGGCCAATCCCCACTCTCGGATCGCTGTCAGGGCCGTCTTGAAAACCCCGTCGATATCTTGACTAGGAACTACCACCCGTGGGGTAACGCCCCACCATAACATCAGCTGCCTGGCCGTCTCGCTATTTGGCGTGACCGCCATGATGGGGGCTTGCGGACGAAATCGAGAGACCTGCTTGGCCGTCCGCCCGGACTCGGTGGAAGTAGCAATAGCCGCGGCCGGTAAAGTCGAAGCCAAGTGACAAGTAGCATAGCTGATGGCCCCGCTAATAGTTTCCGCCGCCCACCCGCTGCGCGCCACAAGCAAACCGCGATAATCTATAGCAGATTCGGCCCTTTTGATAATGCGATCCATCATGACCACCGCCTCAAGCGCGTACTGACCGATGGCGGTTTCGCCGGAGAGCATGACAGCGTCGGCACCATCAAAAACAGCGTTGGCGACATCGCCCGCCTCGGCCCTGGTCGGCCTGGGTGAGCGGATCATCGAATCGAGCATCTGCGTAGCAACGATCGAGACTCGACCACGGCGCTGCGCGGTCTCGATGATCTGTTTCTGCAAGATCGGAACGTCCTCCGTCGGAACCTCGACGCCGAGGTCGCCTCGGGCGATCATCACCCCGTCCGCCGCCTCAATGATGTTATCGATATGCGGAATAGCCTCATGATTTTCGATCTTAGCTATCACGGGACAGTCCCGTCCCGCCTGGCTGATCAAGTCTTTTAGTTGCTGGATATCGCTCGGCGTCCGCACAAATGACATGGCAATGATGTCAACCTGACTTTCCAGGCAAAACTGTAGATCGTGAAGATCCTTGTCAGTTAGGGTCGGGGTCTTGATCGTCGTCTCCGGCAGGTTTATTCCCTGATTAGCTCGGAGCTGACCGCCGATCTCAACCCGGCAGAAGACCTCTGTCTCGCGCTTCTGCTCGACGACCAATTTGAGCAGACCATCGGAGATTAGAATAGCTTGACCAGGTTCAACATCAACCGGGAAGTCCGGATAAGAAACACTAAGACGCTCAGCCGTGCCGGGCGCCTGGGCTGTGGTCAACACCACCTTTTGGCCCGCCTCCAGCAAGACGGACTCGGCCACTAGCGGTCCGGTACGAATCTTGGGTCCAGCCAAGTCGGCCATGATGCCGACCTCTTGGCCGAGCTCCCGAGCGGCCGCGCGGATATTCTCTATCGTCTGGGATAGGTCAGCGTGGCGGCCATGAGCCAGGTTAAGCCTAAACACCGCTACGCCCTGCTCTAAGAGCGCCCTTAGGACTAGTTGGTCAGAGCTGGCCGGACCAACGGTCGCAACGATCTTAGCACGCGCAATCATGGCCGATGCAAGTTGGTGAAGGCTTGCTGTCCGGGATAGTCAGCCGCCGATCCTAAGGCTTCCTCAATCCTCAGCAGTTGGTTGTATTTGGCGGTCCGATCGGTGCGCGAAGGTGCCCCAGTCTTGATTTGTCCGGCATTAACCGCCACCGCTAGGTCGGCGATGGTCGAATCTTCCGTCTCCCCCGAACGATGCGAAATGACCGTAGTATATCCGGCAGCGGCAGCCATCCCGATAGTATCGAGGGTCTCAGTTAACGTGCCGATCTGATTAACCTTGACGAGAATGGAATTGGCCACCCCCGTCTCAATGCCTCTAGTCAGGCGCTCGACGTTAGTGACAAATAGGTCGTCACCGACCAACTGCACTTGGTCTCCAAGGCGGTCTGTCAGCTCTTTCCAGCCATCCCAATCATCTTCCGCCAGACCATCCTCGATGGAGATGATCGGATAGCGCTCAACGAGGCCGACATAGTAGTCGACCATCTCGGTCGATGATAAGCGTCGACCCTCACCCTCAAGATGATAGGCGCCGTCGCGGTAGAATTCCGTAGAAGCTGGATCGAGTGCGATCAGTACTTGCGTTCCGGGCTCATAGCCCGCGGCCTTGATGGCTTCGATAATCGCCTCCAGGGCCGCTTCGTTCGATTCCAGGTCTGGAGCAAAGCCGCCCTCGTCTCCGACACTCGTGGCCAGACCGCGTCCGGCAAAAACCTCTTTGAGCTGGTGAAATATCTCGGTTCCGGCCCGCAGGGCCTCACTGAAAGAGTCGAAACCGGCCGGCATCACCATGAATTCCTGCAGGTCTACATTGTTATCAGCATGAGCGCCGCCATTAATAATATTCATCATCGGCACCGGTAGAAGGTGCGCGTTCGAGCCGCCAAGATATTGCCATAACGGCACACCGACTGCAGCTGCTGCTGCCTTAGCGGTCGCCAACGAAACCGCCAGCAACGCGTTGGCTCCAAGCTTCCGCTTATCAGGGGTCCCATCCAGGGCCAGCATCTCTTGGTCGAGACGGCGTTGCTCAAGCGCGTTGAAACCAAGTATCTTCGGGGCGATCACCTCGGCGATATTGGCGACTGCTTTTAGAACACCCTTGCCTTGAAACCGGCTCTTGTCGCCATCGCGCATCTCAAGCGCCTCAAAAGCTCCAGTCGACGCCCCTGAAGGCACTGCAGCCCGCCCGAACGCACCGCTCGCCAGCCACACGTCGACCTCAACTGTCGGATTACCGCGTGAATCAAGTATCTCCCTGGCCTCTACGGCCTCAATCGTCGTCATCGATTTCCTCCTTGATTTGGTTCCACAAGCTATCTTTTTCTTCCAGCGTCAGCGCCGGAAAATCTTGACCCTGTTGGCGCGCTTTCGCCTCCATGGCGGCGAACCGGCGACGGAACTTATGGTTAACCCGGCGTAGGGCTAACTCTGTGTCTATCCCAAGATATCGACCGTGGTTCACCAGTGTAAACAAGATATCCCCGAACTCGTCGACCTGCTCTTTAGTTCCCGGCTGAGTCTCTTTGAATTCAGCTATTTCCTCGGCTAACTTTTCGAATATGCCTTCTTGATCGGGCCAGTCAAATCCAACCCGGGCCGCTTTCTGCTGCAACTTCTGCGCCATGGCCAGCGCCGGCATAGACACAGGCACTCCGGCGAGATAAGAGTCTCGCTCTTTCTCGGTGGCCTTGATCTCCTCCCATTGATTGACAACCTCGTCGGCCGTCTGTAGTTCAACGTCTCCAAATATGTGCGGATGACGGCGGATCAACTTTTGGCTAATCTCGGCCACCACGTCATCGATATTGAAGTTGCCGGCCTCCTCGGCCAAGCGGGCGTGGAACACAACTTGCAACAGCAGATCGCCCAACTCTTCCCTGAATTCATCTGTGTCCCCGCCCTCTAAGGCATCGATAACCTCAAAGGCCTCTTCGATCAGATGGCTCTTGATTGAATCGTGCGTCTGCTCGCGATCCCATGGACAACCGTCGGGCGATCTTAAGGTCGCCATGATATCCACCAGTCCGTGAAACTCTGTCTTTTCCGTGAGGTTCCCCTCTCTCCATGGCGCTTGCCGAAATAATTATATCATCGCAGCCACAAAAAAAGCGCCCCGTTTCCGGAGCGCTAATGAGCTGATATCTGGAGAGTGTCAGGCCTTGGTGATCGTGGCTTCCTTGTTGAGGCGCTCGATCAACTCGCTGAACTTTTCCTGCTGTTCATTGGACTTGAGTATTTCGCCTATCTGATCCTTGACCTCGCTGAATTCCAGCTGCTTCTCTTCTTTGAACTCCTCGTACTTAAAGATGAGGAAAGCGTCATCGCCGGACGCAATCACTTCACTGACTTCGCCGATCTCTAGTCCGTCGATCGCCTCACTAATTTCAGGCGGAAAATCACTGACGCCCGCCCAACCGATGTCGCCACCGTTCGGGGCCGACTGCTCGTCCTCGGAGTCGCTCTTGGCCGTCTCGGAGAAATCCGCGCCCTCATTGATCTCTTTTAAGAGCTTGTCTGCATCGGCCTTCTTGCTAACCATTATCTGGCTCCAACGTCGTTGCTCGGGCTCGACGAACTGCTCGGTGTTCTGATCGTAATAGTCTTGCCTGTCTTTACTGGTGATCTTGATATCTTTGGTAACTCTTTCCATCATCTGGTCGGAGACCAACTGCTCGTGTATCTGCTCTTTCAGGCCTTCCTCGTTCAAATTCTGTTCCTGAAGAGCCTGCTCAAACTGGCTCTTGTCGGGAAAGAGATCTCGAACCTCTTTGAGCCGATCGTTGATATCTTTATCAGACACCTTGATGCCAACGCGCTCGGCCTCTTGCTTGATAAGCTCCGCGTTGATCAAAAAGGTCAGTATCTGCTCGCGATATCTATCCTCTTGTTCCTTGCCGGCTTCGCCCTCGAACAACTGTGGTTGCTGTTCTTTTATTGCCGTTAGCTGCGTTTCAACTTCTGTCTCAGAAACCGCCACTCCATTGACCGTGGCTGCTGCCGGGTCAGCACTGTTCGATATAAAAAGCGCGCCCCCGCCGGCTACTGCCAATAATACAACGCCTACGATTATTCCGATCTGCCATGACTTCATATTTATTCCTCCGTTAAAATCTAAAGCATTATATCACTTATCATTTCTATTATGAATTCTATTATCTGTGGTTGCTGCGGCGAGACAGCCAGGACGACTTCTCCTGTGGCCGCCTTGAACTTAGCCCCAGGTCGAGTCGCCAGCGGACGCAGACGGCTTGACTCGCCCTTGATCGCCAACCTTCCCTTATTAAGAGTGATGGCGACTATCCCGGCCTCCGCAGCCCGGAGGCGGAGTCTGGCCACATCCAGCAGGTTAGCCACCGGCGCCGGAGCCCCCCCAAACCGGTCGGTGATAGCGGCAGTGGCCTCGGCAATCTCGCCGTCAGAACGAGCCTCGGCAATCGATCGATAGACTTCAAGGCGGAGATTCTCTTCACCGATGTAACCGGCAGGGATATAGGCGTTAATGGGGATCTCTATCTTGACCTCCGTTTGCAACGGACTACTCCGACCGGTGAGTTCGTCGATCTCCCGGCGGAGCATGCGGCAGAAGAGGTCGAAGCCGATACTGATCATGTGTCCGTGCTGCTCTGCTCCGAGCACGTTGCCGGCCCCTCTGATCTCCAGGTCTCGCAAGGCCACCCGATACCCGGAACCGAGTTCCGTCAGCTCACCAATGGTCTTGAGGCGCTCCACGGCGGGATCCGTCAGACTTTTCCCCGGGCGGTACGTAAAGTAGGCATAGCCGCGATGTCGACCGCGCCCGACCCGGCCTCGCAGCTGATAGAGTTGCGACAGACCAAGATAGTCGGCATCCTCAATAATCAGCGTGTTGGCCGTCGGGATATCGATGCCGGACTCGATGATTGTCGTACAAACAAGAATGTCAGAGCGGTGGTCTAAAAAAGATATCATGACCTTCTCCAACTCGTGCTCGGTCATCTTGCCATGACCGACAACTATCCTGGCCTCCGGAACTATCTCACTCAGACGACTCGCAACCCTGGTGATCGTTTCGACTCGATTATGAACATAAAAAACCTGGCCGCCGCGCGCCAATTCGCGTCGGACTGCCCCGCGAATCGTCGCCGGCTGATATTCACCTATATATGTGATAACGGGATGCCGGCCCTCCGGCGGGGTCTCTATCAAGCTCAGATCCCGGATGCCACTAATAGACATCTGGAGAGTGCGGGGAATAGGGGTGGCCGACAGCGTCAAAACGTCTACCACTTTGCGCAGATCCCGGAGCTTCTCTTTGTGATTAACTCCGAAACGTTGCTCTTCATCGACAATAACCAACCCCAGGTCTTGAAAACGAATATCCTTTTGCAAAAGGCGGTGTGTGCCGATGACCATGTCTGTCTCGCCGATACGAACTCGCGCCACGACCGCCTTTTGCTCTGTGGTAGTCAAAAATCGGCTGAGCATCTCCACGTGGACCGGATATGGGGCAAATCTCTCCTTGAATGTCAGATAATGTTGCTGAGCCAAGATAGTGGTCGGCACCAACATCAGAACTTGTTTGCCGTCATCTATAGCTTTGAAGGCCGCCCGCAAGGCGACTTCGGTCTTGCCATAACCAACGTCGCCGCAGACCAGTCGATCCATCGGCTTGGCGGCTTCCATATCCGCCTTGACGTCCATGATCGCCGTCGCCTGGTCGCGAGTAGCCTGATACGGAAAAGCTGCTTCCAGATCTCGCTGCCACTCAGTGTCGGGAGAGAAAGCATGGCCCACGCTATCGGCCCGCTCAGAATAGAGCCCCATCAGATCGACGGCCAGCTTCTTGATAGACTTTTTGGCCTTGTTTGTCGCGCGCTGCCATTCACTCCCGCCCAGTCGGGTGATGTCGGCCTTAGCCTCGTCCGGCGCCGCATAGCGAGTCACTCTATCCAGCTGCTCCATCGGGACATAAAGCCGGTCACCGGCGGCGTAATCAAGCGTTAAGTACTCCCTGGTCTTACCACCGACTGACTGCTTGGTCAGCCCGGTATAGCGGGCAATGCCGTGCACTTCATGGACGAGCAACTCCCCTAGTTCCAGATCGGTGAAGTCGATCAAATTCTGGCGGCGGGCTCGCCAGACGCTGTGGCCCTCGCCTGTGTGGCGCGGAAAAATATCGTGGCGCCCAAAAACAGTCAACCCGATACCTGGAATCTGATATCCAAGAGATAGCTCTCCGACGACCAGGGAGATGGCGGCTCTTCCGGGCCCGCCCCGCTCGAACGGCAGGCCAAGGTCGCCCAGAAGTTCCCCCACCCGCTTTAACTCGCCATCATCCGCCAGTACCAGCACGGCCTTGATGTCTTCTTTCAGGGTGCGCCGGAGTGCCCGCTCGAGTCGGCCAAGGTCCCCCTTAAACTCGCGAGTCTTAGCAACCTCTAAATCAACAGTAGCTGGGGAACGACGCGCCGCGGACAATTCCAGGCGTCGCAGCATGCCCGCCTCGATAGTGGCCCGGTCCGTGTAGTAGTCGGATATCCCAAAAGGTGTCTCTTTCGCATAGGCTTCATCCAAGGTCAGCTTCTGTTCCTCATAAAAGCGGTCAGCTTCATCAAGTAAAACCTTGGGTTCATTCAAGACCCAGATAGTCTCGTTTGGAAAGTAGCCCGCGGTCGGCCCGAGCTGATGAATGATCGGCAGCCAACGATGAACGCCCTCGTCATCAGGGGAGCCGCCAGCACTTAACACCCGTTCACGAGCCGCCTCTTCCAGTCTAAACTCACGACTAGGACGGATGTCGACCGCCGCGCACTCTTTTCGAGAACGCTGAGTAACGACATCGAATTCCTTGATAGTCTCTATCTCGTCACCAAAAAAATCGAGCCGAACCGGGCCAGAGCGCTGCGCCGGAAAAATGTCGATCACACTGCCGCGGACAGCGAACTCTCCCGCCCGCTCCACCACCGCTGAGCGAATGTACCCCAGGTCTGCCAGATGATGCAGCAGGTTGTCTGCCGCGATGTCTTCGGAAGCCCGGAGTGTTAAACCACGATATACACGCGATTCGGGCAACGGTGTTTTTTGAGTAAGAGTAGAGATAGCCACGGTCACCACGATAGGGTCGCCCGCAATCAAGCGCTCAAAAACCTCAGCTCGGCGCCCAATAGCCTCAACGTCCGGCCGGACTGTCTCAAAGGGATAGCTCTCCCAGTCCGGCAGAGTCATCACCCGGTCGCTCTCTAAGTAATCTCCGAGCTCGTCAGCAAAACGCTCCGCCTCGCTGACTGTAGAAGCCACCACGGCCACCGGGGCGTCAGCCCTGTTGGTCAAGGCAGCCACTACCGCCGGGGCAAAGCCGCCGACAGCCCGAGCGCCAATCTTTTCCCCCGCGGCCACGGCCGTTTGAACCTGATGGAGGGGACCTAGTTGATTAAGCTTTTCAAGCAGTGCCGCTAAGGGTGGCTTCACGATCGATTGAATTCGTTCATGGCTGCTTGGGCACCGCTAGTGACAATTGCGGTCGCCGCCTGAACCGCCTTGGTGATAGTCACATCCATCTGCGGCCACTCATTTTTGCGGAAGCGCTTAAGCACAAAGTCGGCCGGGGCCATCCGCCCCGGAGGTCGACCAATACCGACTCTGACTCTCGGGAAATCATCAGCGCCAAGGGAGGCAATGATGGAGTCTACACCGCGGTGGCCACCGGAACCACCGCCAGCCTTAATGCGTAAATCAGCCAGCTCAAGGTCAAGGTCATCGTGGACCACAATGATCGCCGCGGTCGGAACATCCAGCTTTCGCGCCAGCGTGGCCACGGCTTGGCCGCTAAGATTTACATAGGTGGTGGGTTTGATTAAGTGAACAATCCGGCTATCGATCTCGGCCTCGGCCAAGAAGCCGCCACGCCTCAACTTTAGTTCGGTGCGACAACCGACAGCCAAGCGATCAACGACCATCCAGCCGACATTATGCCTGGTGTCGTCATACTCGGGACCGGGATTGCCTAGACCGACGATAATATAGGGATGATCGAGCGGCACTTTCCTACGCGAGACGGCGTAGTTCGAAGACTAAGATCCCGCTTCTTCGGCGGACTCTGCCTCTGCGCCCTCTGCGCCCTCTTCCTCTGCTCCAAGCGCGGTGACGACCTCGGGCTCAACGAGTTTAGTCGGCTCAAGGATCGTCGCTACGACATCATCGGGAGAACTTATCAAAACCAGGCTGGAGGGGAGAGTTATTTCTCCAATATGCATTGTCTGCGTCAGCTCCAGACTAGATACGTCTATCTCAATAAACTCGGGCAGATCTGTCGGAAGCGCCTCGATCTGGACCTCTCGGATGCCACCCTGAAGTACGCCCCCGTCCTGGAGAACGCCCTGGGGATCGCCGATGAGGTGCACAGGAACACCGGTCACGATTTTCTCATCGAGAGAAACGCTAAGCAGATCTATGTGTAGCAGCTCATCGCGGATGGGATGACGTTGAATCTCTTTAATAATGACAGAAGTCTCGTCACTCCCGTCTACCTGTAGTTTCATGATAAAACTTGAGCCGGAATGCCCCCGCATGATCGCCTCGAAGTCCCGAGATTGGACCGTCAGGTTTGCCGCCTCTTGATTGTGACCATAGACATTCACGGGTACCAGTCCCGCCGCTCGTAGTTGACGGGCATTATTTTTCCCGGTAGCTTTCCGGGGTTTCGCTTTTAATTCGACCATTTCCATGCTAAATCACCTGTCGCTATTGTACCCAAGAAGGGGTACTCGTCAAGCGTCAAACCCTGCTACATGAAGTTATCTTCTTGGAAAATAGCGCTAACCGACTCATCTTCATAAACATTTAAGATTGTCTGCGCAAATATCTGCGCAATCGACAGCACTTTTAGTTTCGGCAACACGTCGGGGCCCGGAGTCGGCAGGGTGTTCGTCAATACCAGCTCGGAGATGGGCGACTCATTGAGCCGCTCGACTGCCGACCCGGAGAGCAGTCCGTGAGTCGCACAAGCAAACACCTCTTTAGCGCCGGCTTTGATTAATGTCTCAGCACCGGCGGTTATCGTCCCAGCTGTGTCGATCATATCATCAACCAAAAGAGCAGTCCGACCAGCTACTTCACCAACCACATGACCCATCTCGGCCACATTATGGGCCGGTCGAGTCTTGTGAAGGATAGCCAGTCCGGCCCCTAATTTGTCGGCATATTTTTTCGCTACTTTAACTCGTCCAACGTCGGGAGATACGACCACTAAGTCCTTAAGGTGCTTGCTGGAAAAGTAGTCCGTCAACACCGGTAGCGCCGTCAAGTGATCAACGGGCATGTTGAAGAACCCCTGTATCTGCCCCGCATGTAAATCCATGGACAGAACGCGGTCGGCTCCGGCTGTCGTCAGCAAATCGGCGACCAGTTTGGCCGTGATCGGCTCTCGACCCTCGGTCTTTTTGTCCTGACGGGCATAGCCGTAGTGAGGAATAACGGCCGAGATTCGCTCGGCTGAAGCCCGCTTGAGCGCATCTATCATGATCAAGAGCTCCATGATATTGCTGTTAACCGGCGTACAGATAGACTGAGCTAGGAATATATCCGCCCCTCGAACACTCTCCAAAAACCTCACATAGAGTTCTCCGTTGGAGAACTCGGACAACTTTACCCGACCCAATTCAATACCGAGATAGTCCGCGATCTCCTTGCCAAGATCGGGACAAGACGTCCCCGCGAACAACATCAATTTTCGTTTTTCGTGCGGTGCCACTCTGCTCCCCTTCTATTTACGCTTGGCCCGGCGGCGCTTGGCCCAACCAAGAATCGTCCGCTGATCGGTCCGCTCCAGGGCCAGGCTGCCATCCGGCACATCGTGCGAGATACTCGACCCCGCCCCTGTCGCCGCCCCTTTTCCAATTTTGACCGGAGCAATCAACATAGTATCACTACCTAAAAAAGCTCCGTCCTCAATGATAGTCCGGTGCTTATCCGCCCCGTCATAATTACAGGTGATAGACCCAGCCCCGATATTAACTTCTACCCCGATGACCGCATCTCCCATATAGCTGAGGTGGGGCACTTTGCTGCCCGCACCGACCTCGCTGTTCTTTATTTCCACGAAAGTGCCGGCTTTGGCGCCGGCCTTCAGGTCTGTGCCGACCCGCAAAGAGCAGTAGGGACCGACCTGTGTATCCGCCCCGATGCGACAATCGCGTAGGACAGAATATGAGACTTGCGCCCGCTCTCCGATATGCGCGCCGATCAGGCGCGCACCCGGGCCGATCAGAGCACTCCGACCAACTCTAGTACCCGGCTCCAGCAAAGACTGGGGCATGATCACAGCGTCTTGACCGACTTCGACATCAACACACAGATAAGTCGTTTCAGGGAGCACAAACGTCACCCCGTCCGCCATAAAACCAGCGCGCAAACGCGCCTGCATGAACATGTCCGCAGTGGCTAATTCTGCGCGAGAATTGACTCCCATTACCTCGTCCGGCGAGGCGGAGACCGCCAAAACAGTCTCCTCGCCGCCACGAAGAACGGAAATCACATCTGTCAGATAGTATTCGCCCTGATTATTATTGTTGTTGATTTCGCGTAGTGCCTGAAACAGTTTGTCTCGATGAAAACAGTATATCCCGGTATTGACCTCGACAACTGCCCGCTCCGCTTCATCGGCATCCTTCTCTTCAACGATCCGCAGGACAGTTCCGTCCACATCCCGAATAACGCGACCGTAACCCTTGGGATCGGCCAGTTCAGTCGTGACCATCACAGCTGCCGGCTGAACGCGCTCGAATTCATCGAGAACCTTTTGGAGGGTAGGAACGGTGATCAACGGCGTATCGCCAGATAATACTAGGACGGCCTCTTCTGGGCCCAACCCCGGCTCGGCTGCGAGCACCGCATGGCCGGTACCGAGCTGCTCGTTCTGATGAACGGTTTGCACCCCACCGTCGAGCCAGGTCTCGACCTCATGGCGACCATGGCCGACGACCACGAGCTGACGGGTGGCGCCCACTCCCGCACACGCCTCGAGCACGTGTCCGAGCATCGGGAGACCGGCAATGGGATGAAGCACTTTCGGCAACGCCGACTTCATCCGCTTGCCTTCTCCGGCGGCCAGAATTATGGTGACTAGTTCCATGTTGTAGAAGCCCTAAAAGAGAAGCGACCCAACCAGGGCCGATTACATTCACTAACGTCATCAATATAGCCCATTCACGTCCCGTTCCACAAGAGAAAGAGGGGATTCCCGAACCGGCGAAACAGGGCCCGGACAGGGCTGGCGTCACAGGAGAAAAATAGTATACTAGGCGAGGCATAAGCCAATGGGGCGTGGCCAAGCGGTAAGGCAGCGGCTTTTGGTGCCGCCATTCCCAGGTTCGAATCCTGGCGCCCCAGCCAGAACCAGACCCCGGCCCCCTAAACCCCGGTCGGGGTGGTCTCCTGTTTCCTTGTCTGTTCAAAGCCAATTAACCTAATAGACAACAAGAACGTGAAGAAGATGACAAGCGCTGAAACCAGGAATGTTTTTGGCCCAATAGACACATAGAGGAATCCCCCGAGGATCAAGCCGATGATGCTGGCCAGACTACCCGAGCTGCCGGCAAACCCTTGAACGGAACCTTGATGAGTCTCCCCCGCCTGTTTTGACAGGATGGACAGGAACGAGGGCCACATAAAACCAGTGCCGATCGAGAAGAGAGCCACGGCGATATACATCACCAGCGCGCTCTTGGAGGTCAGGAGGACAAAACTGGTCCCCAAGACCGCATTTCCCGCCAAACACAGGGTGGCATCGGAGTAGATAGTCGAAACGCGGGCCAAGACCGGGCCCTGGACGATTACCCCAACTAAACTTAAGAACGCGAAGAAAACTCCCATTTGCAGAATAGACCACCCCAATCCTTGCAGCGCATAGATGGGAAAAGCCGTATAGAAGATATTGTAGGCAAGAAAAATGACGAAATAGACAACGAGCAAATACGGGATGTTCTTGATTGCCAGAACCTGCCTTAAGGCTGTCTTATTCCCCTCCCGCGCCAAAGCAGGCGGCCCGGGGTCCTCGACTTGAAAGACAATGACCAGCACGGCCGCGATAGAGATAGCAAGCGCCACCGCCACCGGCACAGTAGCTCCGAAAACTGTCGCCCCTAAGACGCCGGCCAGAGCCGGACCAATAGTAAACCCAAGGTGTTGTGCCACCCCAAGACGCCCGAAATTCTTGCTACGCTCCCGCTCATCCGTAACATCCGCCAGATAAGCATGGGCGACGGCTACATTGCCGCCGGTAAAGCCGTCCAGCGCCCGAGCGGCAAAAAGGACAACCAACGGTAAAGTCAGGGTGAACTGACCCAGAAAAGTCGAGTCTCCCTCAACTAGCCTGGTAACCGGCAAGAAGAGCGCCACTAAGAACACGAGCCAGGCGGCGAGGGTGCCGACCTGACTGATAAGAAGAATTATTTTTCTGCCATACCGGTCGGACCACCGACCCCAAATGGGTGCGCCGATCAGCTGGAAAGCAGAATAGGTGGCACCGACCACTCCATAGATGATCGCGTTGCCACCGAAATCCGTCACTAGGATGACCAGAAGAGGGAGGACAATACTAAAGCCCAGTGTGCCGATAAAGGTAACCAGCAGAATCGGGAAGAGCGACGCGCCGCTCCCCGAAAACTGCCTTTGAGGCGGAAAAATAATCTAGAAGTTGACGTCCGGGTCGCGCTCGACCCTGGCGCTGACCGCGCTGAACTCGTCCAGATATTCGGCTAGAATTCGATCCTGGATCGACTCACGCGTTTCTGTGTTAATCGGATGCGCAATATCACGGTGTGAGCCATTGGGCAGCTTCCGACTAGGCATAGCAACAAAAAAACCTCGATCTCCTTCGACGACCCGCAAATCGTGGATGACGAAGACATCATCGATTGTGATACTAGCCAACGCTTTGACCTTGTTCATGTCGACCGGTCGGATGGCAATCTTTGTTATTTTCATGAGGTCTCCCTTTCTCCGAGCCTGACACGAGGAGAACCCGTTTTCTTAGTGACCAGTGCCGTCTCCCCTGTTGGGGTCCACTAGGTGCGCTTGGACCAAACGTAGATCATCTGCCTTATCCACATCGACAGCTAATTCCGGATGTGTGGTAACGACCGCCCTAACGCTGGCACCAAGCAACTCTCGCGCTTTCCGCTCCAGTGTCTCTAAATTCAAGCGACCTGTTAAATATTTTAGCACGAATCCGATTCCAAGCAAGCTTACCAGCGAAATCGGATTCTTGCGGAGATTGAAGAGCCTGTTTCCGTTTTCAATATTTCGCATGAAAGTGGCCTTCTCAAAAAGATGGACATTGCCGCCCGTAAAAGTTCCGTCCCTGAGCTTCATATAGGTCCTACGAGTCTCCGGAAAAACGGCCTCCGTATCTTCCCGCCTGATTATGGAATAATAAACTTGAGCCTCCTCGAGACGACAATCATTCGTGAAATCATCTATGGCATCGCTGTTAATCATCGGTGCGTCCGAAGAAACTATTAGTACATACCCGTCCGGGCCAAGTTTTAAAATAGATTTCTTGATGGCGTCGACGACGCCGGTTGTTCCTTCCACCACCAGCCCGCCCAAGGCCGCAAACGGGGCTTGGTCGACTCCTTCCGGCAAGGCGATCACGACCTGCCGTAGACCGGTCGAACCGGCCAGAGCATCCATGACGTAGCTGACCATCGGACGACCGCCGATATCAATGAGGCTTTTCGGGCCGGAGAAAGCTGGATCGACCTGGGACGCATCACCCCCAGCCAGGACTACGACATCAATGTCCATTAAGGGCCACCACCCCACGATCAACGCAGTGAACAACAAAAATCTCTGTCTGGCTATCAGCTAGCTCTGTCGCTAAGCGGTGGGCACTCAGCTCGACCGGCGGAAGAACAATAATCGCCGACCCGCTCCCGGTGACCATTGCCCGCGCCGCGCCGGCGGCTAGCGCCCTATCCTTTATCAATCTAATATCTGGAAGCAATCTCTCCGCCGCCAGTTCCAAGTCGTTAAAAAGATTGGCGGTAATGGTGGATTTTTCGCTCGAATCGATCGCCTCCAGCATGGCGCTGGATCTTTCACTCGCGTCGTCTGTGATCTCTTTAGTCAGCCTGTCCCACTCCCGATAGACGGTGCCGGTATCCAGTGAGCCGGTCGGCTTCACGATCAGAAATTCTCCCAGGTCGATATCGGGAAGAAGCTTGATCTGCTCTCCATAACCAGTGGCCAACGCTGTTCCGCCGCTCAGACAGAAAGGAACGTCGGCGCCGACAGTGGCTGCGGTTGATCGCAGATCGGCTAAATCGACATCCAGTTCCCAAAGTCTGGCGAGCCCGATCAGGGCAGCCGCCGCATCGGCACTGCCTCCCCCAAGACCAGCCCCGACCGGAATCCGCTTGCGCAGGGACAATTTTGCCCCTTGATCAGTATTGTATTGCTCCTGAAGCGCTTTGGCGGCTGCGACGACCAAGTTGGCATCGTGAGACAACTCCGGGTCATCACAGTCAAAAATTAGCTCGGTGGCAGTCTCAAACGCCAGTTCATCAGCGAGATCAATGCTTTGTAAAACAGTATTGACCTGATGATAGCCTGATGGCAAAACTGACCCGACCTGCAAACTTAGATTGATCTTAGCCCGTGCTTGAAGTGAAAAGGCGTCCATGGAGGATCAGGGTGATCCTATTCGAGCCAGGGAAGTAGGTTCTCCCCCCCGTCAACAGCCGACAGTTCGACCGTCTTGGTCAAGACGTCCGCATAACTATAGGAAACGCGCCGAGAACGGTCGCGTTTTTCTTCAACCTTGATCACAAATAAATTCGGGTGCGTCTCTTCCAACACACCCATTCTCTCAACGATCTTGCATCGGCCCATGTTGGCCCGTACTTTCATCCGTACACCGACGCAATCATTTAATTCAGTTTTTATTCGGTTAACCACATCGATTTGCGGCAATTGTGAAACCAGACTCATCCAGTAACCCCCTCCACGGCTAGATAACTAACTGCTCATTTTACGCTAATTTAGCCGGTAAATCAAGGTGTTTTGGTGTGAACCTTACGCTGCGCTACGGCGCTCTTCAGCCCCGGCAACCAAGTATCGAACCACTTGCAGAGCCGCAAAAGCCAAGCTGGCCGTGATCAACAAAGGGAAAACCTTAATCGCTATCGAGTCAGAGGCAAAAATAGGGCTATCAGGGTGAACAACACGCTCGGTGCTAAACAAGAGCCACCAGGCCACTCCGCCCAGGAAAATATTGGCGACCGCCTGGAGTGCGCTCGATGGACTCAACTTAGCCACGGCGATAACAGCCACTCCAATCAGGAGTATCTGCCCAAGCATCGTCAGTCGGGGCTCGCTCCAATTGATCCCGCCCCAAGTGACCTTGGCGGTCAACAGTCCCAATAATCCGGTACCAAGCAGCAAGCCGATCGCCGCGACAACGCTTCCGTTTGACCACGCGATCAGCGACGGTCGTCTGAAGCCCAGGTAGGCAAGCCCGAGAACCGCCGCCACGGTCAGCAGCCCAAAAGCCACCCACATCAAGGCGGCGTGCATGTAAACCAGCTTGACCGCTTCTCCCAGGCTGGCCTCAGCCGGAGACAGCCAGGCCAAGACCACAGCAACAACCACCGCAAAAGCCACTACTAGCGGGATATTCTCACGACTGCCGAGGTTGGTGAAAAACTTGGTGACCATGATCCGATTATGGCCGCTTTCCTCATCACTGTCCACGTCAAACCAGCCCAGTTTACTTGACGTTCGATCGGGACGGCCCTACTCTTTACGCACGATGTTACTGCAGCACCTCTTTATTGAAACAGCCAAAAAGGTCGCGGATAAACCGGCTCTCATCGACCGGACCACCGGGAAAACCGTCAGTTACAAAAAAGCCTTGATCGCCTCCTTGATCTTGGCAAAAAAATTCAAGCAATTCGCCCCTGGCGATGTCGGCATCATGATCCCTACTTCTGCCGGAGCCGCTCTGGCTATCTTGGGTGCGCTGATCAGCGGGAGAACACCCGTGATGATCAACTACTCGACCGGGGCGGCTGAAAACGCCGAGTTCGCCCAAGAAAAGTGTGGATTCAAGACGATCGTCACCTCTCGGGCGCTACTGGAAAAGATCGACTGCCGAGTCGTGAGCGGCATGGTGATGATAGAAGATATCATGGAGTCGATCGGAACGACTGACAAGCTGAGAGCGGCAGCGAAGTCGGTGTTACCGGCGCAACTGATCGTCAAGCTCTTTGGTGGAAGCGGAACCGATCAAGATAACGCCGTGATCCTGTTTACCAGCGGCAGCGAAAAAGAACCAAAAGCAGTCCAGTTGACGCACGAAAATATCAACGCCAACGTCAACGGTGTCTGGGAGGCCTTCGAATTCACCCCAGACGACATTTTTCTAGCCAACCTGCCTTACTTCCATGTCTTTGGGCAGACGGCCAACCTGTGGGCCCCGTTGATCGTAGGAATGACGATAGTCACCTATGCCAACCCTCTCGACTACAAAGCAATCCCGAAGATCGTCAAGGAAGAGCAAGTGACACTGATGGTCGGGACGCCGAGCTTTTTCTGGGGCTACTTGAACAAGTCCGACCCGGGAGACTTCAAGAGTGTCCGAATCGCGTTGGCCGGCGCTGACAAGTGTCCAGATGCTTTACGTACGGCCTGGCTGGAAAAGCACCAATTCCCCTTGATTGAAGCCTATGGCACGACCGAGACATCGCCGGCGATCGCTGTTAATACCATCAAGAACAACCGGCCGGGCAGCGTTGGGCAACCAATACTCGGCATGGAAGTGCGGATAGAGAATCTAGACACGGGCGTCCCCTGCAAAACCGGGGAGACCGGCAAGGTGTTGGTGAAGGGCGCTTCAGTGATGAAGGGCTATCTGAATGATGTGGAGGAGACCGCGCTCAGGATCAGGGGCGGCTGGTATGACACGGGCGATATGGGCTACCTGGATGCCGACAACTATCTTTGGCTGGCCGGCCGACTGAAGCGATTCGTCAAGATCGGTGGAGAAATGGTCTCTCTGGTCAGAGTGGAAGACCAGCTGATGCAACTCCTTCCAAAAGGGGTGGAGTGCTGTGTGGTTGACGTGCCGGATCCAGTCAAGGGAGCCCGGATCGTGGCTGCAGTAACCAGCAAGATCGATGAGAAGGCCATCTCTAAAGCGCTGGGGCGGACTCTGCCCAATATTGCGCTTCCCCGCCGATTTGTGGTCTTGGACGAGCTGCCGATGATGGGCAGCGGTAAAGTAGATTTTCGGGCTGTGGCAGAATTAGTGGCTACCTAGCTACTCCCGATGTTCGGGAATATCTAGGCCTTCGACCAGACCGGGGTAGAGCAGGTGGATACGGTGGTAGCCGCTGACCGGCCGGGCCATCGGTTGTAATCTGTGAGAGCTAACCCAAACGGTTCGATTCCACTTCTGAGCGCCTCTTCGCGACAAAATCATCGCTCCCGTCGACCACCCCACCCAGACCACCAAAGCTGAAAACGGGATAAGCAGGGCGGCGACAGCCATCCAGATGGGCAAAGCCCCATTTAATGCATTGACATAAATACTGAGCATGGCGACGGTCAAAGAGGCGATGACCGCGCTGGAGACAAACATTATTCGAAACCAATCGCTGGAAAACTCGCGCTTCGACGTAGACGAGAAAAGCATGGCCCCGCCCGTGGCTAGATGGAATGTCCACCGAAATACCCGCCCATGTGGTCTGGCCGTCAATCCTTTGACCACGTTCTTGATCTCTTCGTCTGTTAGGTATCTAGTCAAGCCCGCCGTCATCAAAAGAGTCCGCCGCTTTGGCCCGCAGAGAACTCCGGCGGCCACACACAACGACGGGTGCGTCCAGATATCCTCCCGGATTCCGAGAAAATCAAAATACCGCGCCTGTAGCCCTGTCGGGGGTCGGAACTCGGCCTGAGAAGCCACGACCTTGTCAGCATGAAACCAAGCATAGACCAGATAACCGAGCACCGGCGAGGCGACCAGCACCGCCCAAACTCCAAGAAATGGCCAGAGTAAAGCCATTAAACCAACGGCCCAGCCGACAAACGGCAAGACATTAAAGAGTATGAGCATTATTTTCCCGACTAAATCGTGCCGACACTACATTGGGATTATCGGCGTTGAACACTACTACTTGAGAACACGGTTGCTTGTAAAGCGAATTATAACTAAGTCTGCCTACTAGGGCTACCAGTTCGACCTCGACTTTCTTGTATAATCACCCGGAGAACCGGAAATATGATACCTGTTGCCGGCCATTTGGAGGTTTCTGTGCTCAGAAAAATTGCCATACTAACCATCGCTCTAACCTGGCTCTTTATGGCCTCACCGGCGATGGCCAAAGACTACTCTTTCCCGCTCGTAGATATCGATGTCACAGTCAATCAAGATGGTTCTTTTGATTTCACCGAAAAACGCGTCTTCGATTTCGACGGCGACTTCACTTTTGCCTACTTTGACCTACCGATCGCCGGGGCGACCGACATCGAGAGGTTCTCTGTCTTGGAGAACGGTCAAGCCTACACCCCCAATGACTCCGGCGGGGCCGGCACCGTGCAGATCAGCAAATCCACCAGCCGCCTTAAGGCCAAATGGTTCTTCCGGGCCAGCAATGAACAGCGGACGTTCACCATCAAGTACCGGGCTCGAGATGCGATCAAGGCTTTCTCCGACATCGGCGAATTCTACTGGAAGATCATCGGCCCAGAGTGGGAAAAGGGGGCCGGGCTGGTACGAGCAACCATTCATCTGCCGGCGGGAGCAGAAAAACCCGATATTCGCGCTTGGGGACACGGCCCACTCCAGGGCATGGTCGATATAGTCGATGAGCGGACCGTCCAGTTCGAGGTGGAAAAATTGCCCGCATTCTCCTATCTGGAAGCGCGAATCGCCTTCCCAACCGAGCTAGTTCCCAATGCCGAGTCAAAGTACGAAGGAGACGGATTACCGAATATCCTGGCCGAAGAAGAAGAGTGGGCCGCAAAAGCCAACCGCCGGCGGCTCCTCGCCCGGGCCGGAAACATCTTAGGGATTGTTCTGCCCCTGCTCGCAGTGGTCGCCAGCCTTTTGATCTGGCGACGGTTCGGAAAAGAGTATTCAGTTGGTTTCGACGGTCGTTACTACCGAGAGCTGCCCGCCGAGTATCCCCCGGCCATTGCCGGTTTTCTCTGGGGCTTCGGCTCGGTGAGCATGGAGAA
>CAXMSJ010000051.1:0-6016 GCA_964196305.1 uncultured Acidimicrobiia bacterium
CTTGAGCAATAACCACATTGTTGACAATCTTGATAAACATTGTTAATAATATGCTATGAATATCTCATCGAAAGCCGAATTTGGCATCCGGGCCATGACCGAGATTGCCGGGGGCGTAGCGCCGGTCAAACGGAGCCTTATCTCCGAGCGGCAGCACATCCCGATGCCCTTTCTGACGCAAGTCCTGTCTGCTTTGGTCAATGCCGAGTTGGTTTCCAGTACGCGGGGGCCAGAAGGCGGCTACGCTCTGGCCCGACCGGCAGAGGCTATCAATCTGCTCGATATTGTCACCAAGCTGCAGGGGCCGGTCATGCCTAAAGGTTGTATCGGCGAGTCCGAAAGTGATGTCTGTCATACCGGGGGAAGCGCCTGTCGGCTGCGGGATGTCTGGGCCGAATTGAAGGAAGCAAACGAGCGTGTTCTTTCGCGCGTTACTCTGGCCCAACTGAGCGGGGAGGCTGACTACCATGCCTGATCAAGTGACGAAGATGACTGCCTATATGGATAACGCCGCCGGGACTCGTCCCGACCCCCGGGTGGTCGAAGCGATGACGCCGTATATCGGTGAATATTATGCCAATGCTTCCGGTTTGCATGGCCCTGGGCAGCAGGTCAAAGCGGCCCTGGACGAAGCCCGCACCCAGGTTGCCGCGCTCATCGGGGCGCAACCGGACGAGATCATTTTCACTTCCAGCGGTAGTGAGGCAAACAACTTAGCTATCAAAGGGTTGAGTGCCGCCCGGGTAAAGAAGGGGCGGCATATTGTTGTCTCCGCCATCGAGCATTTTTCCGTCCTGCAGGCGGCCAAGCGGCTGGAGAACGATGGCTGGGAAGTGACCTATGTTCCGGTCGACGAGTATGGTTCGATCGACCCGGCGGTCGTGGCCGGGGCGCTCCGTGACGACACCGTTTTGGTCTCAATGATGCACGCCAACGGCGAGGTGGGAACGGTAGAGCCCATAGCGGAAATCGCCGGCCTTGTCCGGGAGCGTGACATTGTTTTTCATACGGACGCGATCGCCGGCACGGGGATGGTTCCGATCTCCGTGGACGAACTGGGCGTTGATGCGCTCAGCTTGGCGGCTAACCAGTTTCATGGACCCGTCGGGGCCGCTGCCCTATATATAAGGAAGCGTACCCGTGTCCGACCGTTGATAGACGGCGGCATTCAAGAGGGTGGTCGCCGGGCCGGGACCGAGAATGTGGCGGCGCTCGTTGGCTTTGGCGAGGCGGCCCGATTGGCACAGCTAGAGATGGGCGCCCGGGCGGAGCATATGGTGAGACTGCGCGACCGTCTGGCTTCCGGGTTGACTGCCGCTATCTCGCGCTCCAACATCAACGGACATCCGGAGCATCATCTGCCGGGGAACGTCCATATCCGTATCGAATATATCGAGGGTGAATCGATGTTGATCATGCTTGATATGGCGGGTATCGCGGCCGCCAGCGGCTCCGCTTGTACTTCGCGAGCCCTCAAGGCGTCGCATGTTTTAACAGCGATGGGGGTGCCGCAAGAAAAAATCCACGGCTCACTACTGTTCAGCTTGAGCCGCGACAATACTGAATCTGAAGTCGATCATGTCATTGAGACTTTGCCGCCGATCGTTGAGCGGCTCCGGGCGATGAGCCCACTCGCTCATGACGCGACCACATCTGGGACACAATAAGGAGGGAATCCGAATGGCAGAAGCGAGTGAAAAAACGGCGGATATCGTCAAGATGGAGAGCAAGAACAAGGTGACCATTGTTATTTTCAGTGGCGAACTAGACAAAGTGTTGGCGGCTTTTAACATCGCCACCGGAGCGCGGTCGATGGGCAAGGAAGTCACCCTGTTTTTTACCTTCTGGGGATTGAATGTATTAAGGAAGAACAAGGCCAAGAACACCGCGAAGGGCTGGATGAAAAAGATGTTCGGCTGGATAAACAAAGGCGGCACCGAAAAACTGCCCCTTTCGAGGTTCCATATGGCCGGTGCCGGCACTTCGATGATGAAGAAGCTCATGCTCCAGCATAAAATGCCGTCGCCTGAGGAGATGTTGATGCTGTCCAAGGAAATGGGCGTGAAAATAATCGCTTGTACTATCACCATGGGCATTATGGGTATCGAAAAGTCAGCGCTCCGTGATGAGATCGACAGTTACGCCGGTGTTGTTACTTATCTGGCCGAGGCGGAGAAAAGCAGCGTCAACCTGTTTATATAGAGTAAAGAAGGAGTTGGATAATATGAGCGAAGCAACGACAAAAGATCTCGACGACATTACCGCCGACGAGAGCTTGGATGCTTACGGCCTCCTCTGTCCGATGCCGATCGTGATGACAGCCAAACTCGTCGATAGTATGACCGTAGGGCAAGTCCTGGAAGTAGTGGCGACCGACGAAGGCATCAAGGAAGATATGCCGGCCTGGTGCGAGTCGACCGACAACGAATACCTCGGCGTTAAAGAGAAGGACGGCGAGTACCGGGTCTATTTACGTAAGACTGCCGCTGGCTAGTAGATAGACTCGACCACTTCTCGCAGTTCGGTGAGGCTGGCGCCGTCCGGGGCCTGGACCCGGTATTCAACCCAGTTTTTGGCGTCATACCAGGTGATCATGGGCGGTACGGCTTGGCGGATTGCCCCGTCGTCATTGAAAAATGTTTTGCGTTCCGTTCCCAATAGTCCGTTGATATGCACCAGGCGGTAGCCGCCTCGTCCGGGAGGGAATGGTTCATCTTCATCGGCCGCGGCCCACAGTCCACCCTCAAAATATCCCTCATAGATTTCAGGGTTCATCACCCGTATCATGATTTCAAATCCGTTTGGATAGACGATGATGACCTGCGGACCCTCGCGTGATTTTGGTGGTTTCGTTTCGAGCTTGCCTAACGCTAGCCTGTCGATCGTATCCGTATACGCCCAGAAAGTTGGGGGGCCGGCAGCGCTGCTTCGGGGATCCGTTGGCAGTTGCAGCTCAAAGTTAAGTATTAGACTGGCGGTCTTCTGGGGGCTTTGACTTCGTTTCTCGTCAAACGGAGGGATAAGCCCCCCTACTCTTGATGTCCAGCGGTCGCGCTTGACCGACCACGGTGAGACGGTCGGGGTGGACTCGGTCGCCCCGTCAGTTTTTGGGCCGGGGCCACTTTTTGCCCTACTGTTGCTGGTCTGAGCCAGATCATAAAATGACAAGTATGATATTGTCGCCAGCGTCAGAATCCCAACCATGATAGCCGCGACACGCCAAAATCTCATAGGTCCTCTTTCATTTCCGGTCGCTTGGCAGTATACCGATCTAATGTGAAGAGGGAATGAAAATCCCTTGCCGCCGTTGTTACCTTTTGCTTTAATTGGGAATTGGCCTGTCTTTTTCCTTTTTAAGAGGTGAAACTAGTTTTGGCGACTAAAATCCTAGAAAAACGGCTTATTCGCGATCCGGACGTATTTTATTTCAAGCTTGATGCGCCGCATATCGCGAGGGCAGCCAACCCCGGACAGTTTGTAATTGTCCGGCTCCACGACAGCGGGGAACGCATACCGCTATCTCTGGCCGACATCAATCCTGAAGAAGGCACGATCAGTCTGATCATCATGTCTGTCGGGAAGACGAGTGCTGAGTTCGTGTCGATGAACGAAGGCGATACGATCCGCGATCTGTGCGGGCCGCTCGGCCAGCCGACACACATTAACAAGCTCGGCAAAGTGATCGTGGTCGGCGGCGGCTTTGGTGTCGCGCCGCTCTTTCCCATCGCTCGCGGATTCAAGCGGGCCGGCAATCAAGTCATTGCCATCATGGGGGCTCGTAGTGAAGACCTGCTGATCTATGAAAAAGAGATGGGCACGGTCTGTGATGAGGTCCTGGTGACTACGGACGACGGCAGCAAGGGCATCAAAGGCGTGGTGACGATCGCTTTGGAGCGGGAGCTGGAGAAAGGCGACACCGATCTTGTTATCGCGGTTGGGCCGGCAATCATGATGAAATTTGTTGCCTTTACCACGAAGAGTTTCAACGTCAAAACCATGGTCAGCCTGAACCCGATTATGGTTGATGGCAGCGGTATGTGCGGCGCTTGCCGAGTCTCGGTCGGCGGCAAGACCCGCTTTGCTTGCACCGACGGACCTGATTTTGATGGACATGAGGTAGATTGGGATCTGCTCATGAGTCGGCAGCGGATGTACTTGAGTGAAGAAAAAGAGTCGTTTGATGCTTGGAAGGCGCGCCACCAGCACATGCTGGTCGAGCCGAGCTAGGCGGACGGGGGAATATAAGTGACGGACGAGAAGAAAAAAGAAAGACCAAAGCTAATACCGTATCGGGTGCCGATGCCGGAGCAGGACCCGAAGGCGCGTGGGGCCAACTTTAAAGAGGTGGCCACGGGATATACGGTTGAAGAGGCCTTGAAAGAGGCGGAACGTTGTATTAAATGCGCCAGGCCCCAGTGCATCAAGGGTTGTCCGGTGCAGGTGCCGATCAAAGAATTCATCGAGTTGCTTCAAGAACAGGATTTTCAGGGTGCGATCAATAAGATAAAAGAGACGAATATCCTGCCCGCCGTCTGCGGGCGGGTCTGCCCTCAGGAAGACCAGTGCGAGAAAGTCTGTGTTATCGGACGGAAGGTGGAGCCGGTGGCTATCGGGCGGCTGGAGCGCTTTGCCGCCGATTGGGAGCGAGAGCATGGGCAGAAGGCTGAGGTGGTAGTAGCGCCGCCTACCGGCAAGAAAGTTGCGATCGTGGGTAGCGGGCCTTCCGGAGTTACCTGCGCTAGCGATCTAGCCAGGCTCGGCCACAAAGTGACCATGTTCGAGGCCCTGCATGAGCCGGGCGGCGTGTTGCTTTACGGTATTCCCGAGTTCCGCTTGCCAAAGGACATCGTTAAGGAAGAGATCGACGCCCTGACGGACTTGGGGGTGGATATCGTCACCAATGCGGTTGTCGGCAAATTGATGACCGTAGATGATTTACTGGAGCGGGACGGCTATGACGCTGTCTTTATCGGTACCGGCGCTGGGCTACCTAATTTTATGGGTATCGAGGGCGAGAACCTCAATGGTGTTTATTCAGCCAACGAATTCCTGACCCGGGCTAATCTAATGAAGGCCTATGATTTCCCCAATGTTGATACGCCCGTCAAGGTGGGCGCTAAAGTGGTAGTTGTCGGTGGCGGCAATGTGGCCATGGATGCTGTCCGGACCGCACTGCGTTTGGGGGCGGGAGAAGCCAGTATTATATACAGACGGAGCGAGGAAGAGCTGCCGGCCAGGGTGGAGGAAGTCCATCACGCTAAGGATGAGGGCATCCGCTTTGAGATGCTGACCAGCCCCACCGGCGTTGTTGGCGAAGACGGCTGGGTGACAGCTTTACGTTGTATCCGCATGGAGCTGGGCGAGCCGGACGATTCCGGTCGCCGCCGTCCGATCCCGATCGAGGGGTCGGAACTAGACGTGCCGGCTGACATTGTCATTATGGCTATCGGCACCGGCGCTAATCCGCTGGTACCTCAGAGCACCAAGGATCTGGAGCTTAATCGCTGGGGATACATTGTGGCTGACGAGAAGACCGGTCGGACGACGCGCGAGGGAGTCTATGCCGGTGGCGATATTGTTACCGGGTCGGCTACAGTTATTCTAGCCATGGGCGCCGGTCGTGATTCCGCCGCGGCGATCCACCGCTATATCATGGGCGAGCCGGAAGAAGAGCTGGCTGAGGATGTCTCAAGTGAAGGCCTCAAACAAGCGTGAGATGACGGCGGCTGCCGCCGCTTCGGCCTTGCGCGAGCTGGCCGATCAAATTGAGCGCCATGAAACAGTGCTGGTGCAGGACGTAAAGGTCAGAGTGCCTGCCAAGGTTGAGTTCAAGGTCAAATATCACCACAAGCACGAGCGGGAGAAGCTGAGCGTCAAACTTAGCTGGCCGTCAGCTCGGACTGACGATGTTGGCATTGAGTCGGACTCGGTATTCGACCATTACACCGTGCCGTCGAGCCCGCCTCATGACTTCAAGCAACTAAAAAAAGAAATGCAGCATTGCCTGTTCTATTTT
>CAXMSJ010000052.1:0-10618 GCA_964196305.1 uncultured Acidimicrobiia bacterium
AAGCGCCAGGTCACCGACGGGACTTCGCGGCGGCCGGCGTGATGGTTAAGCTGACAGTATTGCCCGGCGACGGGATCGGGCCGGAAGTAACGACGGAAGCCGTCAAGGTGCTGGAGCAGGTGGCGAGGGCGGCTGGACTGGCCATCGATATCAGCGAGCAGATGATGGGCGGCTGTGCTATCGACGCCCACGGGCAGGCGTTACCCCCGGAAACGTTGTCAGCCTGTCGCGAGAGCGACGCGGTCTTACTGGGGGCTATCGGCGGACCCAAGTGGGATACGACCGACCCCGACAAACCCCGTCCCGAGCAGGGTCTGCTCGGGTTGCGCAAGGGCTTGGAGCTCTTCGCTAATATCCGACCGGTCAAGATATTTGAATCTCTGATCGAAGCCTCGACGCTCAAGCCGGAAATCGTTGCGGGCGTCGACTTAGTGGTGGTGCGTGAGTTGACCGGCGGCGTTTATTTCGGGGAGCGGGCGCGCGTGGGGGAGCGGGCGTTCGATACGATGGAATACCAGACTTACGAAGTCGAGCGCCTGATGCGAGTGGCCTTTGAGATGGCCCAAAAGCGCCGTTTTCGGGTGCATTCGATCGACAAGGCCAACGTGCTGGAGTCGTCAAGACTCTGGCGTGAAGCGGCCATCAAGACGGGGGCCGACTATCCTGATGTGGAGCTTATCCACCAACTGGTCGACAACACGGCCATGCAGTTGATCCGCGATCCGGGCCAATTCGATGTGGTGGCCACCGGGAATCTTTTTGGGGATATCTTGAGCGATGAGTCATCGATGCTTTCCGGTTCTTTGGGCCTGCTGGCCTCGGCTTCTTTGGGGGATGGCGACGCCGGACTATACGAGCCGATCCACGGCAGCGCTCCGGATATTGCCGGCCAAGACAAGGCTAATCCCATCGCCACTATCTTATCGGTGGCGATGATGTTCAAGTACTCTCTCGACCGAGCAGACCTATCGTTGCAGATAGAGCAGGCCGTTGACCAAGTGTTATCTAAAGGTTACCGGACGGCCGATATCATGAGTGACGGCGTGAACCTGGTTGGTACCGCTGAGATGGGGCAACTGGTGCGGCGGGCGCTTAGCTGATGGACTGGAAGCTGGCGGCGACCACCTTTGGCATTCTTTTTTTGGCTGAGCTAGGAGACAAGACCCAGCTGGCTGTATTCACTCTGGCCGCGCAGCATAAGTCGCCCGGCACAGTCTTTATCGGTGCCTCTTTGGCTTTGGTCGTGGTCACGCTGTTGGGCGCTTATTTAGGTGGGTTCGTGGCCAACTACATCTCTCCCAGATATCTTCATATCGGAGCCGGGACGCTTTTCATGGTTCTTGGCGCCAGCCTGCTTTACGAGAATCTTCGCTAATCGCGTAGCGGCCAAATACGCAATCAAGCGGTCGAAATAAGCTAGTAAGCGGTACATCCATGTAACACTTGTTATTAGCCCTGCTCCGCAGTATAATTTCTTTGCATGTTGTTTGGTTTGCGGGGCAGTTGGGCATATACATTCGAACGATACGTTGGACCGACAGAGATGCTTACTGTAAAACTTTTTCTTGAAAGGGGGTGGCTTGGAGATGTTGTTTAGTGGATTAAGAGGACTTAAGGTTCTCATGGATCAAAGAGGGGCGACCGCGGTTGAGTACGGTATTATGGTGGCCCTTATCGCTGTGGTTATAGTGACTGCGGTGACGCTTTTGGGAGGCAATCTTGCACTAGTATTTGATGGAGTAGCTGGAGATGTTGGTGGCGTTACACCGGCGCCCACCTCGCCGTAAGGCTAGGCTGTTTGCTTGAAAAAATGCGATCAGGCTTTAGTGTGAAGAGATGTTTTGCGAAGGAGGAAGGAGCGGCAGCCGTAGAGTTTGCTCTACTGCTACCGCTCCTAACCCTCCTTATTGTGGGTACGATGATGTTTGGCTTAGTCTTCAACGCTTATTTAGAAGTGACCCACGCCGCTCGTGAGGGTGTTCGGTGGGCCTCTTTGCGGTCTCCGCTCGATGAGGTCGAGCAAAAGACGATGGCTGCCGCTGGTGGCCTTAACACGAGCTTAATGACCGTTGTCAGGACCGGGGTTGAAGACCCAGTTGGTGATGACGACCAAGACAGTCCGGTCACAGTCACGGTCACTTATCAGTTAAATGAGATCAGTGCCCTGTTCGGTACGTTTGGCAACATCTTGCCAGAGATACTAACAGGCACTGCCACCCAGAGGGTAGAATGAGTCTGTCAAAATCGACAAGAGTATTAAAAGGTGAGCGTGGGGCCGTTGCTGTCATCGTGGCCCTATTAATGACGGTTTTTGTGGGCTTTGCGGCCTTTGTGGTCGACATCGGCTATACGTATGAGATGCGCCGCCAGCTACAGTCAGCCGCCGATGCCGCCGCCTTGGCCGGCATGATCGAAAAGATCCAGGGCGCGGATGAGGCCGGCGTCTTGGATGTCGCCGGAGAATTCGCCGGCTACAACGACAAGATAGACCAGAGTGAAACACTGGAATTGTTGCCCTTCCCGTATACTGAGGTTACTGAGGACTACGTTAAGATCGGCGTCACGAAGGACGTGCATTTTTTCTTTGCGCCAATTTGGAACCTGCACAAGGAGGACGTTGCCGCACAAGCCAAGGCAAAACGGGTCTATGTAACCGGGGCCAGGGATATGGTGCCTTGGGGTGTAAATACGATTCGGGCTGAAGACATGGTTGTCAGGCTTGAAGGGACGGAAAAGTGGTTCAGCCGCCCGCCAGAAGGATCCGATAGTTGGTCGGCGTTGATATCGGCACCAGCAGCGCCGCAGAAAGACGGTTATCTGATAGACCTATCTATAGTTAACAGCCAGGGCTTCGAGACTTTGGAACCAGCGGTCGGGGCCGCTGGTGTCCACGCACCAGATGACTTGGTGACCGATGTTTATCTCGATGACAATGTACTGCCCCCCCCGGATGACCCGACAAAGCTCTCGACAAAGCTCTGGGTTGAAAGCGTGGCCGGCCCGCCCCAGCGGGCGGTAGTTGGGGGTACGACCTATCCAGGTTCGGATTTTAGGTTGGATGTTGCTACGGGTCTCTATTGGGTTCCAATCATTGCTCCTCCAGCCGACGGGCCACTGAAGAGTTACGCTGTCGATGTGCGGGTGGGGAATGAATCCTATAACAACGTCGCCCGGCTGATAGTGCGCACGAGAAATTCACCGATAGAAGATATCAGTTTTAGCCAGCTACATTTTGGCGCTGGCGGTGGCGATATTTTGATAACAGTGGAGATGCGGGATCTAGAATATGGTGAACAGTATGCTCTGAAAATTGGTGACACTCCGGAGGCTGGTAATTTTGGCTCTCTCGACTTCACCAAGGTTTTTCATCCTCCTCATCCTCCTAATTTTCAGTACGATCAGGAAGACAACCACGGCGCAGTGCCTGGCTCAGAAGGATACCTCTATTTCGTGGAAAATTCATACAATGATGTTATCCATATAGGCGACCATATTTTCACCTACACCGGCGATAGGGGGGGACCGACTGAGCGTGCTCTGGAATCGCGCATTGGTGATTGTGGCCACACCCTAGAATCTTGGCTAGTCAATAAACCGGCCGACTGTGGTCGCCTAGTGACTGTCCCCATTGTTGAGCAGATCACAAAGGCAGCTGGATCTAAACCCGTCTACGTCTATGGCATTGCCGAGTTCTTCATTGAAGGGGATGTGGAGACCGATGGAGGAGTTAAAGTCGATATTGTCGGCACGTTCATTCGCTATGTTAAGGGTGGCGGCACTAGCAGTGATACACCGCCGGATTCGAAGTTATACATGGAAACAGTCCGGCTGGATCAAGCCGACTTCTAACAGTGGGGGGTAAATGAGGCAACGGTTAATAGTTCTGGTGGTGGCTCTTTTTTTAGGCCTAATAGCGGCATTTATGGTTAATAATTACGTTGATAACGCTCGAGAGGAAATGGTTGAAGCGGCTGAACCGGTGAAGATATTGGTGGCGGTGGACGATCTGCCCCAGGGGTTGACGCTCCAGAAACTCCGGGCTAGAAAGCTGGTTGAAACCAAGTCTATACCTAAAGAATTTGTAGCTGCTGATGCGATTCGACCAAGTAAGAAGTTGAAAGACAAGGTTTTGGCAGTGAGTGTTGGCACCGGCGAACAATTGACGCTCAGTAAGTTTAAAACTCCCACTGATGCTGGCCTGGCGGTGGCGATGCCTGACGACGACAAGGTGGCCGTGGCGGTTCCTATCTCGAGCATGAAGTCGGCCGGCGACCTGGTAAAGATCGGTGATCTGGTTAATGTGGTGGCGACAGTCAAAGTTGACACGGGGACGGTCACCAAGACGATCTTGCAAAACATCAAAGTCCTAGCTCTAAACTCTGAGCTTGACGAGGAAGAGCCCCAGTCTGGCCAGGGGTCGACTTCCGGGCTTTCTTCGGGTCGCTCTAGTTCGACGAACCGCGACCGGACGATAACCTTGGCGATGACGCAGGCGGAAGCGGAAAAGCTCATCTACGTTCAGGAAGAGGGGCGACTGTGGTTGACACTGTTGCCGACGAGTGAAGAGAAAAAAGAGGTCACGACCGAAGGTCAGTGGACCGAGACCATATTGCAGTAGGTGGGCATGATTGACGTAGTACTTATAGGAGAGTCCTCTGGTTTCTCCGGAGATTTGTTGGGCAGATTTGAGGAAGAACAAGATCTACAGCTGACGTTGTTAAGAGGTCGGAACGCTAACAAAGAAAGCCGGGAGCAGGCCGAAAAGGCCGCGGTTCTAATTGTGGGTCCGTCCCTCGATATTAACGAGGCGAGCAAGAGGTTGGACGACCTCACCGGTTCATGGACGGATCGGGCGATCAAAGTAGCGCATACCATCGACGCGGATGTATTGCGGCAGGCTCTACGGGCCGGGTTTCGTGATGTTGTTTCGCCCGACCACAAAGAGATCATCGGCGCGATCCGCCGGGTTCACGACCTGACCGAGACAGCTGAGACGCCTGGTGAACAAAAAACTGGTGATCGAGACGGCCGCATAATCACATTTCTGAGCGCCAAGGGTGGGGTGGGAAAAACCATGGCCCTGACAAATACGGCGGTCGGTCTCGCCACGCGTAATGGGCAAGAAGTGTTGGTTCTAGATTTAGACGAGCAGTTTGGTGATGTCGGGGTGATGCTTGGCCTGAAACCCGATCGAACTGTTTCGGACTTAATGCAGGTAGTTGACCGCCTTGATAGCGATATGCTGGAAAGTTTTTTAACAAAACACCAGAGCGGGGCCTCGATTCTTTTGGCCCCAGTTGACTACCAGAAACTCCACCCGTTCTCCGATGAGCAGCTAGATAGGATACTGGAGGCCGCCAGGGTCACTGGGGATATAGTCTTGGTAGACACCCCGGTTTCTTTTAGTCAAACCACTTTGTCGGCCATCAAGAACAGCGATCTGATATTTGTGGTCACGACGCTGGACGTTCCCAGCATTAAGAGCGCTAAGATCGCCCTGCAGACGCTTGAGTTCCTCAAGTTTCCCATGAAGAAGGTCAAAGTGCTGCTCAATCGGGCGGATAGCAAAGTTTCCTTAACTCCAAAGGATGTTGAACGGCATCTAAAACATAAGATCGCCGTCAAGATACCTAGTGACCGGGCTGTGCCCCGGTCTGTAAATGAAGGCACGACGGTTTTGCAAAGTGCTCCCAACACGCCAGTGACCGAAGCTTTGATCAAAATCGTCGACTTAGTGCAAGAGTTCCAGATCACAGAGGACCGGGAGCAGGCTAAAAACGAGGAGATGGAAAGGAAAGAGTGAATACGCAACTTCGAGCGCTGAGAATGCGAATACGCAACCGCTTGGTCGATGAGATGGGGGCGGAAATCCAGACGCCGGATACTCCGGCTGATAAGGGCCACGCAGAAAACATCCTGTCTCAGATCATCAGTGAGGACTCGACGCCGCTCTCGGCGGAAGAGAAGCGCTGGTTGATAGGAGACATCCTCGACGATGTTCTTGGTTTTGGGCCGATACAGGAGTTTCTTGATGACCCGGACGTGACAGAAGTGATGGTCAACGGGCCGGATCTTATATACGTAGAGCGCTTCGGGAAGCTCGAGGAGACTGCGAGCCGCTTTTTCAATGAGGAGCAGCTCCGGTATATCATCGAAAAGATTGTGGCGCCGCTAGGCCGCCGGGTAGATGAGTCGAGCCCGATGGTGGACGCGCGGTTGCCGGATGGATCCCGCGTTAACGTAATCATTCCGCCCTTATCCCTGGATGGGGCGATCTTGACGGTCAGAAAATTTGCCGCGGATCCTTTGACCACGGAAAACTTGGTAGAGCTAGAGACGATCTCGGCGGAAGCGGCGGAATTTCTTGAGGCTTGTGTCCGGGGGCAGCTGAACATCATTGTCAGCGGTGGTACCGGCTCTGGAAAAACAACCACTCTCAATGTGCTCTCCTCTTTTATCCCGGAAAGTGAGCGGATTGTGACGATTGAGGACGCTGCCGAGCTTCAGCTTCACCAGAAGCACGTTTTGCGTCTAGAGTCCCGGCCGCCAAACATTGAAGGGGAAGGACAGGTAGTCATTCGCGACTTGGTTCGAAACGCGCTGCGGATGCGCCCCGATCGTATTATCGTCGGTGAGGCGAGGGGCGGGGAAGCGCTTGATATGCTTCAGGCGATGAATACCGGTCACGATGGTTCGCTCTCGACTATCCACTGCAATTCTCCTCGAGATGCGCTTAGCCGGATGGAGACGATGGTCTTGATGGCCGGCATGGATCTGCCGGCTCTGGCTATTCGGGAGCAGATGGCCTCGGCCATTAATTTGATCGTCCATCAGGCTCGTCTCACAGACGGCAGTCGCCGGGTAACCCAGATCACCGAGGTCCAGGGGATGGAGAACGAGGTCGTCACCACTCAGGATATTTTTGCTTTTGACCACTCGATGGGGATCGACGAGCAAGGTCGCTATCTAGGCAAGCTTAAAGCGACGGGCATACGACCGTCGTTCATGGACAAGCTTCACGAGCACGGGGTGGAGCTTCCGGTCAACGTCTTCGAGTTCGATCCGCCGGAGCGGGTTATTTGATGTTTCGTTTCCGGCAACGCTGGTATCTGTTGGCCTTACTCTTGGTGGGCCTGCTGATTCCGATTGGTCTGGTACCGTTACCGGCAGTGGCCGACAATCACACAGCCGACGGGCTGGGCGAGCTAACTATTAGAAATGTCGACACCGCTGATTTTCCACTAGTAAGCGTTGATTTAGGCTTGACCACCAGGGACAAAACGCGCAATTTCCGTGTGCTCGAGAATGGCAAACTCGTTAAGGGTTTGCGGGTGGAGTCGGAAGGAACCAAAGAGCCCGTCGGAGTAACACTCATTTTTGACGTGAGCGGTAGTATGGTTGGGGAGCCTCTGGAGCAAGCCAAGACGGCTGCTAAGCAATTCATTGAGCAGATGCGACCGGGTGATCAGATCGCCGTAGTGGCGTTTGCCGATACCGTGCGGCGTTTGGCGGATTTCACTGAAGATAAAGCAGCTCTTAATGAGGCGGTTGGTTCACTTGAGGCCAGCGGCGAGACGGCCGTCAACGACGCTATCATTGAGAGTCTCAACGCTAGTAAAGAGCAGAAACTGGCGAACCAAACCTTGATCCTGCTTTCTGATGGTGGCGATACTGTTAGCCAAGCCTCAGACAAAGCGGTGGTGGATTTAGCCGGCAGACTGGGAATACCGGTGGCGGTCATTGCTCTTGAGTCACCGGAGTTTGATCCCGAGCACCTAAAAGAGGTGGCCGATGGTTCCGGCGGCCAACTGATAACCGCTCCTTCAGGCGAAGTCCTGATAGAACTTTATAGTGGTCTGGCACACGAGCTACACAATCGCTATCAATTGGTTTTTACCAGCGCCGCCAGGAAAAAAGCGGTCGACCTAGAGGTGCAGGCAGATATTGATGGCCGGGTCATGACGGCTTCTACCAGATTGTCAGATCTGCCAGTAGAGTTAAGTAAGGCCGTCAAGCCCGAAGTAAAAAGCGAGCCGCGTTCGACCTGGGTTTCGAGCTTTGCCGGTGGCCTCTATGACTCAATATTTCCCTTACTCGCTGCGTTTGTGATGGCTGTAGCAGTGTTTCTCGGCGTCTTTGCGCTCGGAGATCTTCTGCGACCGCCCGACAACACGCTGGCAGAGCAGCTAAAATATTACGATCAGCTACGGTCTCAACATAAGGATCCTGACAGGCCGCTTTTGCGCCGGGTTCAGGATCGCTTGGTCGCTCTGGCGGAATGGGCTTCTATCCGGTACCAGTTCTATGAATACGCGGTCAAGAAGCTTGATCAGGCCGGCCTGCCGGTGCGGCCAAACGAATATATTGTCGCTCACATCGGCTTGGTGTTGGTCGTTGGTCTTCTAAGCAGACTTATTTTTAGTAATGTCATTGTAGTGCTGCTGGCGATCGGAGTGGCCGTGGTCATTCCACTTCTGGTTATCGAGATGCTGGTCGGGCGACGGAAGGAAAAATTCAACGAGCAACTGGCGGACACATTGGATATGTTAGCTGGGTCGTTGCGGGCGGGGTATGGCTTACAGCAGGCCCTGGCAGCAGCAGCCAAAGAGACGGAAGAGCCGACCGCAGCCGAGCTGAAACGGGTGGCCAAACAGGTACAGATGGGCATGACGCTCAACGAGGCTCTCCACCGTCTCAACGAACGGATCGGCAGCGAGGCATTTAGCTCAGTGGTGCTGGCGACTTCTATCCATCGGGAGACTGGTGGTAATCTAGCGGAGATATTTGACAGCTTAGCTGCTAGTTTACGGCAGCGGGAGAGGATGACCCAACAGATCAAGGGGTTGACGGCAGAGGGTAGACTGTCAGCGATAATCTTGCTGGTTATGCCATTTGCTGAAGGGTTGTTGATGTATATTCTCAATCCGCAGTATATGTCGGCTTTGACCACCACTACCACCGGATTAGCGATGATGGGTCTCGGCCTGATCATGATGGCTTTGGGCGCTCTCTGGCTGAGGAGTATTGTTAACATTGATTACTGAAGTCAATCAGACTTTTATATTAATACTAGTATTAAGCTTTGCGGGAGCGTTTCTGGCCGCGGGGGCTGTTCTTAGCTGGCCGCTGCTCTCGCGGGTTCGTGTCCGGCGGTCTCTTGATCGCTTAAATACCTATGATTCCCCAGTCGACACCGAGCCCAAGGCGGACTCGAATTTTCTAGAACAGGTCATCTGGCCGTTCGTCGATGTTCTGGGGCGCCTGAGCCGGCGGTGGACGAATGAGCAACGATTGGCACGCGTGCAACGCAAGCTGACATATGCCGGAATTCGCTCAATCACGCCGGAGAAGTTTGTAGCAGTTAAGCTGGCCGTGACCGCAGCAGGGGCCCTCCTTTATTTGTTGTTGCTGTTACCCTGGCTTTTCTTGGTCGACGGTCCGGTATGGTTGGGGCTAATATTGATTCCGGTTAGCTACTTTCTGCCTGACGCTTGGTTGGATCGAAAGATCCGGGCGCGGCAGAGATTGATCACAATCACGCTGGCCGATACGGTTGATATCATCACCATTGGAATACAGGCCGGCCTGGCGTTTAACGCGGCCGTGACCAAGGTGGTCAAGAACATGGAGGGACCCCTGAGCGAGGAATTGGGTCGCATGCTGGGGGAGCTTCAAATCGGTAAAGCCAGACGGGATGCTCTCAAGAACCTAAGTGAACGTACCACCGTCTCTGAGCTGAAGAAATTCTGCTCGACGATCATCCAGGCGGATCAACTCGGGATCAGTATTAGCAAGATACTGAAGAACGAATCTAAGGAGATGCGCGAGCGCCGACGTCAGCACGCGGAAGAGGAAGCCATGAAAACTCCAGTGAAGATGGTCTTTCCGATTGTGATTTTCATCCTTCCGGCCTTGATGCTGGTGATTGTTGGTCCCGGAGTTATTCGTATCGTTGAAACTCTGTTCTAGATCGTAAACACCTTATCCTCTTTTTATCGGCATAAATCGCACCTTCTTTAGCTGTACCAAGGTACGTCGCCGCACCCCTCTAGACCCCGCACACACTGCCGATACTCCTATTGTAAGCAAGATTCGCCTAGGCTGGGCGATTAGGAGTTGAAGGTAGATGGCACGGTTAGCAAAGGTAGCAATTCTCACGATCATAGCTCTTCTGATCATGGCTCCCACCGCTTTTGCCGACACTCTGGATACCGACCAACGCACGCTCCTCAACCTGGTTAACGCCAAGCGCCAAGACAAGGGCATCAAACCTCTTAGCTGGGGTTTTCGGATCGAACGGGCAGCGGAACGGCACAGTCGCGATATGGCCACTAAGGGTTTCATGGCCAGCACCTCGCCTTCCGGTCTTACTCTCACCAGACGGCTCAAGGATGCCGGCGTCAGCCGCTGGAGCCTGGCAACACAAAACGTCACCAGCGCTCGCAATGAGCGGGCCGCCTACAATAAGTGGCTCGGCAGCGGTACCACTAGAGCTAAAATGCTCGACCCTCGGTACACCCACGTCGGTATCGGTATCGTGGAGGGCGGCTCGAAAGGCAAAGTCTATACGATGAAACTGGTGGCCAACCCAAGACTGAAACAAAGCATGTCGATCGAT
>CAXMSJ010000053.1:0-3118 GCA_964196305.1 uncultured Acidimicrobiia bacterium
TTCCCTTAAATAAAGCCCGTAGCGGTCAATACCGCTCTCCTTGTCGGCTGCCGCCGGCCACGTAAGCGAAACAACACCGTTATCGGTCTCTGTTCGCAGCACTTGTGGCTTGATCGGAGCGGTCTGATCATCTGGGTTCACCAGGACAAAGAGCCCCCCGGTTGGGAGTGGCCCATAGCTGACGCTGCCGGCAATAAGGTCATAAATGTAACGCCCGGCCAACAATGGCTGCCACCCACTACCGATCTTTCTTAAAAAGAGAGCGCCGGTTGGGTCGCCGGAAATCACTACCGCCAACCTCTGCAACTGCAAGGACTCATCCGTCTCTAGCTCTAGAGCATCAATCGGCGAGGCCGGTCCCCCCACAAGGGGACGAGACTTAATCGTCAGCGTGACCGGATCTGTTGCGGGAGCCGTCAATATTGTCACCTGCCCATTGGAAGTGGAAAACTCCTGGGCTTCGGTTGACGGAACCAAAAAGGAGGCCTTAATCAAGCGATTCGAGCGAATGGGGCCGCTTTGGCTCTCTGCTCCACCAGCATCGATCGCCTTAACCGTGTAGTAATAAGTGCCCGGTTGACCATAGTCCCGATCGACATACTTGAGCGCAGTAAGCGGCACCTGGTTGACTCTTTCGTCAAGACGTTCGCGGTCAAGCCCGCGATAGATATTATATCCGCCGCGCACGGGTGGCTCAAAATCCCCGCCGGAATCAATGCCGGTCGGTGGCGCCCAACTGATCAGGTTGGCCTCGCGCCCAGAGACCACGGTCACCTCTTCCGGCGGCATTGGCGGATGGTCTGAGGCGACCACCGTCTTAAATCTCCAGCGACGATCTTCTTCTAGAGCGTTGCCGACCTCATCGCGGATGTCAGTTGTCAAAACCACCTCATACTCCTGCCCGTAGACGAGTGGACTCTGAGGTGAAAAAACGGCCGTATTGGCCTGACTGTCATATCTGACCGCCCCTAAAACCCTGTCTCCAGCGGCCGTCAAGAGCATAAGTGAGCGCCTGCCAATAGTCGTACGGTCAAGGCCGGAGCCGGCAAAATTAACCGTTAAAAGCAGATCCACATTAACATCGTCCGCACCCGGCCTGGGAAAAACCGCGGCGATCTCCGGCGGTTTCGTATCAAGGACAAAACTGGTTCGACCGGCAGAGATCCCAGCGGTCGTCTCATTGCCAAAATCGTCACGCCACTGACCATAAACTATCTTTCGGCCGTCCTGGCCGGAAAGAGTGACTGTGTGCGAAGATTCATAAGGTAGATAGGGGCTCGTTGATAGCCCGTCGAGCCCTTCAGAAAACCGCATCCAGGAGGCTCCGGTCACATCATTACGGAGTAACACGTCCCTTTTGGCGACCCGACTGGCGCCATTGAACAGCCCCAGAGTAGAGATAGCGGGAGGCTTATTGTCCACTGTGATCGGCACAACCGGCAGCATGGGTCCTTGAGCTTCGGAAGTCCTCTTAGCGGCAAAGACCAGCCAGAAAAGACCGCCGTTGGTAGGCGGCGGAGACCAGTTATATCGCCAAAATGCGTCAACCCCTGTGACCCCTTCAGGCGACACATCATACGTAAACGGCTGCGCGGACCAAGTCAGATCATCGCTTCGCCAGAAACGACCATCATCACCAACGACTGCCATTGATACACCTAAGTGTGCCTCAGGACCCGAGACAACTCCGCTCACCGCCACGGTTCCAGAGGTCACCACATCAACTTTCTCTGTCAAGAAAACATCGGGCGCACTATGAACCGGTGTCGCTGACCCCGCCATCAGAGCGCGGACAGCCTGAGGAAGAGCCGGCTCGAGTCCCTCCCGGTAGGCTGCCGCAGATTCCTTTTGCCCAGCAGCGACTAGAGCGCGAATTATCTCTAACCTCAGCTGAAAAGAGCCTGGGTCCTCATCTAGAGCTACCTGAAGATCATCGATAGCAGCGGTCGTCTCACCTAACCGTAAAGCCAAGACTCCTGTTAGAAAAGACGTTGCTCCGCCACTCTCCAAAGACGAGTCAATCCGCCTCATCTCGGCCAAGGCTTCTTCGGGGCTACCCTGACGCCACCAGATATCTGCCAGCGCGCGACGCGCGCTTGAGTCCGCTGGATTCCGGCCCAGGTAACTTTGAAGGACCGGCCGGGCCTCTGCCAGACGGCCTTGTTGGTACAACTCTTTCCAGTGTGATAACAGCTCGTCAGATGGATTGGCAGGCAAATCGGGAGCCGGTGACCACCAGACCAAAAGACCGATGATCACCGCTAGCGTAGCCAGTGTAATCAGGAAAGTTGTGGGTTTCTGTCTTTCCATCATGGATAATCGTCGTCCGGGATTAGGGAACGCTATCGGGAATCTGATAGCGGTGGAAGGGCTCCACGCTAAAATAAATATATGACGGGTCAGTCACTACGTGACACCTGATACAAAGTCCGTCCTTTGAAGCCCACTTCAGTTTTTCATTGCCGCTACCCATGGGGTTATGGCAGCTCGTACAGCGCAGGTACCCGCCTCGCCGGGGATCCGGCTTCTCAAAGCCCAGCGGGTGGGTAAAGTACCGGCGCGGACCGTGGCAAGTTAAGCAAAGTGATATGACCTCGCGCTGGATGAGACCGCTAAAGTCAGAGCCGTGTGGTTCGTGACAGTTAAGACAGCTACCAACTCCACCCTCCGGCTGATACTTTGAAGCATTTGTATAGGCAATCTTGTTGTGACCGATCGGCTCGTAGTTCTTCTTCTTATCACCGTGACACTTGAAGCATATCTCGTTCCCCTTCAGTGGCGCCTTAAGGAGCTTGGCGTTCTCCGAACCATGCGGAAAATGACAGCCCAGACAGAGACCTTGGCGGAAAGGTGGCATCTGCACGGGCTTCTTCTGGAGCTCTCTGATTCCCACGTGACAATCGAGGCAGAGTTCGGGAACGGGCTTGTGCAGCAACTTGTCGGTAGACGTACCGTGCGGGTTATGGCATCTGGGGCAGAGCCCGAGCTCGAACGGCTCCATCTTCGTGGCCATCTGGAAAAACTTAGCGATCGGCTGGTGACACCCAATACACAGGGTTTTCGGACGCCGTTTCAAGAGCGGCTTGACGTTTGAAGCGTGACCCCGGTGACACGAAGT
>CAXMSJ010000054.1:0-3212 GCA_964196305.1 uncultured Acidimicrobiia bacterium
AATGCCACTGCATACCTTACATTCTCGTTTTCATGATATCGTTTGTCGATCACCAGATCGAGATAGGAGGAATCGTCGAAATCCTGGATGTGACCGATTGCTACGATTACAGAGTTTAGTGCATCGACATCTCTCTCCACTCGAAGCATGTCTCTCAATATTTCTAAGGCCTCCTCCGGGAAACTCCTATTCGGAACACCTAGTTGCCCTAAGATATCTGCGCCAATTGCGCGCTCATTGGAATCCTCGCTGCCGCAAAGGTTTGCGGCGATATCAAACACCTCTTTCGTTCCACGCCAATGAAGCGCGACAACAAACTTCCACGCAGTATTGTGGTCTTTCGCACCAAGCGCCCTTCGAACCAGTGTTTCAATGTGCCAATTATTGACTCCACCGCTTGGCGGACTACTCGTCCACATTTATGCACTCTTTTCTTTTTATCTGTCCTTCTAGGCCGCTTGTTATCATTCTATCCAGTTTGCCAGCCGAGCACCAGGTGTGGGCGGATAAATCGCCTGGTCGGATTCTGGATGCACTGTGATCGTCGCAGGCTAGTTGGCGTGGAGCTGAGGGGATTCGAACTTTTCCCCGAACTCACATAATTAGCGGTGGTAGCGGGCTCGCGGTACGTTCTGACTCTTGGCTTCAATCTTGCTTGATCGCGTGTATTTGTGGTATATACTAAGCGTAACGCAAGTTTTTCAATTTCCTCTGTATGAAATATAAACCCTGAGAACTTCTCGCATAACTTCCATGGAGGACGAGCGAAGTTTCTAGTTTTTCGCATCGGGTCTGAACCAGAAACAAAAACCGTGATGAATCATGTCAACCAAAACTGAGAATTTGACCGAAGGGTCCGAGGCTACTGATAGTCAGCCTTCTGTGACTATTGCCCATGTGTCCGACTTCCATGCCGGTTCGGGCTATTTCATCCCCAACCTGCTCAAGCAGACTGTCGATGAGATTAACCGGCTATCGCCTGATGTGGTCGTTTGCACTGGTGATCTGACGGATGCTGGTTTTCGGCAGGAATATAAGATAGCCAAGACCTTTCTGGATATGTTGGATTGCGAGAATATCGTTGTTATTCCCGGCAATCATGATAGTCGCAATGTCGGCTACGTTCACTTCGAGGAAATCTTTGGCCTGCGTAACAATGTGCTCAAGATTCCCGGGGTTACCATCGTTGGGCTCGATACTAGTGAGCCGGATCTTGATAGTGGCCGCATCGGCCGGGAGCGCTACCGGTGGCTGGAGGAGCATTTTTCAATCACTGGCGGCATTAAGATACTGGCGTTGCACCATCACTTGCTCCCTGTGCCGGGAACGGGCCGGGAGCGGAACGTCTGCTACGACGCCGGCGATACTCTTCAGGTGCTCACCCGGACTGGGGTCGATTTGGTGCTGAGCGGCCATAAGCACGTGCCGCATGTCTGGCGCTTAGAAGATTTAGTGGTGGCGACGGCCGGGACGACCTCATCTTTGCGGGTCCGCGGCAAAGTGAAGCCATGCTACAACGTGGTCATGCTGGAAGGAAAGCGGATGCGCATCTATCGCAAGTATCCGTTTGCCGGGCAGGATCTGATGGTAGATTTGATGCTGAACGAGAAGCGCCACTGCAAGTGGGACAGAGTGGAGTCCGAGATCGGTGTGGGCCCGAATCGGTAAAGTGGTGGCCTTGATTGACGGAGAGCATTATCCTCCCGTTGTCATTGATGCGCTGGCAGAACTGGAGCGTCGTGGTCGGGAGATCATGGGTCTGGTTTTCCTTGGAGGAACCGAAAAGATACTTGATGAAAAGCAGATGTCCGTATATGGATACCCGGTCATCGCGGAACATTCGATGGAGAGCAGCGTGAACCTGGCCATTGATAAGTGGCAGCCCGACGCCGTCCTCGATTTAAGCGACGAGCCTGTTGTTGGTTACCGTGAGCGGATGAACCTGGCTTCTTTGATGTTGTCTCGGGGGGTTACTTATCAGGGGGCGGATTTCGAATTTCGCCCACCGGTCTTTCATGATCTAGCTGCCAAGCCATCGATGAGCATCATCGGCACTGGCAAACGGGTCGGGAAAACGGCTGTATCGGCTTATGCCTGCCGGGAACTAAAAAATGCCGGTCGCAATCCGGCGGTGGTGGCCATGGGGCGTGGCGGGCCGGCCGAGCCTGAATTGATTCGGGGCGATGAGATCAAGCTCGACGCGGCCTATCTGTATGAGCAGTCGCAGCAGGGGCGGCACGCCGCTTCCGATCACTTTGAGGACGCGCTGATGAGTCGAGTGCCGACTGTCGGGTGCCGTCGCTGCGGTGGCGGGATGGCGGGCGAGCCATTCATCTCGACTGTGCCGGCCGGGGCGGTGGTTGCCAATGGGCTCGCTGTCGATTTCTTAGTTTTTGAGGGCAGCGGCGCAGCTATGCCGCCTATCCGGACTGATACCAGAGTGACTGTAGCCGGCATGAACCAGCCGGTAGACTATATTATCGGATATCTGGGGCCGCTTCGCGTACGACTGAGTGATTTGATCGTCCTGACTAACTGCGAAGACCATGTTCCAGAGGCGAAAATCGAGGAAATCATCAACGGCATCAAAGCCATAAACCCGGAGATCGATATAATCAAGACAGTCTTCCGTCCACACCCACTGGAAAACATAGCGGGTAAGAGAGTTTTCTTTACTACTACGGCTCCTCTGGAGGCCGGCCCCGTACTCCGGGCATTCCTGGAAGATGTTGCCGGTGCCGATGTTGTCGGCATCTCGCACCACCTTTCTAATCGACCGCTTCTTCGGGCTGACATTGAAGCTTGTGGGCAGGGGTTTGACGTGATGCTGACCGAGCTGAAAGCAGCGGCTGTCGACGTGGCCACTGCAGTTGCTCTTGAGCTTGATAAGCAGGTTGTCTACTGCGACAATATTCCGCTGTCTTTGAGCGACAAGCCGCTCGCTGAGGCGCTGATCGAGTTGGCCGGGCGGTCTGTCGAGAGGTTCGGGGCGAGAGAAGTTGGCTAAGAAACGTCCGGCGACTCGACGCCCAATCTTGATCAAAGATGACAAGCACGGCTTGCCGTATTCTAAGGGCCTGATGGCTTCTTCGATCATGGCTACCGGCTTGATGCCCTATGAGGCATATGAAGTGGCCAAGAAGATTGAAGATCACTTGGTGTTGTCAAAAAAGAGGTCGGTGAGCGTCAATGAATTACGCCGGGTGACCAGG
>CAXMSJ010000055.1:0-2520 GCA_964196305.1 uncultured Acidimicrobiia bacterium
AATCTCAAATTTTTTGCAGCGCTTTTTGGTCTAAAAAACGTCGATACCAGCGAATTGTTACGGCGGGTCGATCTAGCGGATCGGGCAGATGATCGCCCCAAGGATTTCTCCAAGGGCATGCGCCAACGACTGATGATCGCGCGGGCTTTGATTAACTCACCAAAAGTTCTTTTTCTGGATGAACCAACCGATGGTCTCGATCCAGCTTCAGCAGTTGCTATCCGGGGTTTGATCCGGGCAGAAGCTCTGGGTGGGGCGGCGGTCTTACTGACGACCCATGATATGGTCGAGGCCGACCAGCTCTCAGATAGAGTAGCGTTTCTTAATGAGGGCAAGATTGTCGCCTTAGATACTCCAGAAAACCTCAAGCTCTCGCACGGGAAACGCTCTGTGCGCCTGCGATTTCGCGATGGCGCTGAAGTTAGGGACGAAGTGGTGGCGTTGGATGAAGATGGGACTGGCGAGAAATTGAAGGCGGCTGTCGGGGCCGAGGGGTTGATGACAATCCATACCGAGGAAGCGACTCTGGAGACAATTTTTATTGAGCTTACTGGTCGGCGACTGCACCAATGATGGCTGGGGTTGGTCGGGGCGCGATCATAGCGGCGATAGTCCGTAAAGATATTAGAGAATACACTCGGGACCGCTTTTTCACGATCATGACGGTCGTTGGCATCATCGCCTATGTGGCTCTTTTTTGGTTGCTGCCGGCCGGTGTGAACGAGACCCTGACTATCGGAATACATCAGACCGGGCTCGATGCTGCTTTCGACCAGATGGTTGAAGGGGAAGGGGCCGGGCTGGCTGTCAAAAAATACCCATCTTCGCAGGCTCTAAAAAGAGGTCTCGGACTAAAAAGCGGCGAGGGAACGGGCGACGCTGAGATCGACATCGGTCTTGATTTCCCACCAGACTTTTTGGTTTCCATGAGAACCGGTGTCCCGACGACAGTCAAAGTCTATGTCGATGGGGGCGTCCCGCCGGAGATTCGCCAAGCGATGTCAAGCATGGTCAAGGAGATGGCTTTCGCGGTGGCCGGTAGTGATCTGCCGGTAACGCCGCTAGCGGAAGATGTAACTATTCTTGGTGAAGATCGGGCGGGCAACCAGGTGACACTCCGCGAAAGGATGCGTCCGCTTTATGCATTTCTCATTCTGATCATGGAGACGATGGCCCTTGGGACGCTGGTGGCGGGCGAGCTGAATTCGCGGACAGTGACAGCCGTGATGGTGACTCCAGCGCGGATCAGCGACTTTCTGGCCGCTAAAGTGATCGTGGGCACGCTCTTGGCGTTTACGGAAGCGGCGCTGTTGATGTTACTTATCGGCTCATACGGTCATGCGCCACTTATTACGCTGACCGCGCTTTTGTTGGGGGCAGTCCTCGTGACCGGCATCGGGTTGATCGCCGGGTCTTCCGGCAAGGATTTTATGGGAATGATCTTTTATAGCATGCTTTTCATTGTGCCGCTGATGATCCCGGCTTTTGCGGTGCTCTTTCCGGGCACGGCCTCGGCTTGGGTGAGGGCGCTGCCATCGTATGGACTGGTAAGCACGATCGTCGAAGTTAATTCGTATGGGGCGGGCTGGTCGGATGTTTTGCCCGATCTAGCTTCTCTCATGGCTTGGTGTGCGGCGGTCTTTGTGGTCGGCTGGTTCACGTTAAAAAGGAAGGTTGAGTCGCTATGAGTCTGATGAGAATATGGCTGGTGGCCCGGAAGGATCTCCGGATGGGGCCGCGATCTCCGATATTCCTATATGCGCTGGTCATGCCGGTAGTAATCACCATTCTCGTTAACGCTGTCTTTGGGAGTCTGTTTGAGCCTCAGCCCCGGCTAGGGGTCGTCGACCATGGGCAGTCGGTCTTGAGTGAACAGGCGGAGGCTCTAGAGGGTGTGCGGGTCACTTTTTTTGATTCCGACGAGGCGCTGCGGACGCGAGTCAAGGAAAATGGCTTGGATGCCGGTCTGATTCTACCGGCAGGGTTTGATGAGGCGCTGCAGGCTGGGAAACGTCCGGAGCTTAACTTCTTTATCGGTGGCGAGAGCCTAGCGTCGAATCGGATTATTATTGCGGTGACCACCTTTGACTTGGTCCGTACTGTGGCGGGTTCGCCTTCATTAATTGAAGTGGAAGTGGAGACGGTCGGCGGCGTCGTCGCTCTGTCGATCGCCAAGAGGCTGATCCCGATGCTGGTGATGTTGGCAGTGATCATCGCCGGCCTCTTTGTGCCGGCAGCCTCGCTAGTTGAGGAGAAGGAGCAGAACACGCTGGATGCCATTTTGGTTACGCCGACACAGATAGCCGATGTTTTAGCGGCCAAAGGCATTATCGGTTTTGTCCTGGCTATGACGGCAGCCGTCATGACTCTGCTTCTCAACAATGCCTTTTCACATGATCCCTTGGCGCTGCTGTTAGTGATTGCCCTGGCCGCTCTGATGTCGGTAGAGTTTGGGCTTATCCTAGGTTCGTGGGCGACTGACTCAAACACTCTGTTTACCGTGGCTAAAGGGGGGAACTT
>CAXMSJ010000056.1:0-4957 GCA_964196305.1 uncultured Acidimicrobiia bacterium
CATGGCCTGAAATCGCGCTCGTACCCGGCCGATATTTTTCCTTCAACCTTGTCTTCAGTTCGGCCTTCAAAATATCAATTTTGGCATGTAACATGCGTCTTTCGTATGATAAGCGCTGTTCCTCGCCGTCCAGTTTATCGAGGATCTCACGGAGTTCCTGGTCAGATTTGTCAGACAGTTCAGTTAACACTGCTGCATTCTCATCCTGCATCGACTACCTCCAAGCCCGGGTGGTTACAGCTGTGATTAAAACAGATTCAGCAAGGTTTTGACAACCCGGGTAAAGTAACCGCCCACGTTACGAGTTGTATAACTAGAGCGAATTGAGCGGCCCACGATCAGGCCGACCTCCACACTTTCCTTGGCGCCACCGTCGATGGTTAACGTGCCCACTTTATCTCCGCGAGTCAGCGGAAGCGAAAGACCAGGCCTAAGGCGCGCCTTGACTGTCGGCCCCTCCCCGTCGCCAATATAGGCTAACTTAGCGACAGTGCGATCAGCCACCAGTGGCACGCGTTTCCCGGCCAGCGTCACAGAGGCATAGCGATGATCCTTCACTGAAAATTGGCGATGATCAAACTTCGTTAGTGCCCAATCCAGCAGGCGCTGGCCATCAACAAACGAGCCTTCCCGCGAGGGGTGCCCCAGGATGACCACAATGACCTTGCGCTCTAGGGCCTCCCCTTGCACAACTAGACAGTAGAGCGACTCTTTAGTGAAGCCGGTTTTAACGCCAACCGTCGGCGGGTAACGCTCTAGCAGAGCGTTACCGTTGCGCAGCTCCCGCTCCTCTGGGGTTGTGCCGCCCGCCCAGCGCCGCCTGCGAGTAGCCACGAGAACGGCAAAATCTTCATTTTTCATTGCGGCCTCAGTGATAACCGCTAGGTCACTCGCGGTAGAATAGTTATCAGAGCCATTTGCCAAACCATGCGGCACAGAAAACTGTGTCTGCTTCGCACCCACTGCTCGCGCGCGTCTGTTCATTAGGTCAGAAAACGCAGACACGCTCCCGGAAACGTGCTCAGCCAAAGCAACGGCGGCATCGTTGGCGGAAACCAGCATCAAAGCATGCAGCAGTTCATCGACCGTCCGCTGCTCACCTGCCAGCAAGCCGATCGTCGAACCCCCAGTGGCAGCAGCGTTGGCGCTGATGACGACGCTCTCATCGTCGTTGGTGAGCTCGAGCACCAGCAGCGCTGTCATAATTTTGGTGGTGCTGGCGATAGCCCGAGGCCTTTCAGCTGCCTTACTATACAGAATTTCATTGCTCGCAGTATCCAGCACATAGGCGGCAGCTGCCTCAACAGCTAACTCCTCAGTATTGAGGTCAGCCGCTCGCGCGCCCGGCGGGATCGAGATCGGCACTAAATATAATAAAACTGTTAAAATAAGAGCTGGTACTATGCGTCGCATCAGGGCTCAAAGTAACATATTTGCACGAACAATATTATTCTTGAACGGTTTTCCCTCAAGCTTGATGTGAAGTTGCCGATTGATTATCTACGGGACAACCGGGAATGGGGCTAGATGAGATACCGCAAATTAGAGTTACTCCTGCTATCAGTCGGGCTGGTTGGCGTGTTGGTGTCGATCATTACCGCCTTACTTGGTGGAGCGGGCATAAGGGAACTTATCGGGCAGGCTCTCTTTGTGCCTGTCCTTTTTAGTGCGCTCCATTATGGACGGCGGTATGGATACGTAGCCGCGATCATTGCAGCGCTGGTGCTGCTTATGGTTAGAACGCAAGCTTTTGGCAGCTTGAGCTTTTCCTCGGCCGAGGGACGCCAGGCTCTGCTGCAGGCTGCTGGTTTCGGGGTCGTCGGGATTATCGGCGGAGAGCTCGCGACTCGCATCAAGTATGTTGTCGCACATATTGCTGACGAAGGGTTCATCGACTCCGGCACCGGACTCTTTAGTCAAGACTATGTCGAGCGTATGATAAACAGGCTTTGGGCCGGCTACTCGCGTAGCAATAACGCTTTCTCACTTTTGTTCATCAACTTGTCTTGGGCGGACGCCGTGGATGATATCGGCCAACGCAAACAACGTGGACGGATCGCGGACATCCTCAGGGCAAATGTGCGCTTGGTTGATGAGGTTGGCTCACTCAAGGATGGCCGGTTCTGTCTCATACTCCCTGACACAACTGCCGAAGGAGCCAAAACGGTCCAAGGCCGCCTCGCGAAGGCCTATAGTAAGTCCCGCCAGCACTCGCGCCTGACAGCCGACTGGCGGGACGAACTGCTAAGTCTTCCCCAGGACGAAGAGCGAATAAAAGAACTCGTGCCCGACGGAACCGAATTCCACCTCGAATCCGATATCACTGCTTGATAGTTGGGTCGACTGGCTGAGCGAGTGCTTTCCCGACCTTGCCCTTGACTGGCTTAAGCCGCAGTGAAGGCTGTTCTCTCACCGTGACCAACACTCCTTTCAGCGTCTCAAGTTTATCTCGAATGCCGCGAGGCAGCGTGATCGTCTGAAATAAGAGTTCAGATGGACCAAGGGCTTCGATCTTGAGTTTTGGGGTCAGGGGTTGTCCGTCCAGATATAATGTGCCACTCCGTCGCCATAGGCTTGAACTATGAGCGAGCCTGCGCCCATTTACCGATATCGCCCAAGCTCCAGACGCCCTAAGTTCTTCGACAATCTGCCGGATATCCAGGCCAACCAGCAGACTTTCCTCATTTTCGATCTCAATCGTTATCCCCTGGCCGATCCCCTCGGTCTCCCCGACGAATCTCGCCAGGTCAGCAATCTCCTGAGTAGCCTGAGTAAGCATTGTCTGACCGTCCATGTTGGAATTTCGGTACTCCATTAACTTCAGTCGCTCAGCTGATAGCTCACCTCGAATCTCATCAATATCCCCATTTAGGCCATCAATGATCTCGACTAGATCTGCCTCGCTCTCAGACTCCAACCGCTCAGTTAATCGTTCGAACGACCTTAGCTGCATCACAAAGCCAAAACCAACGAGCATCAGCGCGAGCGCCAAGACCAGCTGGGTGCGCCAATATCCGAATACCCTTGGGATCACAAGGGTTCTTGCTCCCCGAAGAGATAGCGGCGGATCAACGCCAGATTTTGAAAGACGCGCACCCCAAAAGCGACCACGGCGGCTAAGTAGAGTTCAATGCCAAGGTTATCGCCAATGTACACGATGAGAGCGGCAAAAGAAGTGTTCACAAAGAAACCGCCTATAAATATTTTTTCTTCGAACCTATCCTCAAGATTGGCGCGAAGGCCGCCTAAGGCGCTATCAAGAGCGGCCAAAAGCGCAATCCCCAAGTAACGGGCCATCCACGCGGGGACCGGCACCCGAAAAATCAGGCCCAAGGCAATACCAATAAGTAGTCCCACTAGCGGCAGCATCTATTCCTCCCCACTCTTAATACTTATACTTCCCGTGAAAGCCGGCAAGCGCACTTTGTCGACTGCTCGTACTTCTGCTTTCAACCCAAATTGCTGAGAGTACTCCCCCACCAACATGGCCGCGTCAGCATCGTCTACCAAGGCTTTTTTTAGAGCATCAGGATCGCCGATCGCCTTGATCACATAGGGGGCTCCTTGAGGCCGTGAATTGATTAAGATCGTCGTCCCGGCAGACCGCACGCCAGTCGTCACGGTTAAGCGCTCGCGATTTATCGAAATCTCCTCGGCCCCCCCTCGCCACAGAGCATTGACGACCATCTGAACATCATAGTCGTGAATAAGAAAACTGTCTGGATCAACACCGGCCGGTATCCGTTGAGCATCACCAAGAATAACTTCCACGCCCGGTCCCGAGACAGGCACCAGGCCAGCCGCAGCTCGCAGTCTCTCCAGACGCCGACCATAGACCGCTAAGGCGCCCTCGCTATCAGCCAATTCTGAGCCCAACGTACCCAACTCTTCGCGAACCTCGCTCAGCTGATTGCCTAATTTGACCTGCTCCCGGCGCTGCTTGCGGATGAACTGAATCAGATTGTCCTTGCGCGGCCCAGGTCGATCAGCCAATCTTTGCTGCGTGCTGAAAGCAGTCGCCAACAAGAACCCGAGCAAAACAAACACAAGGGTCAGTGAGAGATGCCAGGCACCGAGACGAAAAGCCAAATCTTACTCCACAGATCTACACGACGAGAGAATTAATAAAATCTATAATATCATCAACTTTTTTCTTCGCCAGCTTCGGTTTCTCTGCTTCAGCGTATACTTGAAAAACTGGCTTGTCGGGATCCGGAACAACCAGCACCCAGCCGTTCTTCTCGTTGAATTTGACGCCATCCAGCATTTCAACGTCCTGGCCCTTCGCCCGCTCGATCAGCTTGCGCATCACCAGCCCCTTCCGCTCCCAAGAACAATATGTATTCCTCTGGGCAGTATGGGACTTGGGCACATCCAACCTTATTTTTGAAAGCGCTCTTCCATCGCGGGCCAAAAGCTCTAATAGCAGGCAAAAACTGATCGCGGCATCAAAGGCCGGCATGAACCGTCTGTAGATATACGCCCCATCTTGGGTGCCGGCGAAAACCACCTTGGGGTCACCGGCTGCTTCCATTAGAGACCGCGGCGATAACTTTGTCCGCTCGATTTCTCGCTCATGCTCGGCAGCCATCAGTTCAGCCGCGCTTGGGGCAGAGAGTGGCAGAGCTATCCGACCCGGGGCTCCGTAGCGAGAGACCATGGACACCATCAACATAAGCATCTCGTCTCGGCCAATAATCTGACCGCCCTCGTCGACAAAATCGACGCGCTCACCAGCATTATTAATAAGAACGCCCACATCAGCCTTGAATAAATTGACAGTCTGAGATAGCTCCTGCAGGTGTTCGTTGCGTTCCTCTGGAGAAAGCGATAAACGCCCCTCCTCTGTATGGGCATTGAGAGAGATAACTTCACAGCCGAGCGCCCCAAGAAACGTAGGAAACGTCAACGACGCACTCCCATGGGCATAGTCGATAATTACTTTGAACCCCCGCTC
>CAXMSJ010000057.1:0-3903 GCA_964196305.1 uncultured Acidimicrobiia bacterium
GCAGATCTGCCCCCAAACACCTTGGTAAGAGGTAAAATAGGGGTTCGCTTGCCGGACCACGAGTGGCTTCGGGCGCTGATCCGGTCGGTGGGAGAGCCGTTGGCGGTGACGAGCGCCAACCTTTCCGGTCGGGCGAGTCCGGTTGATATCGCCGAGAGCCGGTCTGACCTTGAGGACCGGGTCGACCTGATACTCAATGCCGGGCCATGTTCGCTGGGGGTGGAGTCGACGGTTATCGATACCGAGGTCAGCCCGATCGCTGTCTTGCGCGAAGGGGCGATCACTGTCGATCGATTGATGGAGGAAGGAATAATTGATGCCGACCGATAAGAGAATAGCTGTCGGAGCCGATCACGCTGGCTACCGTCTGAAGTCGTTTTTGGTGGAGCACCTGAAAAAAAACGGTTATGATGTCGATGATGTTGGCACGACCAGTGAGGACTCTGTCGATTACCCTGATTTTGCTCGAATGGTGGGCCAAAAAATAGCTGACGGACAGTCCGACCGCGGGTTATTGGTCTGTGGTAGCGGTCTGGGAATCGCGATGGCGGCCAACAAAGTTTCCGGCGTCCGAGCCGCTCCAGCTAGCACTGTCGAGTTGGCCCAGTTGAGCCGGCAGCACAATGATGCCAATGTTCTGACCATCGGGGCGCGGATAGTAGACGAGAGCCTGGCTACCGATATTTTGGATGTTTGGCTAAATACAGCCTTTGAGGGCGGTCGCCATCAGCGCCGCGTCGACAAGATCACCGATATTGAGAGAGGAAAGCGAGAGTAGCTTGGAGCTGAAGAAGTGGGACCCGGAAGTAGCCGCCGCCATCCAGGGAGAGCTGGAGCGAGAACAGAATACACTGGAGATGATCGCGGCCGAGAATTTCACCAGCGAGGCCGTTCTGGCTGCGCAGGGGAGTGTTCTGACCAACAAGTATGCCGAAGGCTATCCGAACAAACGTTACTATGGTGGCTGTGAGTATGCGGATGTGGTCGAGGACCTAGCCCGTGATCGCGCCAAGGCGCTTTTTGGGGCCGAGCACGTCAATGTTCAGCCGCACTCCGGGGCTCAGGCCAATATGACCGTCTACTTTGCGGCCCTCGATCCGGGCGATACCATCATGGGGCTCGATCTGGCTCACGGAGGCCACCTCACGCATGGCAGCAAAGTTAACTTTTCTGGAGTGATATATAAATCTGTGCCCTACGGGGTCGATCCCGAGACGGAAGTTATCGACTACGATGCCCTGGAGCGCCAGGCTAGGGAGGTCCGGCCCAAGATGTTGGTGGCTGGGGCCAGCGCCTATCCTCGAACGCTTGATTATGGCGCCTTCCGGCGGATCGCCGACGATGTGGGTGCGCTGCTTATGGTCGATATGGCGCACATCGCGGGTCTGGTCGCTACCGGTAATCACCCCAGTCCGGTGCCCGCAGCGGAATTTGTCACCACGACTACACATAAGACACTGCGCGGCCCTCGCGGCGGGATGGTTTTCTGCCGAGAAGAATTTGCCAAGGCGATCGACCACACGGTTTTCCCAGGTATGCAGGGTGGCCCATTGATGCATGTTATTGCCGCCAAAGCAGTCGCCCTGAAGGAGGCCGCCGACGCGAGTTTCAAGACCTATCAGGACCAGGTGGTAAAAAATGCCAAGGCACTGGCCGAGTCCCTGATCGCCGCCGGCTTTAGGCTGGTCTCGGGCGGCACCGATACCCATCTGATGCTCGTAGATCTAACTCCGCAGGGGTTGACCGGGAAAGAGGCGGAAGAGGCTCTTGACGGATGTGGAATAACAGTCAACAAGAACGCGATTCCCTTTGACAAGCAGTCGCCCTTTATCACCAGCGGCATCCGCATCGGGACGCCGGCCCTGACGACCCGGGGCATGAAGGAAGACGAGATGAGATTGATCGCTGAGTTTATCCAGAGTGTTCTGGAGAATATTGACGATCGACCAACCTGCGGCACTGTGCGCACGAGGATACTCGAACTCTGCCGGGCATTTCCACTCTATCCAGGTCGGCACGAGGACAGCTAGAAACCTAACTCAAAGGGAGATATGGACGACGTTGGGACCACAGCTGGGCGCCCTACCTGGGACGAGTATTTCGTTGCAATTACTGTCCAGGTAGCGACCCGGTCCACATGCCTTCGCCGACGCGTCGGCGCTGTGATCGTCAAAGATAAGCGTATTTTGGCCACGGGATACAACGGGGCTCCAAGTGGCCTCAAGCACTGTCTTGAGGTCGGTTGTCTTAGGGAGGCCGATGGGGTCGAGTCCGGCCAGCGCCATGAATTGTGCCGGGGGCTTCATGCTGAGCAAAACAGTATTATCCAAGCTGCTCTGCACGGTGTATCTATCAAGGGCGCGACCATATACTGCACGCACCAGCCGTGCGTGCTTTGCGCCAAGATGATCGTAAACAGCGGTCTTGTCCGGGTCTGTTATCTAAGTGAATATCCGGATGATCTGGCCCAAGCAATCTTGACCGAGGCCGGGGTCGAACAGGTCTGCCTCGACCCCTCTTTTGGCGGGGCGTCTTCGTGATCCAGTTTGCGGCCATCTTCGGTGTTTCGCTGGTCGTATCATATATAACTACGGCGGTGATCCGTCCGGCAGCACACCGCATTGGCGCGGTAGATCACCCCAACGAGCGGAAGATCCATGCCGAGCCCATTCCCCGGCTTGGCGGGGTCGCTATTTGGCTGGGCGTCATGGTGTCCCTCGCTTTTTTTATCATCTTTCAGCGGTTTGTGCCGGATGATGTGATCAACCTGGAATTGGATCCGGAGCTCTGGGGCTTCCTGATTGGCGGGGCCATCATCATGGTTGTCGGTATCATCGATGATATCTTTGGGCTGACTCCGCTTGTTAAGCTGACCGGCCAGGTTTTAGCGGCGGCCACCCTGATTGCTTCCGGGGTCCGTATGGAGTTTATCGGTAACCCCTTCGGTCCGGATGGGAGTCTTTTTTACTTGGGCAATGTCGGGATCGTCATGACGCTCTTTTGGGTGGTGGCTTTTACAAATATCGTCAATTTTATTGACGGCCTGGACGGCCTGGCCGCCGGCATCTCAGCCATTGCCGGTTTCACGTTCTTTGCTTTTAGCTGGCAGACCGGTCAGATCGGGATTGCTCTGATATCACTGGCTTTGACCGGCTCGGCCCTGGGGTTTTTGCGCCATAATTTCTACCCCGCCAAGATATTCATGGGTGATTCCGGTTCGATGTTCCTCGGGTTCGCCTTTGGAGCTCTGACAGTTGAGGGAGTCATGAAGAGCATTGCGGCGGTGGCTCTTTTTGCCCCGCTGGTGATCATGGCCATCCCGATCCTCGACGCTAGCCTGGCCATACTACGGCGATATCGTAATAATCAGCCGGTCACCCAGGCCGACCGTGACCATCTGCATCACCGTTTGCTCCGTCGTGGTCTCAGTCATCGTCAGACTGTCTTATTAATCTATGCTTGGAGCGCGGCTCTGTCTGCTCTCGGCCTGACATTTAAGGTTCTCCCATCGTTCCAGAAATATCTGATAATCTTCGTGGGTCTTTTTCTGACGTTCCTCTTCGCGGAAGTCGTTGGTTTCTTTGATGTCGGCGACGAGCAAACACAGGGATAAATCTCCTTTATTTTTGAAAATGGTTGTGTTACATTTGTTCGGGCTTTCCATCGGAAAGTGTCGTGGGGACGGGCAAACTCCCACGTCAGAGGGGTCTTTCAAAAATTCTGAAGGGGCAACAAACACCTATGGCAGAAAATGAACCCTCGCCCTGGAAAGAGTTCGGAGACGCCGGGACGATGGGTATCGAATTGGTGGTCTCAGTACTCCTTTTTGCCGGTCTCGGTTTTTGGCTGGACGGTCGTTTCGGGTTATCGCCCGTTTTGACGATCAGCGGCGGTGTTCTTGGC
>CAXMSJ010000058.1:0-16238 GCA_964196305.1 uncultured Acidimicrobiia bacterium
CGTCTGATGGGTTGGCGGTGAGGCGAGATCCACATATTTGGGCACGCCGCGGATCTCGGCGATCAAGTTGAGAACTTTATACGCCATCAAGAGACCCCCGTCACCGGGCTTGGCGCCTTGGCCGTATTTGATCTCGATGCCACAGGGATCTTCGACCATGTCGGGCAGGGCGTGGATGATCTCATCCCAGCCGAAATAGCCGGAAGCGATCTGCAGGATGAAATACTTCAAATAGCGCGATTTCAGCAACCGTGGCGGGACTCCGCCTTCACCGGTACACATGACGGCCGGGATACCTTCGACCTCGTTCAGATAGGCGATACCCATGGCCAGGCCCTCCCACATGTGCGGCGAGAGCGCGCCGATGGACATTGAGCCTATGCGGATCGGGAATATCTCCCGGACCGGCGGGATAAACGTGCTCGGTCCGTCAAGCAGCAGCTTGTCGTCGACGGTCTTGAGGGGCAGCTCTTCAGGGGCCAGGTTCCGCCCTAGCAGGGTTTTAACATGAAACTCGTGCCGCCCAGCGTCGAGCGCGGGATCCGTCAACATGGATATCCTGGTGAATTTCAGCTGGTCCAGTGTGGACGTACCGGGATCGTTACGGCGACCACCGCGCTTATATGGCACACCGCCCTTGTTCTTATAGAAGAGCAGTTTATGGTGTGAGTTGTACTCGGGCTCGATCGCTTCATTGGGGCAGACAAAAGAGCAGGTTCCGCAACCAGTGCAGTATTGCTCAACCTTCGTGACCTGCTCGACTCCCTGCACCACCTCGCGGGTGACTGTCGGGGTCGGGCTGATGCCGGTGGACTTTGTTTGCCGTTGAACAAAGACAGTTGGCTCAATGGCATGAACCGGGCAGACGGCAGTGCACTGACCGCAGCGCGTGCAGCGGTCTTCTCTCCACCTGATTATATAAGGGAAGTCCTGGAGTGTTAGCTCGTGACTCTGGCTTATCCCCGCAGCTGATTCCATACTTTCACCCCCGAGGCTTGAGGTTGGACAATAACCATATCATATTTCATTGGGAAGATATCTTCGGTTCGGTCGCGCTTTGGCACGGCACTATCGACCCCGCACTCTTCGGACATTAAGGCGTATTTTCCAGGCCGCCCGCCTACGGCTCCCGGGCGCAATTTCTTGGCATCTTGGACCATGAATACGGATCCATCGGGGGTGAAGCCAACAACGCAGTTCGGCCCATCGATGACGAGCGGTCGTAGCGATCGTTTGAGCAGCTTGAGAGCTTCGGCATCCGAGCGACCCCCGGTTTCTTCGGAGCGCAGCGGCGTGATAACGTCCTTGTAATAGGTGAGCGGGTACCCCAGCGTCCGATGGGTGTAATGCAAGATATGCGCGAATACCTCGCTGTCGCTGTTGTAGCCCATATAGGCCGGATTGCCCCGCCCCAAAAGATACTCGCGGATGGGCACAAACGCCGTATTCTCACCGTTGGTCATTGTTCCGTAGCCTTGAATGAAGAACGGATGGCAGGCGTACAAGTAAATATCATAGTTGGTGTTCTGCCGACCTTGGGCCAGGATTACCTTGGCGCTCACATCGGCGCTGTCAAGGTTGAAGAATTCCCCTAATGCCAATGGGTCGCCGACCTCCTTGAGCGTGAGGACGTCTGGATAGAAAGAGAAGATGAACATCGACTCATCAGGCTCTCCCAGGTGGCGCAAGGCTATCCGAGTTTTTGTCAGCAGCTCTTCTTGCTCCGTAAAGGATCGCTCTCGGAACTCGGGTGGGTACTCGTAGGCTTTGACGGTGTAGTGGTCGCGTCGGACGACCCCCGCAACTGGGGTTATTTTGGGCTCCCAAGCAAATCTGACATCGAATCCGGCTTCCGCCATGTAACTGTCCAAGGTTTTCAGACCCTTTTCCGAGAATATTCCCGAGAGGATCGGATACCCTTTATGCTCCGCAAAGACTCCGCCCAAGTCTTTTAACATCAAACCTAGGCCGGACCCGTCATGCCCTTCTTTCATCGTCTCGAGCGCCAGGATGTTTTCCATCGGCGAGAAGTATTCGCTTGAGGCGATGGCGCTTAAACGGCACAAATCATTTCACCTTTCCTAAATGTCTCGATCGGATTAATGGCGAGGGGCTCAAAACCTGTGCTTAGAGGCGTATTTGCGACCTTCTCTCGCCAATCCGGTAACTGCCAATGATATATAGAGAAGAAACCCTTTGTCAAAGGTTTTTGCTCAGGCGACGGCCTTAAGAAGAGCCTGTTTTTGGTCGATGCACCCATATAACGGCGCCAGCCGGGCTGGAACAAGTTGGGGGTACTCATTCTATGAATCTCGAAGCGTTCTTCGGTCGACTAAACGAAGACGGTCTTTTTAGCGATCAGCTAGTCGCCCATCGCGGTCTGAGTGAGATATATGTGCATCTTGGGGCAGCCGCTTGGATGTCCATAGCGGCGCTGATGGCCGTTATCTTTATTTGGGCTAACTTTGGTCAACGCAGGCAAGGTTGGTTAGCCTTGAATTCCGGGATCCTTTTTGTCGGGCTCATCGGGCTTGGTGAAGCAGCGGAGCATCTGTTTGCTCCGGGGGTGAGTGATTTCTTCCACTATCTCCATATTCTGGCTGCTCCTGTCAGTCTCTTCTTTCTCTATCTGGCCGTCGATGAGTTGCGGTTGCTCTACTACCACCAAGCCTCGAAAAAGGCGTTGACTATCGCCGGATCTGTGCTGACGCTCTTCGCAGTCCTGGTGACAGCCGGGATCCTGGGGTGGCAGTCCGGCTCGGCTCTTAATCTCCCGATCGAGATGCCCATTCTTTCGATCACCCTGATTCCGACAGTAGTGTTGGCCTGGATGCTTGTTCGTCGTTCACTAGAGCTCTATTACGGGCAGCACCGGGTGCCGCTCTTGAATCTCTCCACGGTATCTACCATTTTGATGCTGATCCCCCTCATGGCTTGGGGGGCGGCCATGCTTTCCCTGGTGATCTGGCTCGGACGGGTAGCTGATATTGCCGCTATTGGTCCGCTCTACGCTATCTTGCACTCAATTCAAGACATTTTTCATGGGGGTATGGGCGCTGTCATGTTGGGTAGTGTTGTTTTCCTGATCATCGCTAAGGACACTGCGGCTGGTGAGAGCAGTGTCGTTCAGTCTTCGAAGCTGGTTTCTTTAGGGGAGATGACGGCAGATATCGCCGCCGAGCTGAACAATCCGCTGATGTCAGTGGTGGGCTACACCACCCTGCTCATGGAGGATCAGCAGATGCCCGTCGCTCGCCGGCGCAACCTAGAGCAGGTGCTCGTTGAAGCTTCGAAGGCTTTGGATATGACGAAGACCCTGCTTGATTTCGTCGGGAAACCAAAGCCAAAGCACCGGTTGACGGATATAGAAGAGCCGTTAGACGCGGCCCTGACGCTGATGGATGGTCGATTTAACCAGGGTGGCGTGAGTATCGTCAAGAGCATGCAAAAGCCACTGCCTTTCGTGTCGATTGACCCAGATCAGTTGCAGCAGGCATTCGTGAATATATTGAACAATGCAGTTGATGCCATGCCGGGTGGCGGACAGCTAGACGTTTATGTGACCTTCGAAGGTGCGGACGTGGAGATCTGTTTTTCAGACACCGGAACCGGCATGTCCCAGGAGCGGATCGATCATATCTTCGAGCCTTTTTATTCCTCTAAGGCTGGAGAGGGCACTGGTCTCGGTCTCTCGCTGGCGCTCAAGGTTGCAAAAGATCATGGCGGAACCATGGAGGTCGAGAGCAAGTTAGGCATCGGATCGACCTTCACGATCAAGTTGCCGACCGACATGGCCGTCGATCACGCCGATCTCGTCACTTCCTAAACCGGGGGTCAGGTCTTGCACCGTTGTATTTCCCTGGTCATGGTTTTATGCAACGGTGCAAGACCTGACCCCATCGAGGCGCCCCATCGAGGCGTCGGGATGATATAATCTAGCCGCTATGGCTGAGACTTCAGAAAAAAGTTCAGAAAAAATCCACGTCAAATTGCCGGATGGCACCGCGCTGGCAGTAGCTGCTCCCGGGACGGTGGCCGATGTTGCGGTCGCTATCGGCCCTGGTCTTGCCGCTGCCGCCCTCGCCGGCAAGCGCAATGGCGCCCAGGTTGATCTCACCATGGCGGTTGCAGACGGAGACAGTATTGAACTGATCACAGATTCCGGCGCCGAGGGACTCGAGGTCTTACGTCATAGCGCTGCTCATGTGATGGCTCAGGCCGTGGCTGAGCTCTATCCAGGGACGCGCTTTGGAGTCGGGCCGACTATCGAAGACGGTTTCTACTACGATTTCGAATTACCAGAGCCGTTGGGGACGGACGATCTGGCGCAGATCGAGGCCAAGATGAAAGAGATCATTTCGAAAAAGGAGAGATTTAGTCGTCGCGAAGTAACACACAAAGAGGCGGAGGCCGAATTTCAGAGCCGCGATCAAGCATACAAAGTGGAATTGCTGGCTGAACTCGAGGATTCATCGATTAGCCTTTATCAACAGGACTCGTTCGTCGACCTCTGTCGGGGGCCGCATATTCCACATACGGGCCGGATCAAGGCCTTCAAGCTGCTCAAAGTAGCCGGAGCATATTGGCGCGGAGACGAGAGCCGACCGATGTTGACGCGTATTTACGGGACTGCTTTTGCAAAGAAGGCCGATCTCAAGGCCTATTTGGAAAGGCTGGAAGAGGCGGAGCGCCGGGACCATCGAAACCTTGGGCAGCAGCTCGACCTGTTCCATATTGATGAGGCGGTCGGCCCGGGCCTTCCCTTATGGCACCCCAAGGGCGCTATGTTACGCAAGACGATCGAGGACTACTGGCGCGACAAACACTTGGCTAGTGGCTACGAACTAGTGCTGACGCCTCACATTGCCCGAGTGGGTCTTTGGGAGACTAGCGGTCACCGTGACTTTTATAGTGAGAACATGTACTCACCAATGGATGTGGATACATCGGAATATATTGTTAAACCGATGAACTGCCCGCTTCACATGCAGATATACCGCTCCCGACCGCGTAGTTACCGCGATCTGCCTATCCGTTGGGCGGAACTGGGGACGGTCTACAGGTATGAGCGCTCCGGCGTTCTTCACGGGCTACTGCGAGTCCGTGGCTTCACTCAAGATGACGCCCATATTTTCTGCACCCCTGATCAACTCCAGGATGAGATCAAGAAAGTTATCGGCATGGTCCTTGAGGTTCTGCCGGCCTTTGGTTTCACTGACTACGATATTTATCTATCAACCAGGCCCGAGAAGTATGTCGGCTCATTAGATAAGTGGGAGCTGGCAACGACGGCGCTAGGGGAAGCACTCAGCGCCTGCGGGTTGGATTATCAGGTTGATCCTGGAGAAGGCGTTTTCTACGGACCGAAGATTGACTTGAAGATCAAGGACGCTATCGGGCGGGCTTGGCAGTGCACGACCATTCAAGTAGATTTTAATCTGCCCGAGCGCTTTGATGTCACTTATAAAGGCGTAGACAATCAAGACCACCAGCCGATCATGATCCACCGCGCCCTGCTCGGTTCGCTCGAACGTTTCGTGGGGTGTCTTATCGAGCACTACGCGGGGGCTTTTCCGCTCTGGCTCGCGCCGGTTCAAGCCGTGATCATACCGATCGCCGATCGTCATCTGGACTACGCCCGCTCCGTCAGAGAGCAGTTGCTCGTGGCCGGATTGCGGGTCGAGGTAGATGCACGATCCGAGTCGGTCAATCGCAAGATTCGTGATAATCAGCTCCAAAAGGTGCCCTATATGTTGGTCGTCGGGGACCGGGAGAGCGAGTCAGGCTCGGTGGCCGTCCGGCGTCGCGATGGAACTGACCTTGGCAGTCTTCCGGTTAGCGACGTTCTTGAGGCTCTGGCTGACGAGACGACGACCCGGGCTCTCGAACCTCGACTGACCTGAGCGCGACTGATAGCCAAGCCCCTGGCTATCTGGTATACTTCGACGTCAAAGCGGAGGTCGCGCGACTTCTCACCTTGTTGGCGCTGTTAGTAGCAGCCGAAAGGTAAGTATACGGGCGGCTTATGCTGCCCTTTTTTTATTGGCACTTGGAGGTGGCTTTGGCGCAGATTTTGCGAGCACGAGTTAACGATCGGATTCGAGCTAAACAAGTACGGCTCATCGCCGAAGATGGCGAGCAGCTAGGGATTAAGGATACTAGTGAAGCGCTGGAGATAGCGAAAGCCCAAGAGCTGGATCTGGTCGAAGTAGCGGGTCAAGCAGACCCGGCTGTCTGTCGGATCATGGATTACGGCAAGTTCAAATACGAACAGACGCAAAAAGCTAAGCGATCCAAGAAGCACCAGCAGTTAGTGATCGTCAAAGAAATGAAGTTCCGGCCGAAGATCGAGGAACACGATTTCAAGACGAAAGAGAAGCATGTCAGGCGGTTTCTTAAGGCTGGAGCCAAGGTCAAGATAACGATCATGTTCAGGGGACGAGAAACGACACATCCTGACATCGGGCGGGGCATCTTGACGCGTTTGGCTGAAGAAGTTAGTGATTTAGGTTTGATTGAAGCGCAGCCAAAGCTAGATGGGCGCAATATGACCATGGTGTTAGGCCCACTACCTGAGGTTTTAGCTGAACTAAGGAAGGAGTAAGCATGCCGAAGATGAAAACCCACCGGGGCGCGGCTAAGAGGTTTCGCCGGACGGGTACAGGCAAGCTTGTCCGGGGCAAGGCATTTCGTAGCCACATCCTGGAGAAGAAATCGCCAAAGAGAAAACGGAATATGCGTAAGAGTACGCTAGTTACAGGAAAGCAAGCCAGGAACGTTGCTCGTCAGATCGGTGGCTGAGGAGCGTCCTCGGGTCGCTATAGAAAGCAGGAGATAATATGCCTAGAGCAAAAGGTGGACCGACCACCAGAAAAAGACATAAGAAAGTACTGGAGCGGGCAAAAGGTTACCGTGGCGCAAAGAGCAAGCATTTTCGTCGGGCCAACGAGCAAGTTCTGCATTCGCTCTCATATGCATACCGTGATCGCCGGCAGCGGCGGCGCAATTTTCGCAAACTATGGATTATGCGGATCAACGCGGGCGCGCGGTTGAATGGCATGTCTTATAGCAGGTTTATGAATGGTCTCAAGATCGCTGAGATTGAGATCGACCGTAAGGTCTTGGCGGATATGGCGGTCAACGACGCCAAGGGTTTTGCTGACATAGTCGAGTTGGCTAAGAACGCCGCGGAAAAAGTTACCGCTTAAACACGGGCCTTACTTAGCTTCCCCCCAATTACTTCCGAAGGCCAGGTTGACTTCGAGCGGGACCGAAAGCTCATAGGCACCTCGCATCCGCATTTCGACTTCCTCTACTACCACAGCTTCTTCTAATGGTGGTACTTCAAAGATCAACTCATCGTGGACTTGCAGAACCATCCTGGTCTGCAGTCCGCTGGCTCTCAGCCAGCGATCGATATCGATCATCGCGATCTTGATGATGTCGGCTGCCGTCCCTTGGAGTGGAGCGTTGATCGCCGCTCTTTCGGCGAATGAGCGCTGATTATAGTTGGCGCTCTTCAATTCCGGTAGCGGCCTGACGCGACCGGTAAGGGTCTTCACCTGCCCATCCCGGTGAGCCTCCTTGATCGTCCGATCCATATACTCTTTTACCTGTGGATACCGGCTGAAGTACAATTCGATGTAGTCTTTGGCTTCATCCTGGCTTATATCGAGTTGTTGAGCCAGGCCATACGGGCTCTGGCCATAGACAATACCAAAGTTGATCGCTTTGGCTCGACGTCGTTGTTCGGGGGTTACCTCTGCGGCCGGGATCCCGAAGACCTCTGCGGCAGTAGTGGCGTGGATATCTATTCCCTCCGAAAAGGCCTGGGTGAGCGCTTGGTCTTTGCTGATGTGGGCCAACAGTCGGAGTTCAATCTGACTGTAGTCGGCGCTCAGCAACTTGTCGTTGCGGTGTGGTGGGACGAACGCCTCGCGGATGTGGCGCCCCAGTTTTGAGCGCGTCGGGATATTTTGGAGATTTGGGTCGCTACTGCTCAACCTCCCCGTGGCCGCGACGGTCTGGTTGAACGTAGTGTGGAGGCGCTTGGTAGCGGGGTTGATCATTTTCGGCAGGGCGTCGATGTAGGTTGATTTTAATTTAGCCAGCTCCCGATAGCTGAGTATCAGCGGCACTATCTCGTGTTTCTCCGCCAGCTTGTTCAAAACAGCGGCATCGGTAGCGTAAGCTCCCTTGGATCGGGTTTTGCGCAATGGCGTCAATCCGAGCTTTTCGAATAGTATTTTAGAAACTTGCTGGGGTGAGTTGATATTGAATTCCTCGCCGGCAGCGTTATAGATACGGGCGGCGATCGTCTTTATCTCTGCTCCAAATTCTGAGCTGAGTTCATCGAGCTTCCGACGGTCGATTCCGATTCCGGTGGTCTCGACCCGGGCCAGCACGGCAATGAGTGGTAATTCAATCTCTTCATACACAGGCGTTAGCCCGGCCTGCTCCAGCGCTTCTTGGAGCGGGGCCTTGAGCGCCAAGGCAGCCGCGGCGCGCTGGCAGGCAGCTGCTTTTGGCCCCGAGGTAAGATCCACTTCCACCCGTAGGTACCGGCGGGTAAGCTGTTCAAGTTCATAGCTTAAGGCTCCCGGTTCCAATAAATAGGCGGCTATCATCGGGTCGAATATCTGTCCGGTGAAGCTATCGTCAAGACCAAAGGGGTCTTTGAAAGTCTGCTTGAGATCATTAATACAGGCGATAGAGGACGGGTTGGCCAGCCAATCTTTCCAGCCGTCGGGTATTTTAGGTTCGCCCCAGGCCCAGGCCAGAAAGCCTTCGTCTTTTTCGACCACTATAGCCCAGCCGGTTGTTTTGCCGGCACTGTCGCGGATCGGCGCGATTCCGACACCGGCAGCCGGAGCGTCTGTCTTTAGCAGTGAGTCTTCCGGGTTTTCTGTTTTTATCTCGATCAGAAACGGCGCCCCCTCGTGGCCGACGCCGCCAAGATTAGCCTCAAAGCGCTCAAATAGCGTGCGAAATTCTAATCGGGTGAAGACTTCCCGGACCTCTTCTACGTCCCACTCTCCCAGGCGCAGGTCGTCTGCCAGCTCCATCGGCAGATCTTTGACCAGGACGGCAAGCTCTTTACTGATCAAGGCCTGCTCTTTGTATTCGTCCAGGTTGTGGCGGAGGCGGGCTCCCTTAACATCGTCGAAGGCGGCATATATGCCTTCGACCGTCCCGAATTGTTGTAGTAATTTTGCGGCGGTTTTGTCGCCGACCCCCGGCACACCGGGGATGTTGTCAGACGAGTCTCCCTTTAGGCCAAGAAAGTCAGGCACTTGCTCTGGGGTGATACCGTAGCGCTCTTCCACTTTTTGGCAGTCGTAGATAACGATGTCGGTAATTCCCTTACGCGTCGTCATGACCCGGATGCCGTCGTCGGAGACCAGTTGGAAAGCATCTTTATCGCTGGTGACCACCAGCACATCATCGCCTCCAGATAGCCCCTTGGTCGCTAATGTGGCCAGGATGTCGTCTGCCTCATATCCGGGAAGCTCGAAGACCGGGATGTTAAGAGCCGCAAGGATCTCCTTAACGAGTGGCAGCTGAGATATTAGTTCATCCGGGGTAGCCTCTCGGTGTGCTTTGTACTCTACATATCGTTCGTGACGCCAGGTCGGAGCTCTGGTGTCGAAGGCAACGGCTACCACGTCCGGCTCTTCGTCGATCAGCAGCCTAATAAGCATAGAGGTGAAGCCATAGACAGCGTTTGTGACCTGACCGGATTGGAGTGTCAGTGAGGTTGGCAAGGCATAGAACGCCCGATAAACGAGACTATTGCCATCGATTAGAACAGTTTTTCGGCTCACGACTGAATCATAGCACTCAAACTTAATTCGGACTAAAGATAGAGACGCGTACAGTCTGGTTGGCGGTGGCTGCCCGTCCCAAACTAGCACCGGGGAAGTAATAGGTGATGATTTGGGCCGCTGTTTCGCCCCGCTCAGCTCGTCTGCGTGAGCCCTCACCGCTCAGTCCGACCCCGTGTCCAAGGCGGCTCATGCCGGCAGTGTCGGGGTCCGGCACCGAGACGACCCAGGGCCAATCAACGTTCCAGCCGGCCTCTTTCGGACTTCTGGTGCGTCCTCCGGGATTAGAAGAGTACGGGGTGATGACCGGGTTTCCATTATAGGTGACGACCACGCCCGCGGTGTCGGCGGCTGCCTGGGCGATCCGCGGTTGTCGGGATTCCGACAAGTACCCGCGGTAGACTTGGTCATCGCCATTGCCGTTGCGGCTGTTCTTAAGATGGAATGGTTCTCCCTGGTGTCGCCCGCCTTTGGCCAAGTGGTGGACAGCGTAACTGCGCGAGACGATCGCCATGACTTTTAGGTGCTCCATAGAGGCCGAGTGCTGCGCCTCGGCGATGCCTCGGAGGTATTCTTCCAGATAGAGTTCGCTCACTGCCCAGAGACGGCCCGAAATAGGCGAGCGGACCACCTCGATCGATCCGCGAAACCAGTTGAGATTGACTGTGTTGTTCCAATTCATATCGGTATAGCCTGGCAAGGTCAGGGCCGTACCGGCTGTTTTTGGGCGTATCTGGATCGGGGCGTCGCTGACTGCTAGGGTTTGCCCGCCCTCGACTAGAAAATAGCGGTTTTCCCAGTATCCGATAGCTGGTTTTTGCTCCCGGCTGAACTCGGCCAACTTGGTTCCGGCTGCTTCGGCGACTACCTGCCCCGAAGCCCCCACTTCGATTCGTGGTGCCGAGGCGTTCAGCGGTTCTTTTTTGTAATCAGTGCGTCCGGTTTGGGTCTGGGGCTGAGATTTTATTATTGTCGTCGACCGTTGAACTTGTAGTGTCGTTACGGACCCGTTTGCTGCTCTGACCAATGCTTTAGCTGCTTTAAGTTGGATCCTGACGGTTACATCACTATCGAGCGCGAATAAGGCTGCTTCCAGATTCTTTGAAAAGCTTTGCAAGGGCGCGACCAGTCGCCCGAAAGAGGGTCGGGAGTGTTTCTTGCCGGCGGTGGCCGTTCCCGGCATTAAAGCCAGAGTGAGCAGCACAGCTAAGGTTAAGAGCGGCCCCCATCTATAGATTATTGAAATCCGCAAATCTTGCGCCTCTCGTCGTCGCTGCGGTCGCCTGTCCTTTTCATACATCGGCCTGAAAGTGTCCTTGTTCAAGTCTTCACGAGACCGGGCCGATATATGTACTGTCAGCAATTTTACCAAGGAGGTCATCATGAGTACATGTGCGTTAGAGCTAGAGGATCTACTGAAACTCATGGCTGCCGACATAGACAACGAAGATGCTTTTATTCGGGTCGATCGATTCTACACTCCGAGCGAAATTTTATGCGCCGACGGTCACCCGCTTCCGACGGCTGTATATATAGGGCCAGTGCCCAGCTGATCTGATCCAGCTCCTGCGTTTTATTTGGTGGTGCTCGCCAAAAAGCTGATAAATCCCATGACCACAAAGATATAACCTAGAGCCTGGAAGTCTTGGGTAATCATCCAGGCTCCGGCGCTTAACACCAGCCCCGAGAAGAGGGCGGCACTCCAGCCGCCGCGGGCTCTGCGAGACCGCGAGATCGCCTCGACTATTTCTCGGCTGTCCACCTTGACCCTTAGCTCTCCAGACTGGGCGGCATCCAGGGTATCGTGGATAAGTTTGGGAACAGCTATCAGCAAGCGGGCCATATTTTTAGCTTCATTGACCGCAATTTTTGCCCAATCTTGTACAGCTGCCCGTGTCAGTTTGGCTACATAGGGCTTAGTCACTTCGATCAGGTCTATTTCTGGGTAAAGCCCGGTCGTTACCCCGACGGTTGCCCCAAAAGTCTTGCCCAGGAAGGCGAACTGGGCGGGGATGGTTAGCGGCTGGTCGTGGAGTATTCTCAAGATGTCTTCTTGTATCTCCTCCACTTCACTAAAGCTAAGAGTGTTGGCGCGCAGGCCCGAGTAGTTCTGCATCATCCAGTCGATGGCATTTTTGACCGAACGCGTATCTGCGCCCGGACGAACGAACTTCAATTCTCGCAGGGCCTCGATGACTTGCTGGGAGTCGCGCTGGGCGATGCCGACGACGACCTCTTGAAAAGCCCCTTTCATCGTTGGCGTGATCTCTCCGACCATGCCGAAGTCGACAAAGGTGACAATGGGCCCGGGGTTGACAAAAAGGTTGCCTGGATGCGGATCTGCGTGGAAGAAGCCATCTTCCAACACTTGCTTCAGGTAGGCATCAATAATGATCTGGGCTGTTTCTTCGCGATCGATCCCGGCGGCCTCGATCGCTTCATAATCGGAGACCTTTAAGCCGGAGATGGCCTCCATGGTGAGCACTTTTGTCGAGGCGTATTCCCAATAGATTCGCGGGATATGGACTTGGTCATTATCGGCGAAATTATCGCGAAACCGCTCGGCACTATCGGCTTCCCGCAGGAAATCCAGTTCGTCGCTGATAGTACGGACAAACTCCTCAACGATCATCGGAATATCTATCTGCCGACCGAATCTGGTAAAACGATGGACGCCATCCATCAAGTAACTAAAAGTAGCCAAGTCGATATTGGCCAGCTTGCTGATATCTGGACGCTGGACCTTGACGGCGACCCGCTCTCCGGTGGGCAGGACTGCCAAGTGGACTTGGGCCAGAGAGGCGGCCGCTATGGCTTGCGGTTCGAACTCGGTGTAGATTTCGTCCAATGGGCGACCGAACTCGGCCTCGATCAGTTCCTTGACCTGGGCGAAAGGGACAGACGGGACTGTGTCCTGAAGCTTGGTCAGCTCCTCAATGTACTCAGTCGGCATGACGTCTACTCTGGTGCTGAAAAATTGCCCCAGCTTTATTAGCACGCCACCCATTGTCAGGGAAGTATCGCGGAATTGGATAGCCCGTCGACGATGCCGGCGAGACATCCGTTCGCGGGCGACTGCTAGGCCCTGTTTGCGGGCTATCCGGGATTCTTTCCAGAAATCCCAAGTAATCCCGATGAACAGCCGGGTGAAGACCCGGATCCTGTGACCGCGGTTAAGGCGGCCCCGGTCGCTCATTTAGAGAGATCGTCGACCTTTTGCGCTAGGTCGGTCAGGAGTGATTTGATCTCATCCACCTCGTCCTTGGTTGCAACCCCCATAGTGTTGAGGGTGTCTTTGACGTGTGTCTGGATCTCATCTTTGGCGCTTTCTATCCGAGAGCGAGCCTTATCATGGATATCTTGCTTGTCAGCTCGGAAAGCATCCATTCGCTCTTGCCGCTGGTCTTCGAACTTGGTCGCTTTCTCTTCCATCTTCTCTGCGGCTTCAAAGCAGTAGAGAAAAAAGTATTTCATCTGAGAGAACACTTCGCTCACCTCCTAAGAATGTATCTCATCTTAGCATATTTACCCATTTTCCCGACCCTGGTCTAGTCTTTCTCGGTCGGTTCATCGTCGAAGATAAATAGGTCATCGAGGGAGGTTTCGAGGGCCTGTGCCACATCATGGGCTAGTTTGAGTGAGGGATTGTACTTGCCCTTCTCAAGGAAAAGGATCGTTTCGCGGCGCACGCCGACCTTTCTGGCCAAGTCTTCCTGTGTCAGATCATGGCGGGCCCGCAGTTCTTTCATGCGTGTTCTCAATCTACATTTCCTCTTCTGGTCAAATAGAAGTAGCGCAGGCCGAAGATGAGGGCGCTGCCCAGGATAGCCAGTTTTGGCAGCTGATGCTTGGCCAGATAGTCTTGGAAGTACATCAAAGCTAACCACCAATAGAGTGAGGCATAAAAAGCAAAAGCGGCTGCGGCTGTCTTGGCCCGCTTAGTGAACTCATCTTCGAGCGGCAAACCCTTGCGAGTGCTCTTAGCCATGTTTCTCAGGGCGAAGGCGGCGAAGACTCCCACGGTCACAGCGATCATGGCTGCCATCCCGGCTTCGGTTGTTTTACCTCGAGCCCATAGCGTGTATCCCAGCAGTCCCATGGTTAGAATCAGCAGCAAGGTTGCTATTGCCTTTAAGACGATCCGGTTGGTCGGATTCATTCATGCCTCCTTGTGTTAATTAAATATAACTAATAGTTATTTATATATAACACAATATTGGAGATATCTAACATATTGTCAAGAATTGGCCTTTAAGCTGCACTTTCGTTATAATGTGCGCGGAGCCATTCCTTTTCGATGATCCCCCCTTAATGAGATTTCTTCTTTGCGGGTGTGTGAAACACCGGAACGTGTGCGGCTCGACTGCCAATTTGGCACAAGCAAAGGAGAACATTATCACTACTTCATTCGAATCATTGGGCCTTGCGCCTGAACTGCTCCGGGCTGTCTCGGACCAGGGATACACCGAGCCGACGCCGGTTCAGGTCCAGTCCATTCCGGTCATTCTCGACGGGTGCGACGTTATGGCCGGCGCTCAGACTGGAACAGGAAAGACCGCTGGGTTCACTCTGCCCCTATTACAGCGACTTGTCGGTTCGCACCCTCAAGGTGGGCGGCGAGATAAGCGTCGCCCGGTACGGGCACTTATCCTGACCCCTACTCGTGAGTTGGCAGTGCAGGTTCACGAGAGCGTGAACACTTACGCGCGGCATGTGCCGGTTAAGGCGACCGTTATCTATGGCGGGGTCAGCATTAACCCACAGATCAGCGCGTTGCGTCGCGGGGTCGATATTGTAGTGGCGACGCCGGGGCGTCTTTTAGACCATGCCGGACAGCGAACAATCGATCTCTCACAGGTTGAGACATTGATCCTCGATGAGGCAGATCGCATGCTTGACATGGGATTTCTGCCCGACATTAAGAGAATTATAAATTTACTACCCAAGCAGAGGCAGAACCTCCTTTTTTCGGCTACGTTCCCGAATGAGATCCGCGGGCTGGCTGCAAAACTGCTGAATGATCCAATCGAGATCCAGGTAGCGGCCAGCGGCAGCACGGCCGACGGCATTTCTCAGGTGGTCTATCCAGTGCAGCGGAGCAAGAAGCGGGAATTGCTTGCCTATCTTATCTCGTTTGAGAACTGGAAACAGGTGCTGGTTTTCACGCGGACAAAACATGGAGCAAACCGTTTGGCGCAGCAACTCGTGAAAGACGGGTTAAGCGCCACAGCGATTCACGGCAACAAAAGTCAGGCGGCTCGCACCAAGGCCCTAGCCGAGTTCAAGGCGGAAAAAGTGAGGGTGTTGGTAGCTACAGACATTGCTGCGCGAGGGTTAGATATCGACCAACTCCCCCATGTTGTCAACTTTGAACTTCCTCATGTTCCCGAGGACTATGTGCACCGGATCGGACGGACAGGCCGGGCCGGGAACGAGGGGCAGGCCGCTTCGCTGGTCTCGGGCGAAGAAGCCAACCTCCTTCGGGGAATCGAGCGCCTGCTAAAGAAGAAGCTTGATAGACGCCAGGTGACCGACTTTGAAATGCCGAACCTAGAGGCACCCGCACCAGGCTCGTCTAAGCGGGGCAATCAGCGTCGCGATGGCCAAGGGCAACGGCCTTATAAGAGTGGTTCTGGTGGATATCAAGGTCGGCGTGACGGCAAATCAGGCAACAAGAGTCATGGTCGAAAATCTGGTGCTCAAAATCAATCACGCTCGAATCCAGCCCACGCGGGCAGGCGTGGATCAAGTCATAACAGGTAGATCAGAGTAACTCTAGTTTCGCGGTCGGTTTTTGACTTGCTTGATGCGAACAGCCAGTTCTTTCTTGCGCTTTTTTTCTGCCAGCTTTCCTTGAGCGTCCTGGCGGTTGGCTAGATAATCAAGTTCTTTCTTGAGCTTCAAATAGCTCTGCCAGCGGCGGTCGGAAAGTCTGCCGTCAGCTAGCGCCTCTTTGACCGCACAGCCGGGTTCCGTGTCGTGTCTGCAATCCAGAAAACGGCATTGCGTGAAGAGTTCCTCGATGTCGCCGAAGGTTTTGGCCAACCCTTCACTGTCGTTCCAGAGTTGTATTTCGCGCAGACCCGGCGTGTCGATTAACACCCCGCCTTGGGGGAGGACAAATAGTTCGCCTCGCACGGTTGTATGGCGTCCGCGACCGTCCCCGTCGCGCACTGGACGCACCTGTTGTTTATCTGTGCCCAATAAAGCGTTAACCAAAGACGATTTACCGACCCCTGACGATCCGAGGAACGCCACGGTTTTTCCAAAATCGATATAATCTTGCAAGCTATCAAGGCCGATGTTCTCTGTGGCACTGACCGGGAAAACGTCGATTCCGGGAGCGACAGTTTCCACCGTTTCCATGACAGCCTCAATATCAGCACTGATGTCCTTTTTATTTAGAACAATTAC